>NZ_CP149511.1:602344-903516 GCF_040126305.1 Pararhizobium sp. A13 | reverse complement strand
TCGAACACCGTGCCGATCAGGCTTTCCTGACGGAAGGATTCGCCGAGTTGCAATCGACCCTTGCCGTGGAGCTGGGCCATCCGGGCAGACGTGCCTGTTCCACCCGGCGATCGATCGATCGCCTTGTCGCCATAGAAGACGGCTCCACGCCCGTCAGCCTTGTCGCTGGTGGGTTTGTCACACCAGAGAGCATGATGAACGCCCCGAATCCTGCTGTCGTCCGGGTGCTCTGGAGCACAGACATCGGCCAGGGCGTCTCGCAGTTTTACGCTGAGGTCTACAATGTCGCCGGCTGACAGGCCGTCCAGTCCTGACCACGAATCCTGCGGCTCGACCACAGCGTAATAGTTTCCGCCATAGGAAATATCGACAATGAGACGTCCCACACCCGCGACGTCGACCGCGACGTCTGCCGCATGCAGATAGCTGGGAACGTTGAACATCGTTACGGATTCCACGAACTCGCCTGGCTTCTCGTACTTGATATCCACGCGACCTGCCGGGGTCTCGATTGAAAGCTGCCCGTCGACCCTTGGAGTAATGAGGCCCTCCTCTATGCCGGCGGTCACGAGACCGATGGTGCCCGCGCCACACATTGGCAGACATCCGCTGACTTCGATGAAAATGACCGCGAAGTCACAGTCGTCGCGATAGGCCGGATAGATGATCGCGCCCGACATGATGTCATGGCCACGCGGCTCGAACATCAGCGCCTGGCGCACCCAGTCGTGGTCACGGACGAACAGCTCCCGGCGCTCGGCGATCGGAAGATGCGGCAGGAGAGGGCCGCCGCCGGCGACAAGCCGAACCGGATTGCCGCAGGTGTGGGCATCGATGCAGAAGAAGCTGCGCCGCATGATGGATCCTTTCGAGTCTCGTCAGTTGCTAGGCGCGTGCCCTACGACCTTGCAGCGCACCGCGCGACAGTCTGTCGAGGAAAATCGCGACCGCCACGATGGCAAGCCCGGCCCGAAGGCCCAGGCCCATTTCCATTCGTGTCAGCCCGCGCGTCACCTCGGCACCTAGTCCACCTGCTCCAACAAGCCCTGCGAGAACGACGATGGCCAACGAGAGGAGGATGCATTGATTCAGTCCCACGAGCAGTGTCGGAGTGGCCGCCGGGATTTCGATCTTGAAGAGGATCGAGCGCGGCGAAGCGCCGGTTGCTTGTCCGAGTTCCAACAGGTCCTTCGGAACCTGGTTGAACGCCAAAGTTGTCAGGCGCAGCATTGGCGGTATGCCATAGACGATCGTGGCGATGATCGCCGGGACCCGCCCGAGGCTGAAGATCATCACGGCCGGGATGAGATAGACCCACGGGGGAACCGTCTGCATGATGTCCAGCACGGGACGGATCGCCGCCTCGAACTTCCGATACCGGGATGCCAAGATGCCGAGCGGAAACGCAATCAGCACCGAAATGCACACGGACACTGTCACCAGCGCAAGCGTTTGCATCGATGCTTCCCAAAGACCCGCCAGGAAACAGAATGCCAGTGCTATCCCACTGGTGACCGCGACGCGGATATTCACGAAGATTGCAGCGAAGGCGACGATGACAATGATGACTGCGTAATAGGGCAGATAAAGCAGCGCAGATTCAATGCCTCCCAGGACTGCCTCGATCACCCTTGTCACGATGTCGAAGAAGGGATGAAAATTCGCGTTCAGCCAGTCGACGACAGGGGCGAGGTATGCGCCCGGAGAAAACCGAATGGATTCCAGGTTCATCATTTGCCTCCATTGGTGCTGCGTGCTGCACTTTGCGTCAGTCGATCGATCACCATGGTGAGGATCACAATCGCGATGGCGGCGTTGATCGAGGTTGCGATGTCGAGTGTTCTGACCGCACTGTAGATCGTTTCGCCCAAGCCGCCGGAACCGACGATGCCGGCAATTACCACCATGCCGAACGCCATCATCAGGCTCTGGTTGATCCCGGCCATGACACTCGGAATAGCGAAGGGCAGCCTGATCTTGGAAAACATCTGCCACGGCGTCAGGCCGCTTGCCTGGCCCAGTTCGATGAACTCGTGCGGGGTCCTGCGAATGCCGAGAGAAGTCAATCTGATCGCCGGAGGCATCGCGACGATGACAGTCGCCATCAGGGCAGTGGCAGGTCCGTATCCCATCAGTGCGATCGCCGGCAGAAGGTAAATGTACGGCGGCAGGGTCTGGATGAGATCGAGCACCGGTTCGACGATCCTGTCGAACGTCTTGACGAACCCGGCCACGACGCCGAGCGGGATACCGATGACAAGCGCCAGGACAGTAGCCGTGATGACCAGGGCCAGCGTGCTCATGGTCTCCGCCCACAGGCCCATCACAGCGCAGCCGATCAGAGCCAATCCGATCAGTAATCCAGCCGTGATGTTGATCAGGCGCCATCCCAGTGCCGCCGCGATGATCGCGACCACATAAAAGGGCGGGAGCTGCACCAGCCAGAGGACCCCCTCGTAGGTGCCTTCCAGTACTGCCCTAATGCTGTCGAACAGCCATGAGGCATTGTCACTGATCCAGTTGAGCGCATCGTCGATCTTTTCATCGAAGCTGTCCGTTATGACTGACGTGTCCATGACATTCCCCGATCTATGCCGCTGCTGGCACGTTGCCTGGATTTCCGGCCACGCCACACAGCAGTCCGCGCGTGGTGACGACACCGACGACCTTGCCGTCTTCAACGACGGCAACCGCATCCCGGTTGGACTGCATGGTCAGGTCGATGAGTTCGCCGATGTCGGCCTCAGGTGTGGTGCGCAGCAACGAACCCACGTCGACACCAGGTTGACTGCTCGCGTATTCGGCGACCGCCATCATGACGGAGTGCGCCTTGACGAGGTGAATTCTGGAGATGCCGGCCACGAATTCGGCGACATAGGCGTCGGCGGGCTTTGTTACGATCTCCTCGGCATTGCCGACCTGGACGATGACACCGTCTTTCATGATGGCGATGCGGTCACCGATCCGGATGGCTTCCTCGAGATCGTGGGTGATAAACACGGCAGATTTCCCAAGCGACTTGGTGAGCTGCCGGAATTCGTCTTGGAGTTGGCGGCGGATCAAGGGATCGAGCGCACTGAACGGCTCGTCCATCAGGATGATCTCGGGATCGGCGGCGATGGCGCGCGCCAGACCGACGCGCTGTTGCATGCCGCCCGACAATTCTGCCGGATATCGTCCGGTCCAGTCGGAGAGGCCGACCTTATCCAGCGCCGCACGGGCCGTCTTGTATCGCTCGTCCTTAGGAACGCCTCGGACCTCAAGACCGAAGGCGGCGTTTTCCAGCACGGTACGATGAGGCAGAAGCGCAACGCTTTGGAACACCATTCCGATGTTCCGGGCTCGTATGTCCCGCAATTGGGCGGCATTCAAAGACGAGATATCCCTGCCTTTGACGAAGATCTTGCCAAGGCTCGGTTCGATCAACCTGTTGAGAAGGCGGATGAGGGTCGACTTTCCGCTGCCGGAAAGTCCCATGATGCAGAAAATCTCTCCGCGGCGGACCTGCAGGCTGGCGTCGGACACGCCGACCACACAGTCAAAGTCCGTGAGCACCTGTTTCTTCGACAAGCCATTTGCCTTTACCGCCGCAACCGCCGCGTTCGCGCGGGCTCCGAAAATTTTCCAAACGGACTGGCAGTCGATCAAAACATCGTTGGCATTGTTCATCTTACTGTTCATAGCGTTCCCCGCGAACCAGTTTGATACCGGCGTTCTTTTCGTGGAAATTCGGGCCCGGGCCGCCGAATTCCTCAGCGGCCCGACCGTCATGCGTTACTCCGATTTGATATTTTCCCAACGCTTCAGAAGATCGGCATGGCTGTCGGTCCAGTCCTTGACCGCCTCGTCCATCGTCTTGCCGTCGTTGACCGCGCTGTTGATCGCAGTGATGTCGGCAAGCGGGACGTACACGCTGGCAATGACCTCACGGGCGTGAGGATTTTCGGCCGAGAAGCCCTTCTGGCCGATCCAGTAGTAGCTCTGCGGTGGCGGGAATACGCCTTTCGGATCAGCCAGGAACTTCACGTCGTACTTCTGCATCATCCAGGACGGCTCCCAGATCGTCACGGCAATCCATTCCTTGCGGTCGGTTGCCGACTTGAGTGCGGCGGTCATTGCCGCGGTGCTGCCTTCGACGAGCTGGAGCTTGAGGCCATATTCCTTTACGGAATTGCTTGTGTCGCGCATCAGGCCCGAGCCCGGTTCGATGCCGACGATCTTGCCGCTGAACTTGTCGGCGTTATCGTTCAACTGGTCCATCGAGTCGATGGTCACGTATTTAGGTACCGCGACGCCCTGGAACAGGCCATGCGAAACCGGCGAGATTTTCTCGAGGCGTTTCTTGTTCTTCTCCCAGTAATCCTGCGCGACATAGTCCGTCTGCGAGGCGAGGATCTGTATGTCACCCTTGCTGAGGGCAGCGTAAGCGATGCCCCATTCGGAGAACGGCACCACCTTCACAGTGTACCCAGAATCCTCCAGAACCTTTTTTGTGATGCCGGTGATCGGGGTCAGATCTTCCCACGACATCGTCCCGATGGTGATGGACTTCTCTTCCGCATGCGCAGACATCATGGTCATTCCGACCATTGCCGCAGCACATAGCGCTTTCCACAGAGTCTTCATTTTTTGCTCCTAGTTTTTCGTTCCCATCTTCACAAAGGCCACTTTTTGAGACGACCTTCATCATTGCGAGGCGAGGGATCATCCCTCGCGGCCTGCACGCAATTCCTGCCATTTGATAACGGCGTTGACGCCGAGCCAGGCGAAAGGCTCCGGCGGAATCCTGCTCGGACTCGGATTGGACTTGAATTCCTCGAGATGCCTCGACGTGTTCCCAGTGGCGAGTTCGGCTGCCAACATTCCAGCCAATGTGCTTTTGACCGTGCCGAGGCCGTTCTCGCAGCAAGCCGAGAACAATCCCTCTTCAATCTCACCGAAGGCAGGGACATGGTTCAGGCTCAGGCAAACACGGCCGGCCCAACAATGTTCGAAGGGTATATCCTTCAACCCCGGGAACCGTTTTTCCAGCGACGCACGATGTACCTTCGCCATTCTCAGGAGACGCTGTTCCGTCAGCTTTACGGTCGTGTCGTATGTCCACTTGGTTCGCAGAGCGATTCGTGACTTGCCATTCGCCGTGATCTTCCGGACTGTCGCACCCATGGGATCCGCTGGAAGGAGAGCCCATCGGTCACGCCCACTGGCTTCTCGCCCGAAATCTTCCGCAGGGAACGGAGCGGTCATCGAGGCATATCCGAAGAAGTGCATGAGGCGACCGTTGAAATGACCGAAGTCGTTGATATGGCCGTTGACGCCCAATATGACCTTTGGCGCAGACACGTTCCCGCGCGGTGACGCTGCCGTCCACGCACCGTTCTCTCGCTTTAAAGACGTGACGGGAGTCCGTTCGAAGATGTCGACATTCCGCGAGAGCCCGGCTGCAAACTCTCGAACGTAGTCAGCAGGCTGAATGAGCACTGCGCCTGGCGTGTAGATGCCACCGAGATAGAAATCGGTCCCGGTGATTTCACGCATTTGCGAGGCATCCAGGAAGGTATGCTTCTCACCGGCGCTCCTCAGGGACTCGCCAAAACTCGTGTTCAGCTTCATGCCGCGCGAGGTAGCGGCCGCATTGATCTTTCCGGATGGATCGAACGTCTCGCGGGACATTCCGTATTCCGCGGCGGCGTGCGTCGCAAAAGCGATCGCAGAGCGGTTCTGGGCCATTTCGATACGTGTGTCGTCGACACTGCCGCTCGAATACTCGCCGGACGAGAGATTGTGCGGGACGTCGATCATGAAACCGGAGTTTCTTCCCGACGCCCCCTTTCCAACCTCGCTCGCGTCCAGGATGACGATCTTGTCGTCCGGACGGAGCTCCAGCAGACGGCGGGCAGCGGAAAGGCCCGCAAAGCCCGCACCTATGATCAGCCAGTCCGCGGTTACATTGCCGTCGAGGCACCTGACTGGGAACGAACGCTTACTGATCGCCTCCCAGCCCGAGACGCCATTTTCAACAGGCAACCGCTTGACCGACTGAGTGATCATCGGATCGTCTCGTCCACAGAGCGCTCGGAGATATCGATCCAGATCGTCTTCAGCTCGCAATAATTGTCGTGCGCGAAGATCGACTTGTCGCGGCCTCCGAAGCCAGACTCCTTGTAGCCACCGAACGGGGTCGATGCATCGCCTTCACCAAAGCAATTCACCGTGACAAGACCAGCTCGAATATCGCGCGACAGCCTGATCGCCTTGCGCAAGCTTCCGGTATAAACCGAAGCAGTGAGGCCATAGTTCGTGTCATTGGCCAGCGCCACGGCTTCAGACAGCGTCTCGAAGGTGGTGACGGACAAGATCGGGCCGAAAATCTCCTCCTTGAACAGGCGGCTTTCAGGCGTGACACCATCCACAACTGTTGGCTCAATATAGATGCCCTTCAGGGTCTCGCCGCCATGGGCGACCGCGAGCTTCTCCGTTTTCACATCATCGAGGAACGACTTCACCTTTTCGAAGTGGTTCTTGCTTACGAGAGCGCCGATGCGGTTTTCCGGGTCGAGCGGGTCCCCAGTCTTCCATTCGCGCAGGTAGGCACCGATCCGCTCGAGCAACTCATCCTTGATCTTGCTGTCGACGATAAGGCGTGATGTTGCCGAGCAATTCTCGCCCATGTTCCAGAACGCACCGTTGACGACCTGCTCGGCGACTAGGTCGAGGTCTTCCGCGTCGTCGAGAACAACCGCGGGGTTCTTGCCGCCGCATTCGAGGACAACCTTCTTGAGATTGGAATCCGCCGAGTAGTGGAGGAAGCGGCGTCCGGTCGGCGTCGAACCGGTGAAGGCCACCATGTCGACGTCCATGTGCAAGCCAATCGGTTCGCCCACGTCCTTGCCGCTGCCGGTGACGACGTTGAAGACGCCCGCAGGAATCCCCGCTTCGAGGGCCAGTTCGGCCACACGAAGCGTCGTCAGGGTGGTTTCCTGAGCGGGCTTTACGACCACGGAGCATCCGGAGGCGAGCGCCGGACCGATTTTCCAAGCCAACATCAGGAGAGGAAAGTTCCAGGGAAGCACGCAACCGACAACCCCGATTGGCTCGCGAACGACCATCGCCAGCGCGTTTGGCCCTACAGGATTTGTGTTGTCGTACAGTTTGTCGATGACTTCGGCATGCCAGCGGATGGTATGGATTGTATCCGGTACATCGACAGTCTGGCATTCCCGGACCGGCTTGCCGCTATCGAGGCTTTCCATAACGGCCAACTCATGACGGTTTTCCTGCATCAGCTTGGCAAGTTTCAACAGCGCAGTCTTCCGGTCGCCGGGAGATTGAAGACGCCAACGACCATCATCGAATGCCTGCTTCGCCTTGGCGACCGCGTCGTCCACGTCACTGGTGTCACAGGCGGCTATCTCCGCCAAAGTCTCTCCGGTCGCGGGGTTTGTCGATTTAAAGGTCTTTCCAGAGTTTGCCGGACGGAATGCACCGTCGATAAAGGCGTTAGTCGGCAACTGAAGGTTAGCGGCGATCGCTTTGTATTCGGCGGCGGTCAGAGGTTCATGCATGGTTAGCTCCCGACGTGATCTGGGCGACCGTGCGCTTCAAAGTAGCGACGACGGTCTCAAGGGTTCTTTTCTCTTCGGAGTTAAGCGGCCGCAGCGGCGCTCGCACGGAGCCGGCCTTCAAGCCGATCAATTCGCAACCATGCTTGATGGACTGAACGAATTTCCCGCATTCGAGAAAGTCCATGAGCGGCAGCATCGCGGTCATGATCGCGCGGCCCTTGTCGAAATTCTTCTCAAGAACGCAGGCTTCGTAAAGTGCAACGTGCTCGCGCGGCACGAAGTTGGAGCCGGCGCAGACCCAGCTTTTTGCGCCCCAGGCGAAGAACTCGAGCGCCTGATCGTCCCAACCGCAGGAAAGGCCGATATGCGGGAATTTTCTGGCAAGCAGGTGAAGGTTGGCCATGTCGCCGGAGCTTTCCTTAATCGCCACGACGTTCTTGGATTTGCCTACGCGGGAGAAATACTCGTCTCGCATCGTGACGCCCATGCGGGCCGGATAGTTGTAGAGCATGATCGGCATATTGGCCGCGCGATCGATCGTGAGAGCATGAACGGCGTTCTCACGCTCCGTTGGCAGAGCGTATGGAGGTGAAGAAACCAAAATCGCGTCTGCACCGATCTCCTTCGCGGCGGTGGCGTAGGCAACGGAGTCCTCTGTCCTGACCGCGCCAGTACCGACAATGAGTTGTGCTCTTGACCCGATCACGTCCTTTGCGTAGGCGGCTAGATCGTAGCGTTCCTGTGCGCTCTGGGCATAGTATTCGCCAGTCGAACCGCCAACGACGATGCCGTGAACCTTGGCCTCAATGAGGGACTCGAGAATGGCCGCAAATCCTTCGCGGTCGATCTGCCCATCCGGGCTGAGCGGCGTTACCGCCGGGGTGTAAATACCTTCGAATTTCATGACGACTTCTCCATCGATTACTTCGGCGTTTCGACCAACGCGTCCGCCTTGAGTGCTTGCGGGGCGATGAACATCTCCATGTTCTCGCGCGATAATTCCCAGTGTTCGAACACGAGGTCGACGACAGCATCCTCGTCGCGAGCGTCGATCGCCGCGATGAAGCCGTCATGGTGTTCGACTGCGGTTTGAAGCCGCTTGCGCATGTCTTCGTTGCGTGGCCGGAAGAACGTGTGGCCGATGCGAGCATGATCGATCAGCAGCCTGCCAAGGCTCGGCTGAAGGTAGTCATTGCCGGACATCTCGCCGATGATCTCGTGAAACCGATTGTTCGCGAGTGTCATGGAAAGGGCATCATTCGAGGCACTTGCGTCGCGAAACCGTTCCTGTGTGATCTGTAGATCGGAAAACTGCTTGGGCTTGAAGTTCCGGACCGCTAGGCGTCCGATCGCCGCGTAGATCATTGGCGCGACTAGGAAGAAGTGGCGCAGAGTCGAATGGTTCATCGAAATGACCCGAGCGCCTCTGTTCGCACGAATATCCACATAGCCTTCGCCCTCCAGTCGGCGAAAGACTTCTCGGACTGGCGTACGCGACACGCCGTACTTTTCGCTCAGGGCTGCTTCGTCCAAATCCTCATCAGGATCGAGCTCCATCGTCAGAATCTGGCGCTTGAGATCGTCGTAGAGTTCGCTCTTGCCACCCTTCATCCGAAATCCCCGAGGTCGATTTTGCGGCTCGCAAAAGCGCAGCCGGTTCATGAGCGCGAAATTCGCACGAGCATGTTTCAGAGTCAATAGAATTGTGTTTTTAAAGTACACAATAATAGCACTTAAAAAATACAAACGCTTTGAGGCGCTCCTGAACCGTTCGTGGTGGCGCGATTGTATAGTCTTGCATCATCGAGAAGGGACCGACGCGTTATCGGATGTCTGAACGCCTTTGGATTGGCGTGTCCTCTGCGAACGATCTTTAGTGCATCGTTGACCGCTGATGTTTGGCGCATTGCTATTGATGTACGGGGCCGTTATGGCACTCAGGATATTCGGTATTTTCTCTGTGCAAATATTGTGTACCAATACTGCAATTGAGACGGCCCGAAGTCGTGATGGAATCCCAAGCGGTCACGCCTAGGGAAGTGAAAGCCAGGAATTGATGAGGAATCGAAATGAAGGCCGGCAAGAACAGTCTCTACGACGATCTCAAGCGCCAGATTCTGACAATGGAACTCGATCCCGATGAAGATTTGGATGAAGTCAGCATCAGCGAGCGATATGGTTTGTCGCGTACGCCTGTGAGGGACGTTTTTCGTCGTCTCGCGGGTGAAGGGTACATTGACATCCGAGAAAATAGGGGCGCGCGCGTTATTCCTCTGAACCATTCGACGCTACGCCACTTCTTCCTGGTCGCGCCAATGATCTACGCGGCGATCGGACGGCTGGCGGTTCAGAACTTCAAGCCTAAGCAACTGTCTGAGTTGAGCGATACGCAGGAAAGGTTTCGCACTGCAAGCCAGAGCGGTGACACACTTGAGATGGTCCTGGAGAACAACAGATTCCACGAGATCATGGGCGAGATGTCCGGCAATGTTTACTTGCAACCCAGCTTGGGACGCCTACTCGTGGACCATGCCCGTATAGGGCACACCTTCTTTCATCCGCGCAATGATGACATGAGGCAGCGCCTTAAATTGGCGGTGGAACACCATGACGGCTTTATCGCAGCCATAAAGGCGCACGACGAACATACTGTTGTCGATCTGGTCTTTAAGCATTGGGAACTGTCGCGCGAAAACATGGAAATGTATGTCGTTCCCGTCGATATGAAGGCAGATACGCCTGTCGAAACTCCCACCCCGTCTGAAGAGAAACGCGGCGAGCAAGTCTGAGCCATACTTGGGCCGGAAGAACCGAGTTCCCCAGGGGGCTGGCTCCATGCGATAGGACCAAAAGTTTCCGGAATGATCCGATCAGTCTGGCAGATCACTTATACGACGCGCTGCCGGTCACGATGATCTTCTGCGGCGAGGTACGATTCTAGCCCCGCCACACCAGATTGACGTCAATCGGATCGGTTCCAGCGATGCCAAGTCAGGCCCATATGTTGTGACCCTGCAAAGGAGCTACTTCATAGTGTAGACTACCAACAGTCAGCCCATATACATGCCTTCAATCTGTCGTTTAGGAGAAAGTGAATATGATCAATATTGCATCCCCCAAGCGTCCGATCGGTCATCCCGAGAGAGCCCTCGATTGCGAGGAGGCCCTCTCACCAGCAATTGCTCAGCTGGCGGAGGACGACACACTCGGCGAAGAAGAAATCGAAGCCAAGCTCGTTGAGGCCGGCCTTGAGGTAGGTTGGGAAGAAGGCGAACTGCGGACAGCCATCGCTGACCTTCGTCGTAACGCGGCGCTCGGATTGCAGGGGTTGTCGGAGTAGGTGTCGTCAGCGACGCAGCCGGGCCTCTGTTCGCCTATCGACACCATCCCTACTCGATCAGCAACTACCCGCGCTTTTTGCCGCGTCGAGCGTATCGATTCAAGGACTGCGATCATAAGACGGCGGCCGAATTCGTCGCGGAGGGCATGTCGAAGCTGTCCCAGCCTATATCCGGGATCTGGGTAACGGCGCGCGGGTGAAGCTTACACGTTTTGGCCCGGGCGAGACTTTCCACCGCTTCCTCCGGCCGTCGTGGACCGAGCTGCCGCAAAGAACCGCGCGTCATTGTGCTGGCGATAATTGGATCCCTAGGGCAACGGAGCCGCTCCGCCATATACTCAATTGTGGCCAACAACGGATCGATCTACCAACGTCAGTTCGCCAGAGTGACCGCGAGTATTGGCCGAGGCAATCTTCGTCTCCTCGAGCCAGCGGATAATCGCTTCGAAGCCGGGCTGCGCGACCCGTTTTGCGACACGAAGGCTTTCACTGTCGAGATCGCAAGCAACTGCAATTTCCTTCCAGTCGAGCTTGCCAGCGTTCTGTGGCGGTCTCGCTCGGCGCGCAACGAAGCCAAGCATGTAACTGCGGAGATTTTCGTGGTCGTGGCTCGAAAGCGCGCAGGCGAGACGCATATCGCAAAAGGATGAAATTTTCTGGCTAAAGACGGATGAAGAGGCGGGGAGGCGGGGCATGTCATTCACAACTCGAATTAGATTGCGCAGCCGGCAAGGTGCCGGGGGCATGGCCAGCTATTTGAATTGCATTAATGAAAGGTTGCGTTCGGTGCTATTGCGTTGATCTCTCTATTCACCGACCCGATTTCCGGGCCCAGTCGCGGGACAGTCCACAATTTACGATTTCAGCAGCAGCGATAAAAGCGACCTGTTTGCAATGTATGAGAGCACGAAGACATTGGGGGATCAATCCTTTAATCTCATTGGCACCATGCTGTTGACTGGCAAAGTGGGTCCAACGGCGTCGGGATCGAATGGCTTTTGGATCCAGCCACCGGGATCGGTCTGCCAAACCGGTGGCGTTCTCAATAAAATTCTGGACCTTTTGGTTCGGAATTGCTAAGCGATAAAGGACCGATCGGTCCTTAATTGCTCCTCAGCATAGGATTTTGCAATGGCCCGCCCGCAGGAGTTCAATACCGCCGACGCGCTAAACAAGGCCATGCAGGTATTCTGGAACAAGGGTTTTGAGGCAGCCAGCCTCGTGGACCTGCTCAACGCGACCGGACTGAGCAAAAGCAGCCTTTACGGCACTTTCGGCGACAAGAGGGAGTTGTTTCTGGCCGCTTACGATTCCTATAGGGCGGCGCGAGCACGTGAGATGGATGCCATACTCAATGAGGGGTCGGCGCGGCAAGCACTTGAGACCTTCTTTTGCAAGATCATCGCCGATGCGAGAGCGGTTGAGTTTTCACATGGCTGCATGAGTACCAACCAGGCGGTTGAAATGGCCCCTCACGATCCGCAGGTGCGTGATCGAGTAGAAGCGGATTTTCAGCTCATCGAAGACGCTTTCGCCCGCACTGTCGAGCGGGGTCAAGCCGACGGTTCGGTCAAGAATGGCAGGTCGGCTCGCGAAATCGCACGCCTTCTCGTCGTCGCCTTCCCCGGCTTCCAGGTCATGGTGCGGGCAGGCGCCGGCAAGGCGCGTCTTGAAACTGCGCTGGATATGCTGCTCTCCAATCTCGACGCACGCAACGACTGAGAGCAAAAAATCTTAGTAGTTATAGAGCGATCAGTTCGTAATTTGGGAGAACGATAATGACTACGAATGCGATCACCGGCTCATGGCGCGGCGCAATTCACTTCAGCTTGGTGTCCGGGTCCCCTGGTGGTCGGCATGCACGAGCACAGAAACGACGAGATCTTGATTTATATGTGGCGCGGTTCGATGGTGCATGAGGATGAGCCTTCATCGACTACCGCATGGTTTCATTCGCCGTGATTGAGTTTGTGCATGTCAGAAAACGCTCCACCCGATCTTGTGTCGCGCCTCCAGGGTTCAACCTTTGAGCATATGGTCGAGACTTTTTCCGGGACCTTCGGTCCCTTTGATGCGTCGCCCATTGGTCGGGGGCGAACATTCGATTGGAAGGCCGATTTCTGGTCCGATGGCATCTTGTCGCTGATCACCGGCCAGTACCACTTCGAGTGGAGCGTCAGAGCGGTACCGGAAACGCAGGAGTGGCTTTCAATCCCCATGCCACTTGCCGGCGCCATCGATGTGGCGCTTGGTCGAAGCGTCGTCGAAGGTATGCCTGGGCAGATGCTGCTGGTAAACAATCACGAAGCAGAGCGCTTTTTCGTGCGAGGGGAACCCCACCAGTCCCATGTGCTGCGTCTGAGCTGGGCAGCAATTGCGCAGAAGGTTGCCGCAATATTGGACACGCCGCTGAACCGAGCACTTGAATTGTCGCCGGTCGTGGATCTTTCCACATCATCCGGCCGGGTCATCGGCAGTCTGGCCCAGACGATCATTCTCGGCCTACGTGACGCCGGACCGTTGCGTCATTCCCCAATAGCCATGTCGAACCTGACCGAAGCGCTTGCCGACATGATCGTGCGATCAATCCCTCATCGGTTGTCACATCTCTTGGACAAGAAAATCCACATGATCGCGCCACGGCATGTGCGCAGCGCCATCGAATTCATGCACGCAAACATCGACCGGCCGTTTACGATGCAGAAGGTTGCCGAGACGGTGGGTGTTTCCATTCGCTCTCTCGAAGAAGGCTTTCGTACCTTCAAGGCAACCACGCCGGCAACTTTCCTGCGGACCATGCGTTTGCGAGCGGTTCGAGAGGATCTGCTGGATCCTTCAAACCGGCAATCGTTGCGAGACATATGCCTGAAATGGGGTTTCTTCCATTTCAGCCGTTTTTCCGCGATCTATAGGATGACCTACGGAGAGAACCCATCGGACACGAGGAAACGCGTGTCCTGTGACGTTACCCTGTATCGCGGCGACGCTGATTAGCCGGCCGAGCATAAACCAAACAGGCCCCTGAGCTCGAATCCGGCAAGCCGAGCTGTCAGCTCCAGAAGGCCCTCACCGTCGCCCGAACAGTTGGCTTTGAACTCGGCGACCTCAAGTCTGCAGCACCATCATCACCGATGCCCCCGGAGGAGGACGAACTCGGCTTCCTGCCGACCTTCGGTGACAAGCCATGACATCCATCTATTACGAGACCTTGCTCGTCGCGCATCTGACCTTCGTGGAGGAATGGCGTCTCAACTGCGATCCGTCATGGGAAGCGCGAAGCTCAGCCTTCCCCGTGTCGCTCACCATGCCGCTTCGATCGGGACCGGTGCGCGGAAAGACTCTTGCCCTGGCGCGCCAACCTGCTGACGACGCGGGAAAACTCGCGCTGCTTCTTTTCGGGGAGGGGGCAAGGCTCGACTTCGTGGACAATCGATAGGCGAAAGGTCATGCGCCGTCTGCACATGTATTGAACATTCTGGCGATCACTTTCCCATCTTCGCGTCTTAGTTGCCCATAGACAGTTTTTGGGTCGCTATAACAATCAATAAGGTCGAAGAGAACGCTTTCATTTTTCTCGATATTACCGAGGAAGAAAACCTCCCTTCGACTGACTGGGCCTTTGGAGGGAAACCAATTCTCCAAGGCGCGATCGGCGAGTGCCTGAAACTCGGCAAAGTAGAATAATCCTGCGCCGTTGAACTCCTGCGAGATGCTAGGGTTGAACCTGAACGTTCGGAGTGCTTTTTCAGCAAGGACAGGAATCCCAAAATGTGTCCTTAGCCGGCCATTTCGAATGTCCGCGGCATTCTTCGCCAGAGCGCTCCACTCGAACCGCTGTCCCTGTGGCTCGGGCAATGTCACACGTGCGATGGAGTGATTGTTGCCTTTGATTGCTCTGTGAACGAAAGTTGAGATCAATTCGACCGTGCCGATGCGCCTGCCATCAACAGACAACTCGTGTCGGGTCGATGTCTGGGTCCGCGAGACTGCGGAAAGTTTCGAATGAATGGACAGAATGTCGTTCGCCCGCGCGACGTTGAAGCGTGCAGCCGTCAGTGACGTTGCACAGATCGCGGCATAGGCTTCTTCTCCATCGGCGGTTCTGAAATCAGCGGTGTCCAAGCCGAGATGACGCGCAAGCATCAGCCAGTGGCGATGGCCGAGTTCCTTCATCAGCCAGGTTTCCGACAGCCCCGAGCTGTTCAAATGGGGCATGCCGAGAAGGATATGCGGATCAACGGCTCGCTCCACGAGGTCGCGTACGGAAGGTCCGGGTGTTGGGAAATCGAGAAGGGCTGCGCTCATGATCAGGCGTTGACCGCTTGCTTGAGAGACGGCGCCTGTGCCAAAAGCCGTGCTGCGAGATGTCCGACCACGTGTTCGGCGTCCTTGCCGACGCTCAAGAAGCGGCCCGATCCCCAGGTCCAGAGCCAGGGAAGGCCGAGCACGTAGACACCATCGACGGCGGTGACGCCGCGGCGGTGGACCGGATAGGCATTTCCGTCGAAGATTGGCAGGCCGACGAATGACCAGTCGGGAGTGAAGCCCGTGGCCCAGATGACGGAACTGACACCGGCTGCCTTCAGGTCGAGTTCGGCAATCTCGGTTTCGGGCGCCCACAAAGGCGTGTAGACGGAGCCGGCCGGGCCCTTGATGTTTTTCTCGGCGATATGCCGGTCGATCAGGGCGTTGATGCCGTTGTAGACGCGATCAGCGCCGTCGAGATTGGCCTTCAGATTCTGCTCGAACAGCATTTTGCCGCCGGCCACACCCGACATGCGGCCATAAAGGACCATTCCCTCCAGAGCGAACTTGCGCAAATCGATATCGCGGCCACCGTCACGGCCGGTCAGGTAGTGGTTGGTATCGTGCTTTTTCTTCGTCATGCCGTCGTGTTCGACCGTGATGTCGTACTGGCCAATGTCGGAAAGCCAGTCGACCACATCCCGACCGCGATAGAACCGGGCGCAGCGGGGGGCGTTGCCGGTGACGAGGTGGACCTTACGTCCGGCAAGATGGAGATCTTCTGCAATCTGACAGCCCGACTGGCCGGAGCCGACGACGATGACGCCGCCCTCCGGCAATTGCCCGGCATTGCGATAGGCCGCGCTATGCATTTGCAGGATATCTTCCGGCAACCGCTCGGCGGCGCGGGGAATGGTTGGGTCAGCGTAGAGGCTGGTGGCGATGACGACGCTATTGGCGGTTACCGTTCCGGCCGACGTCTCGATGCGGAAGAGATCGCCATAGCGCTCCAGAGTGGCCACGGTGGTCTGTTCGAAAACCGGTGCATCGACCTTGGCGACGAAACGGTCGACATAGGCGAGGATTTCATCCTTGACCATGAAGCCGTGCGGGTCTGCGCCGTCATAGGGATGATCCGGCAATTGGCATTGCCAGTTGGGCGTCACCAGGCAGAAGGCGTCCCAGCGTTCGTTCTTCCATTTGTGGGCAACAGTCTTCTTCTCGAAGACGACATGATCGAGGCCGTGGGCTTTCAGATAATGGCTGGCCGAAAGCCCGGCCTGGCCGCCGCCGATGACAACGGTGCTGTAGTGGGGCTTCAGGATTTGATTGGCCATGGGAGTTCCTTTCACAGGATGAAGATTTCGCAGCGCACGGTGGCATCCGTGTCGGTTAAAAAGGGGGCGGCGGCTTGTTCGATATGGGCTAGCTGTCCAAGCGCAAGCGCGCACGGACGACCGTACTTCGCCTCGACGCGGTCGCTGGCAATCGTCAGCGCGTTTCGACTGCGGTCGAGGAAATCGGTGAGCGCATAGGTTTGCCCCTCGGTGAAAAAGTCTCTGATAACGAGCGATGGCGAATAGCAGCATTCCTTGCGGCCATCCGGCCAGGCAATGACAAAACGCATCTCAGGCATGGGCGGGCTCCGGCAGGCGTTGATAGGGGCCGATATGCGCTGCGGCCGTCTGCTGCCAGCCATGGCGGGTAGCAACCTCGAGACCCCGCGGAATAACGCGCTCCCGCACAGGCGCGACAAGCGCCAATGCCATGCCTTCGGCAATCGAGGCCGGGTGATGCGGATCGCACCAGATGGCATCCTCCGGACCCAGATATTCGGTAAAAGGTGCGATCGAGGAGACAACAACGGGCACGCCACTTGCCATCGCTTCCAGCACGACAAGACCATATCCCTCCTTGATGGACGGAAAGACCAGCGCGTCGGCCATCCGATAGAGATTGGGCATGTCCGGATCGGCAATCGGGCCGGTGATATGAACGGCTGCGGCATGGCTGCCGAGGCCTGCAAGCGCCAAGTGGAACTCCTGCTGATAACCGTGATGATCGAGCAGGGAAGCGCCGCCGGCAATGACCAGTTGCGCATCCGGCCGGATGGCACGGATCTGCCGGAAGGCTTCGAGAATGCCGAGGGTGTTCTTTCGCGCCTCAATGCCGCCCACGCTGAGAAAGATAGGACCGCTCGTGAGCTTCAAGGTGTCGCGGAGCGCCGCCTGCTCGCCGTTCCACGCCGGGGAAAAACGTCCGGTATCCACGCCGTTGCCGACGATCGTAGCATCCACCCCGCGTTCGTCTCTGAGCACCTTCTGCCACAAGCTGCTGACGGTGAAGAAGACATCGGCTTCATCGATCGAGCGATCCTGCAGGCTCATCAGTCGCGGGTCGGCGAAGTGGTCGATGTGGTGAATGGTGCGCGCGAAGCCGGGGATGAGTGCCTTCTGCTTTAATGTTGCGAGCGCATTTCCCGAGATGCCGTCATGCGCGTGGAAGAGATCGAAGCGATCGGTTCCCGACATGTCGAAATGGGCGACATAGTCCGCGATCCGCTGCTCGACCATCGCGGTCATGTCCGCAGGGGCCGGCTCGACGGGTATGCACAGTGTCTTGCAGGCGGTTTCGCGGAAGAAACCCGCTCGCTTGGCATCCGGCGCATGCAGCACGACCTCATGACCGAATGCCGACAAAGCCTCCGAAAGCTGCATGGCGTGCACGACGCCGCCGCGCGGATTGGTCGAATGGGTGAGCATGGCGATGCGCAAGGGACGGCTCATGCAGCGTCCTCCTGGCGTCCGAGACGCAACAGCGGCATGTCGGTATAGTCGCGGATCAGGGCACGCTGAATACCGTCTGTGATGGCGACTTCAGTTCCCGTCTGAACCTTGCCGACGATGGCGGCGGTGATATTTCGCTCGGCGAAGCGGCGGAGAATCTCGTCCTCATGTTCGGGCGAAACCGACAGCAGGTAGCCGAAGCTCGGGAACGTTGCGAGCCAGCGCTCCAGACTGACGCCAGCCGGCACTGGAATGGCCGAAACATCGATCTCGATGCTGACGCAGGAACATTCGGCAAGCATGATGGCCGTGCCGACGATACCGCCCTGGCTGATGTCTTTGGCCGCTAGCGCCAGTCCGGCTTCTGCGATCTCGGGCAGAATTTCCAGATCGCCCCGCAGCCGCGCGGACGGCGCGTCGGTTGCAGCTTCCCAATTATTGAAGGGTTCGCGGTAGCGCCCTCGGTGGTCGATGGCAGCGATGAGACTATCGCCTGGCCTTGCATCGAAACTGGTCAGCAGTTTTTTTGCCCGGCCGAGAATGGCGACCGAAAGCTGGCCACGATCGGTTCGGATATTGGTGTGGCCGCCGACGATCGGCACGCCGAAGCTCCTTGCCGCTGCCCGCATACCTTCGAGAACCGAAGCGGCGCTGGCTTCGCCGTTCGCCCAGACCGCATCGACGACGGCGACCGGCCGCCCGCCCATGGCGACCACATCAGAGATGTTGACCATGACACCGCACCAGCCGGCAAACCAGGGATCGGCTGCGACAAACTCGTTCATGAAGCCTTCGATCGCAAAGAGCAGATAGCCGTCGCCATCCGGTAAGGCGGCGCAATCGTCGCCGACCGCAATCGACTGACCCTGAAGGCCGAGGGTTGCGGCGACCGAGCCGATATCCTGCTTGGCGGCGATGCCGTTGCTTGCGGCCAATATCGCAGCCAGAGCTTTGATGTCGATCAGGCTCATGGTCATGCCGCCTTCTTCGCAAGCGCGACGAAACCGGCCTTCGGTGTGATGCAGGGCGGATAGAAATTGAGGTCGGCCTTCATCTTCAGATGCGGTTTGCCGTGGATCTCGATTTCGTCGAGCAGGTCCCAATGCATGCGCCGGAACAAGAGGCCGTTCTGGACCTGCACATTGGCCAGAAAGGTGCGGCAGCCCATCGCGTTGGCAGAGGAGACGGCGAGCCTGATGAGTGTTGCACCGAGCGCGCCGATCTTGCGGAAATCTTCGTGGACGGCGAGACGCGAGCCCCACCAGACACCGGGCTCCGCCTCATGGATGCGAACTGTACCCACGAGCCGGTCAGCGGCGACGCCGAGCATAGAGAGGGCAACGATTGGCGTTGCGTGATCGTCGATCTCGTCGCGATCGTCACCCTCGAAGATGTGCTGCTCCTTGCAGAAGACCGCGCGTCGCAACGCATGGGCTTCCTGCCGCTCCCAATTGGAGGTGGCGAACTTCACCTGGAATTCGCTGGTGCGATAGGGGACAAAAGGTTCAAGGATCATTTGGTCAGCATCCTTTCATAGGTGGAAAGGGCAGAGCAGGCGCCGCATTTGCCGCAGCCGGCCTTGATGTCCACCGCCTTCAGGCCGCTGTCGACTAGCATTTTCGAGAGCGGCGCGAGGATCGAATGCATAAACTCAGGCTTCGGCGCCGGATGGCTTTCGAGCGGGGTTCCGGAAATAGGAACGAAGGGCACGACGAAGGGGTAGACGCCGAGTGCGACGAGCTTTTCGCATGTAGCGAGGATGGCTTCGCGCGTATCGCCAAGGCCGGCGAGGATGTAGGTGGAGACTTGTCCGCGCCCGAAAACCTCGACGGCTGCGCTGAAGGAGCGCATGTATTTCTCGATCGGCACCTGCGCCTTGCCGGGCATGATGCGGGCGCGGATTTCGGGCGTGACGACTTCGAGATGCATGCCGAGTGCGTCGACCCCGGCGTCTTTCATGCGGCTAAACCAGATATCGTCTTCGGGCGGTTCGCATTGCGCCTGGATGGGCAGGTCGACGGCAGCCTTGATGGCGCGGGCGCTTTCGGCCAGAACGGCAGCTCCGCGGTCGTCGCCCTTCGGTGTGCCGGTCGTCATGACCATGTGCTTGACGCCATCGAGCTCGACGGCAGCCTTGGCGACTTCGGCAAGCTGCGCCGGTGTCTTGTGCGCGACGGTGCGGCCGGCCGCAAGAGACTGTCCGATGGCGCAGAACTGACAGGTCTTCGTCCGGCTCTGATAGCGGGTGCAGGTCTGTAGAACGGTCGTTGCCAGCACGTCCTTGCCGTGCAGAACGGCGATCTGCGAATAGGGGATGCCCTCCGCCGTCGAGCGCTCGTAGAAGCGCGGCCGCAAGGGAAAGGAGACTTCTCCGATGACACGGCCGTTGCGGCTGATCCGGCTTTTGCCGGCATCGTCGGGCTTTTCCACCAGATAGGGGCTTTCGAAGGCCGGTGCCGTGTGCACAGGCACCATCACGGTCATACCGTCGATGGTGAGCGCCTTGTGGTCGGATGGACCTGCGCCGCCGCGCCGGCTTTCATGGCCGGCTTTCGGGTCAACGAGCCGGGCTCCGAAGGACTGCAACTCGTTTATCAGCGTCTCTGTCGAAAGGGAATTCGCCATCGGTCTTTGTCCTTGTCGGTGCGATGTCAGATGTTGAGGAAAGGGAGGTATCGGCCATCGGCGCGGTCGCGCGGCCGTCCATCACCAGATGCAGCAGTTCCGGCCGGGCATAGTGACCGACCGAATCCATCATCCGCTTGCGCTTGACGATCAGGCTCATATCGAGATCGGCAACCAGGATGCCTTCGCCTTCGGTCAGCGGCGGAACGACATGCTTGCCTTCCGGAGAAATGATCGCCGTCATGCAGCCGCCGCGCAGGGCTTTCTGCAGACCCTGATCCGGGGTGATCGAGACGACCTGCTCCTCCGTCAGCCATCCCGTCGCATTGACAACAAAGCAGCCGCTTTCAAGCGCATGGTGGCGGATCGTCACTTCCATCTGCTCGGCGAAAATGGGGCCGACCATGGAGCCCGGAAACTGGGCGATGTGGATTTCCTCGTGCTGCGCCATCAGCGCGTAGCGGGCCAGCGGATTGTAGTGCTCCCAGCAGGCAAGCGCGCCAAGCCGGCCGATGGCGCTGTCGACGACCTTCAGGCCGGATGCATCGCCCTGACCCCAGATCATCCGTTCATGAAAGGTCGGGGTGATCTTCCGACGCTTGAGGATCAGCGTTCCGTCAGCATCGAACAGAAGCTGGGCGTTGTAGAGCGTGCCGTGATCCCGTTCGTTGACGCCCAGCGCCACGACAATGCCGTGTTCGCGCGCCGCGGCAGCCACGCTTTCCGTGGCCACGCTCGGGATGGTGACCGCTTCCTCATAGAGCCGGATGTGTTCGCGGCCGGAAAGGACGGGCGGCAGGACGAAGGAAAAATACGGATACCAGGGAACGAAGGTCTCCGGGAAGACGATCAGCTCGGCGCCTTTGGTAGCCGCCTCGCGGATCGTTTCCAGTACGCGGGTGAGCGTGTTCTCTCGCGAAGTCAGATCCGGCGCGATCTGCGCGGCGGCAACCCGGACGGTCGACTTTTTCTCCATGACGAAATCCTCGGTCGGTGAATTGAGAGGGCGGAGCAGGGTGCTCCGCCCCGGTGGGTCAAAGGGTCCAGGTATCGAGGATGAAGGCGCCGTCGCGGCGATGGATGAGGATCAGGTCGAGCACGTCGAGCGGACTGATCGGCGTGATGCCAGGGATCAGCGCGCCTTCGCCATGGCCGTAGAGCGCCTGAAGGGCAAAACGGCAGGCGTAGACCTTGCCGCCTTCTTCCATGAACTTGACAATCTGGTTGTTGAAATTCAGATGGCCTGGAAAGGCCTCCGCGCCGAGGGTCGGAAAACCGCGCTGAACGCCGAGCGTCACGCCGGGGCCATAGAGAAGGATCGAGGTCTCGAAACCCTTCCGCTTCAGACGCGTCGCCTGCAGCAGGTTGACGAATCCGATCGATCCTTCGAAGGCGACGGTATGGAAGGTGACGAGGGCTTTCTCACCCACTGTCGCTTGAACGTCCTCAAAAACCTTTTCCTCGTAATCGACAAGAAAGTCGCCTTTTTGGTTGGCTGGTTTGGTCACTGCGGGCATGGATGGCTCCTTGGTTGAAATCCGATCCCCATCCGGGGAGCATCCATCCAATTGCAAGCCGCGTGCCAGATTGATTTTGCACAAATGGCAGTCAAATACCACGAAAATACATTCAATTATGCGATCAATTACCGCAGGGAAATTTTGAGGGCCGATTTTCTAGGCGATCCAGTGCAAAAAGCGAATGCATGAAAGTTTAAAATGAATACATTCAATATACCATCAATCGGTCGGTGATGATGGCGTATAGACCTACTTCGCGCGCCGGGCGTACCATTTTCTGCGGTTGAGATTTTGCAGCTGAGACATTTTTCGTGACAGGGGGCGGTTGCAACAATATACAGTCAATGTCGATGACGAAGGACATGGCGATATCACAATGAAAGACTGGCGACCCGATCTGAGCCGCAGCAACAGCCCTCGCTACATGGCCATTGCCGACCTCATCGAGATGGATTTGCGCAGCGGTCAGCTGGTCATCGGGGACCGTCTGCCGCCACAGCGCGAGCTGGCCAAACGCCTGGATATCGATTTCACCACGGTCGCGCGGGGCTATGTCGAGGCGCAGAAGCGCGGACTGGTGGATTCGCATGTCGGCCGCGGCACCTTCGTCACAGGTGGTGCCGACAGGGAGCGACGCGGCTTTGCGTCGGATACAACGCCTGACCCGCGCCGCACGTCCGCCATCGATCTGTCAATGAACATGCCGCCGGAGCCTGCCGATCCGGACTTGATCGCACGGATGCGCGAGGGGATTTCGGCAGTGGCCTCCAGCCTTATCCCGCTCCTGCGCTATCAGGGATTTGGCGGCTCGGGGATGGACAAGGAGGCCGCCGCGGCCTGGCTCAGCCGTCGCGGCCTTGTCCCTTCGCAGGAGCGCATTTTCGTGACGCCAGGCGCCCATCCGGCGCTGCTGGCGATTTGCGGCCTCTTGGCAAAGCCCGGTGAAACTATCCTGTCGGAAAGCATCACCTATCCCGGCATCCGCTCGATTGCGGCACAACTGCGTCTCAATCTTTCGGGTTTGCCGATGGATGTTGACGGTATTTTGCCGGACGCCTTTGCCGAGGCCTGCCAAAGATTGAGCCCCAAGGGGCTTTATCTCAATCCTACCCTGCAGAACCCGCTGACCCTGACGATCCCAGAGCGACGGCGCGAGGAGATCTGCGCGGTGGCGCGCAAGTATCACGTGCCGATCATCGAGGATGACGCCTATGGCTTCATCCCGCTGCATGGGCCGCCGCCGCTTGCGGCAATGGCTCCGGACCTCACATGGCATATCGGCGGCCTTGCGAAATGCATTGGTGCCGGTCTTCGGCTGGCCTATGTCGTTGCGCCGGATACCAAGGCGATCTGGCCCTTTGTCAGCGCCATGCGTGCCAACAATGTCATGGCGTCGCCGCTCAACATGGCCCTTGCCACGCGTTGGATAGAGGATGGCACGGCCGATACGATCCTCCGTTTCATCCGAAAGGAGGCAACGGCACGCCAGGAGATGGTCGCGGCTATCCTTCCGGCTGGCAGCTATCACGGGGATCCGATCAGCTTCAACATATGGCTGCCACTGACAAATGGCTGGACGCGGTCGACCTTCGGCAGCCATATGCGCTCCTCCGGCATTGGCGTTGTTGCCAGCGATGCCTTCACGGTCGAGGGGCCGGCGCCAGAAGCGGTTCGTGTCTGCCTTGGAGGCCCTATCGACCGGGAAAAGCTCCAGGGTGCTCTTGAATTCATGGGGCATGCGCTCGAAGGCCCGCCCGAGCTCGCGGCATCCTTCTTCTAGATTTGTCTTCGCATCAGCGAATTTGCTCTCGTTCGCGGGTGAACGGGCTCTGCGTCACTATGCCATATCGCATCAATCGGAATAATGTATCTATATTGATTGCAGTCAATAATAACATTGATCGTATATGGGAGCATTCGTCATGCAAACGGAGTGGCCACCAATCCCCCCAACGACAACTGGGCTGAGAGGCCGATGCCCGCGTTGCGGCCAGGGGCACATTTTCAACGGCTTTCTTAAAATGCGGCCCGAATGTGAAGTCTGCGGCCTCGACTACGGTTTCGCCGATCCGGCAGATGGTCCCGCATTTTTCGTCATCTGCTTCGCTTGCGTGCCAAGTGTCCTGCTCGGCGTGTGGCTCGAGGTCCAGTACAGCGCGCCCTTGTGGGTCCATCTGCTGGTTACCGGTCCCTTTATGCTGGCTACCTGTATCCCGCCCTTGCGGCCTCTCAAGGGATGGCTGGTTGCCAGCCAATATTTCTACAAGGCGGAAGAGGGGAAGCTAGACCGCACCTTGCCTGCGCCGAAAGAGGGCGCTTAAGTTCCATCTCGAGGTCCAGGACAGCGCCGGTCAGACGTTGCGATCCGCAGGGTGAAGAACGACCGCCAGTCGCCGGGCGGCTTCCTGGAAGGATACCGCGAGAACTCGCATGCGGTTGTCGAGGCGACCCGCAACTGGATGGTGATGTATGACTGGCTCGACGACATCTGCGATGATGTCTCTGTCTCCTCGAGACAGCGGATAATCGCTGCGAAGCTGGGCCGCGCGACGCGTTTTGCGACACAAAGCCTTTCGCTGTCGAGGTTGCAAGCAACTGCAATGTGAACAACTGAAATCAGGGGCATAAATTGGGTGCTGTTGTGCTGCCTGCGCGTGTACTCTGGCAGGCGCATCATGGAGCAGCGCAAAGACTTGCCGGAAATCCCACGTCCGACAGGATGCTTGGCTTCAGATGGAGTGACGAAGAGCGTCCAGTCGGACATCGCCATGTCGTTAAGTGCCGTTGACGCCATCATGGCTTTGATCCTCGGTGTCTCTCCGCCTTGTCACGAGCCAGCTTCCGGTCTATATATCTGGTTATATCATGGAGGCCGATGATGGCCAATGCGGCACAAAAAAGAGCGACGAAAAACTATCGCACGCGTCTCACCCAGCGCGGCGTCGCTCGGTTTGAGATTCAGGCACTGAATTCCGATCGCGAGCTGATCCGAGCCTTGGCTCGGAAACTCGCCGAGGAGGGGCCGGGGGCGACACAGGTGCGCTCGGTCGTGCAACAAATTCTATCCGGGGAACCACCCAAGACCGGCGGCGTTCTTGCGGCGCTACGCCGCTCACCGCTGGTCGGAGCCGAACTTGACCTTGGGCGTCCGCGCGAAGAGGGACGCAGGCTCGATTTGTGACGCGCTATCTTCTTGACACCAGCATTATCAGTAATGTCGTCAAGCCCGAGCCGTCGGAATCGCTGCTCGCATGGATGGCGGCGCAAAAGGACGGGGATCTGTTCATTGCCTCCCTTACGGTCGCCGAGATTCAACGCGGCATCCTCGAAAAACCGGCGGGCAAGAAACGAAACGCACTCGATGCCTGGTTCGTTGGCCCTGAAGGCCCACAGGCTTTATTTGCGGGTCGCATCCTTTCGTTCGATGAGAGTGCGGGTCTTATCTGGGCGCGGATCATGGCAAATGGCAGGCTTGCCGGGCGCCCGCGTAGCGCCCTCGATATGATCATCGCCGCCATAGCTCAGGCCAACGATTGTATTGTCATCACGGATAATGAGAGAGATTTTCACGGATTGAACATCCTTAATCCACTCAGAATCGGTGGCGAGAGGTAATCGAAACCATGAATATCGCGCGGATTGTCCCGCCAATACATTTCCACGAGCGGCCTGTCGTAGCTCGGCCCTCGAAAACTGCTGCAAACAGAACGGCAAGATCGCGCACGGACAGAGCCTACAGTGACAACGGTGAATGCTTGCCGTCCCTGCAATGATCGCGTCGGCCGCACCTGGACTATGTCCGGCGGTGATCGCTTTGGTTTCCAGCTTGCAAGATTAAGAGCGACGTCGTTGTCGACCGGCAAAATATGGTCACCATATTCAGCGATCAGGCCATGCAGCCACATGTGAATCCCTGCCGCTTTTGCCTCGCGCCTTTCGCTTCCAATAGGCGAACGCCCTTTTCAATTGCGTGGATCGTCAAGGCTGAAAGATATCGCGTCCAGCTGATCTTGCTCACTGACCCAATCGGCAAATGTGTCTGATGCACTCAAGCGCCAAATGAGCTTAAAAAACAGGCGGCTCGGCTCCGTACAACACCTGGACTCGCTCGTCATACATCCTGCGCCGAGGGGTGGAAAACGCCGGCAAATTGATAGCGATCGCCCGGATGCGTGACTTCGACATGGGTCACTGTGCGGCCGTTCTGCCATGTTTGCCGCGTCAGGCTCAGACAGGGCTCTCCTCTTTGCAATTCCAGCAGCTGTGCTGTCGCTGCATCGGCCGGAATGGCTCGGATGATGTGCTTGGCTTCGGTCCAAGGGACCTGCTCCAGCAGCCACACGCCCGGTGGCCTGGAAGCGAAGGCCTCATCACGAGCACTTGGAACGGCGTCGAGCATGATCACCCGCCGCTCGATCGCATTCGGCTTGTCGTCGACGACGTGCAGGCACAGCAGTCGCAGCACCTCCATATCCGGTGTCTCGGCCAGCTTCATCGCCTCATGCGGCGTCAAACGCTCTATGCTCCGGGTGAGGATTGAATAGCTATATTCGTGGCCGGCCAGCTGCGCCTCGACGCCGATGTCCTGGATATCCATCACGGTTCTGTCGATCTGCGGCGCGCTGACGAAGGTGCCGTGACGGCGGCGGCGTACGATCATGCCGCGGCGGGTCAGAACGGTTAGTGCCTTGCTGACCGTCATGCGCGAGCATTGGTACTGCTCCACCAGTTCCTGCTCGGTGGGAACGCGCTGGCCGGGCTTCCAGGCGCCACTCATGATATTTGCTTCGATCTCCTCGAAGATACGCTGATGAAGCGGCGTCACATATCACCTCGACGTTCGTATGGGTGCACTGTTTTAAGCGGGGCTATCGGACCTGCTTTTTGGCCCACTCCGATTGAGCTTCATAGCGGTCAAACATCCCGGCACAAAAATTGCAAAACAGGGTGCATTGACACTCCCTGTATGACGCTGTCTATTTGTCTAGTCAAATGCGGGACAAAGAAACCTGCAGATTTCAATAACCAAAGGGAACGTTCCCCTGATCCATCATGGAAGGGGTAAAACTGGAGAGATGACAATGAGAGCAGGTTTCTTGGTACGGGGTCTCACCGCCGCCGCCCTTATGCTGGGCACGGCATTTTCGGCGCATGCCGACGATGCATTGGCGCGCGTCAAGGCAGCAGGCACTTTGAAGGTCGGAACGGAGACCGCGTTTGCGCCGTTCGATTTCATCGACGCCGGCGAACATGCCGGATTGAACGTTGATCTCTTTGCCGAGATCGGCAAGGAGCTCGGGGTGACCATCGAGTGGGTGGCCCTTCCATGGGAAGGCGTGCTGCCGGGGCTGGAAGCCGGAAAATTCGATATGGTCGCCGGTCCGGCGACGATCACCAAGGCACGCATGGAGCGTTACCGCTTTACGCCGCCGATCGCCGAAGCAACCGTTGCGATCCTTAAAAAGGCGGGCGACACGACGATCACCAAGCCTGAAGACATTGCCGGAAAGGCCATCGGTGTCGGCAAGGCAACCGCCCAGCTTGCGCAGCTGACGGCCTACTCCGACACGCTGCCGACAAAGGTGGACGTGCGCGAATATCCGGCTTTCACCGAATCCTATGCCGATCTCGCAGCCGGCCGTATCGCCGGTGTTGCCAATTCGCTGCCAAACATCGCCTTCGTCGCCAGCCAGCGCAAGGATACGTTCGAGGTCGTCTTGCCACCTTTCGGCCAGAAGTCCTATTTCGGCTTCATCGGCACCAAGGATCCGGACCATGCCCCGCTGATGGATGCCATTGATGCAGCCCTCCTGAAGATGAAGGGCGACGGCCGTCTGGCTGAAGCGCAGAAGAAGTGGTTCGGCGCCAGCTTCGATACGCCGGATTCCGTACCGGATCCGGCATTCTGATCTGACATTGCAAGTCTCGATGCGCGCCGGCCTGTGAAGCGACGCGCATCCCTTGCCAGCGCTGAAGCGCTTGCCTCCACCGGACGGAACAGTATGCAATGTCCCTGAAACTCTTTGCGCTTCTCCTGAAAGCGTCGCTCTACACCATCGGCATCAGCCTGATATCGATCCTCATCGGTTTTGCTATCGCCATTCTGTTGTCTGGTGCGATGCTGTCCGGCCGCAAACTCTTTAGCGTCCCTGCACAGATTTTCATCAGCTTCTTTCGTGGCGTGCCCCTGCTGGTGCAGCTTCTGTTGATCTACAATCTCCTGCCCGTAATCGGCATCAACGTTCCGAGCATCGTCGCGGCGGTTGTCGGCCTGTCCCTGTGTACCGCCGCCTATCAGGCGGAAAACCTGCGCGGTGGCTTTGCCAGCGTTCCGCGCGGCCTGATCGAATCCGCCGAGATGGTCGGCTTGACGCCCGGCCAGGCGTTCCGGCGTATCAAGGTTCCGATCGCACTTCGGCTGACCTTTCCAGCCCTCGTCAATGAAGCGATCCTCATCCTGAAAGCCTCGTCGCTGGTATCTGTCGTCGGCATCGTCGAGTTGACGCGCATGGCGCAGGATCTGGCCGGCAGTACCTTCCTGCCACTCGATATCTTCGCTTGCGCCGGTCTCATCTATCTCTTGATCAACTGGGTGGTGGCGCGCACCGGCGGCCTGATCGAACGGTCGCTTCCGGGGATACCGCGATGATCTTCGACGTCAACGTCATCTTCAACCAGTTGCCGGCAATCCTCAGAGGCGCTGGTGTCACCATCCTCCTGTGGATCGCAGCGACCATCGGTGGCGCCTTTTTCGGCTTTCTCGTCGCGGTCGGCCGGCGCTATGGCGGCAGGCTCATCGATCTGCCGCTCGGTGTCGGCGTGGAGATCCTGCGCGGCACGCCGTTCCTGATCCAGATCTTCCTGCTCTATTATGGCGGCCCCTTCATCGGACTTTCGCTCGATCCGGTCCCCGCCGGGCTGCTCGGGCTGACTGTCTATGGCGCGGCCTATTTCAGCGAGATTTTCCGGTCGGGATTTGCAGCCATACCCATCGGCCATATCGAAGCAGCCCAATGCGTCGGCCTCACCCAGGGCCAGATCATCCGTCGTATCCTGCTGCCGGAAATGACAATGCTGGTGCTGCCGCCATCGGTCAACATGGCGGTGATCATCCTCAAGGAAACGGCCATCCTGTCGATCATCACCGTGCCGGAACTGACGCTCACGGTCAGCGCCATCGGCTCCCAGCAATATGCCTTCGTCGAATCGCTCTTCCTGCTTGCCCTGATCTATTGGGCGCTGGTCGAAGCAGCCGGGTGGCTTGGCCACTTCGCAGAAACACGATTGTCCAGATACAGGTTTTCCCAATCATGAGTCTTCCAGCGATCGCAGTCAAAAATCTGGTCAAGCAGTTCGGCGAAACCACCGTGCTTCATGGCATCGACCTCGATATTCCGCAGGGCAAGGTCTCCTGCCTGATCGGCCCTTCAGGCTCCGGCAAAAGCACACTGTTGCGCTGCATGGCTTTTCTGGAGGAAGCGACGCGCGGCACGATCACCATCGATGGTGAGGTCCTTGGCTTTTCCGAAAATGCCCAAGGCGTGCGCGAACGTTTGCCCGCTGCGACCAACCGCGCGATCCGCTCACGGATCGGCATGGTGTTCCAGCAGTTCAATCTTTGGCCGCACATGACGGCGCTCGGTAATGTCAGCGAGGCACTGAAGACGGTCCATAAGATGAGCCGCGGGGACGCCGAGGACCGGGCGATGGCGCAACTGATCAAGGTTGGCCTTGAAAGCCGCGCGGGTCACTACCCCGCCCAGCTTTCCGGCGGCCAGCAGCAGCGCGTGGCAATCGCCCGCGCACTGGCGCTGAAACCCAAGATCATGCTGTTCGATGAACCGACGTCGTCGCTCGATCCGGAACTGACGGGCGAGGTTCTCAACGTCATGCGCGATCTGGCTGCCGAGGGCATGACCATGGTCGTGGTCTCGCACGAAATCGGCTTTGCGGCCACCGTCGGCCAGCAGATCAGCTTCCTCGATCAGGGAAAGCTGCTGTTCACCGGCGCTCCGGGGGATGTTTTTCGCAAGCCGCGCAATTCCCGGCTCGAACAGTTTCTCGATACCTATCTCGACCGCGGCGCGTCGATGCTGGTCTGATACGAGTCGATCCGCCCCTGATCCTTGCCCTCTCCCCGTTTGTGCGCAGACGGCTAGGGTAAGGGGCCGAAACCGTGCTCTTATGATCGATCGAACAGCTTGCCGGGATTGAAAAGGATGGCCGGATCGAGCGCTTTCTTGATTTGGGCCATCAGGACGAGCTTGGTCGGGTCGGAGGTCGCTTGCAGAGCGTGAATGCGCTTTGAGCCGACGCCGTGCTCGGCGGAGAACGATCCGCCCATCGCCCTGATATCCGCGTAAAGGATGGCCTCGATCGTATCGCGCCGCTCATCGGTCAGCCAGCCACCGGGCCGGTTCAGAACGATATGCAGGTTGCCATCGGCGAGATGGCCGAAGACGAATGGCGACAGGCCGGATTCGATTGCGGATAAAACTGGAATTGCCCTGTCGAGGAAAGCCTCCGTCTGACCAAGTGGCACGGAGATATCATAGGACGGCGCTGCCGGATAATCCCGGTATATCAGGCCCGTCTCTTCCCGCAGCCGCCAGATTTCCTGTTCCTGCGTGGTCGATGTTGCCAGAACCGCCGTCGTGCCGCGATGGCTCGTGGTAATCGCCTCGAACAGGACCATCAAGGCTTCATTGAGGCTCCCTTCGTCGTCTCCGCCAAGGCCGACAATCAGATGTGCCGGGCTGTCTCCGTCGTAGTCGAGCGCGTTCCAGCTGAAATGTGCGGAGGTGAACTTGAAATAGCGCGACCAGAGAACCTCGGCGGCCCGAAGTTTTCCGGTTGCGCGCGCCAGCGATACAAGATCCAGAGCTGCTCTTGTTGAAGGAAGGCCGAAGATCGCCGTTGCGGTCGCAAGGGGAACCGGATCCAGCTTGATCACCAGCTTCGTCACCACACCGAGCGTGCCTTCGGCGCCGATGAACAGATGCTTTAGGTCGTATCCGGCCGAGTTTTTCACCACCCGTGTTAGATCGGAATAGATTGAGCCATCGGGCAGAACCGCTTCCAGGCCGAGAATACGGTGCCGCATGACGCCGTTGCGAAATGCCATGACGCCGCCGGCATTGGTGGAGACCATGCCGCCGAGCGTTGCCGATCCCCGCGCGGCGAGGTCGATCCCCGGCTCCAGTCTGTGCTCCATGGCTGCCGCCTGCAGGGATTGCAGGGTCGCGCCGGCTTCCACGACGGCGATGCACTCGATCGGGTCGATCTGCTCGACACTGTTCATTTTTTGCAGGGAGAGCACCAACTCGCCGCGGTTCGAAATACCACCGCCGACCAATCCGGTTCGTCCACCCTGCGGGACGATCGGAATCCGATGTCGGGCGCAAATTCGCACGATGGCGGCAACTTCCGCAGTCGATGCCGGCGAAACGACTGCGGAAGCTTGCAGGTTTTCCGGATGTTCCCCGGGATCGAGATCGGCGATCGCAGCCCCACTGCGAATTCTGCCGCTTCCAATGGTGGCTGCTATTTCCGCAAGCGCTTCATCGAAGGGCTTTGTGTCCTGCGTGGGCGCTGTCATACCTCTACCGTCTCCATCGTTAGGTCTCACGTGCCGCGCTTAGGTGCTGAAACCCGCCTTGCCAGTAGAGGAGCGGCTGCGCGCCGGGCCGCACGGTGATGGCCCGAACATGGCCGATCAGGATCGCATGCGAATGATGATGGATGGCCTGCTCCAGGTCGCAGTCAAGGACCGTCAGCGCATCCTTGAGCGCCAGCGTGCCGGTCGTAAGCGTGTGCCAATCCGCATCGGCGTAGCGCGCCACCCCCTGGCGTCCATCGTGGCCGGCAAAGGACCGTGCAATATGCTGCTGATCATGGGCAAGAACGTTGACGCAAAAGCGGCGATACCGTTCGAGCACCGGCCACGAGGATGAGGTACGGTTGACGCTGACAATGACCGAAGGGACATCGGCGGAAAGCGACGACACCGACGTGGCCGTGAATCCTGTCCGGTCGTCGCCATGCCCAACCGTTATGACGCTGACTGCGGCCGCCAGTTGCCGCATGGACATCTTGAAGTGTGGCTCGTCGACGCGGCCCGGAATGATCGCGGTCGCAGCGTTCATGGTCTCATCCCTCTGCTTTCGCGCGGGCAACCGCAAAGCGATTGCCGGGCATGGACAGGCCGAGGTTTTCCCGCAAGGTCGGCCCTTCGTATTCATCGCGGAACAAGCCGCGGCGGCGCAGCTCTGGTAAGACGAGTTCGGTGAAATCGGTGAGGCTTGATGGCAGTGTCGGAAACATCAGGATGAAGCCGTCCGCGGCGCGCGTCTCGAACCATTCTTCCATGAAATCGGCGATCTGTTTCGGCGTTCCGGTCATACCGTTGCCAGTATGCTTTTCGGCATAGTGGCGGATCAGCTCGCCGACTGTGCGGCCCTTCTTGACGAAATCGACCAGTTCATCGAACAAGGCGCGCGACCCCTTCGGGGCTTCCGGCAGGCGGTCCATCGGGAAGGGCTTGTCGAGCGGCACGCCCCGGAGATCCGCCTCCAGAAACTCCGACAGCATCAAACGCCCGACATCCGGGTGCAGCTTGTCGATCAGGAACTCGACCTTCGCCCTTGCCTCAGCCTCGGTTTCGGCAACATTGATGACAACGCCGGGCATGATTTTTAGATCGTTCGGGTCCCGCCCATAGGCCGGCATGCGGCCCTTGACGTTCTGATAGAAAGCCCGGTTGCGGTCGATGTTGGAAGCAAGGCTGAAGACCACTTCCGCTGTGCGGGCCGCCATGTCCATGCCGGGTTCCGAGCCGCCGGCTTGGGCGATGACAGGGCGCCCCTGCGGCGAGCGGGCGATGTTGAGGGGACCGCGCACCTGGAAATGCTTACCCTTGTGGTTCAGCGTATGATGCTTCGTCTTGTCGTAATAGACGCCGCTTTCGCGATCGAGCAGCAGCGCGTCATCCTCGAAACTGTCCCAGAGTCCGAAGACCACGTCGACGAACTCGTTGCCGCGCTCGTAGCGCAGCGCATGCGGATCCAACCCTTCGCGATTGAAGTTGTAGCCTGTCTCGTCATGGTCGGAGGTGACGACGTTCCAGCAAACCCGTCCGTTGCTGAGGTGATCGATCGAGGCAAACAGGCGGGCGACGTTGAAGGGTTCGTAATAGCTGGTGGAGACGGTCGCTACCAGCCCGAGCTTTTCGGTCGTGACGGACAGAGCCGATAGCAGCGAGAGCGGCTCGAAGCGGTTCATCTTCGTCGGGCTGCGGGCCAGCGCATCGGGATCGCCAACGCCGGCGGCGGGCGAATCCGCCAGGAACATGAAATCGAACTTGGCCTCCTCCGAAAGCTTAGCAACGTTCAGCAAATGGCTGAAATCATTGGCGCCGCGCACGTCGCTCGCCGGATGCCGCCAGGATGCCGGATGGAACCCGAACGTGTAGACGAAGGTTCCAAGCTTCAGTTTGTCTTCCCGCGTCATGACATCCCCTTTTCTCTACCGTGGTCCGATGCTGCTGTGCAGTTCATCGTTCCCGTCGCTGAGGAAAGTATGAAGGTATTGCAGGTGCGAACAAGTGTGCGCAGCGATTTGGTTTAGTTTTTCTAAAATATCGGAAACCTCAGGCAATCCCCGAAGCGGAGCTGTTTTCAATCGATGCTCCTGGAAATCAGAGTTCGATTTCAAAGGACAAGTCGCTGAACGCAAAAATGTCCGTTCGACTGTCTTTCATAGCCGCACCCTTGCGTCGCCACAATGATGCACAAAACGGTGTCGTCTTCGCCGGTGTATCGCCGGCCCGATTGCGCTACCGCGCTCGGCATGCTGCCGGCGAAGTTGAACGAGTCAAATTTAGCAGCACCTAGACGCGGTTCTTGCATACGTCTCGGAGATGCTGGCCGCTCGCGAGTTCAATCGCAGCCAGAGTGGACCGCGCAGAACCGGTCAGACGAACCACATGTTCGGGGTTCCGGATGGCAGCCAAAGCATGGCTGTCAAAAGCGCGGGCGCAAGCCAGGCCCCAGGACGGATTTCAGGAACGATCCTGTGGTCGTTGCGCGGCGGGAGCAAGCACGTGCGAGGACGAAGGCGGGCGAAGCTAAAGTTGTTTTTGCGCTTTAAGCCATCCGCCGCCGACAGGGCTACGCAACCCTAACCAGCTTTGCCCGGTCGGCGGCTGGCTTTGCTGCTCTTTGAAAAGAAAGATTGCCTGCAGCCCCTAATAACAAAAGATATTATTGTTGCATTTTTATATCGCTAATCACGTTTCTTAACGTTTTGACGTACCGGATGATAGTATGTCATTGTTTCTATGCCATTTAATGCGACAGTTTGCCCGCCGACGAACCGCATCTTGAGAATCCCTTCTCGGCCGATGCGTGGATCTGGCTGTTGGTTGCGTCACGCCAATCATCAAACAGATCAAGCATCGATCCGCACAGTTGAAATGTTGAAGCCAAGGCGGGTTGTCGGCATACATTTCGCGGATGATCTGCTTGATCTCCTCGATGCGTCCGCGGGCATCATTGCGGCGATAGCTCATGATCACCGGCGAGGTGGCTTTTTCGTCGGCGATCATGCGGTAGCAGACATCGTCAGGTCGCTGGCGCTGCGAAGCCGCGGGAATGATGCAGAGGCTGACGCCCGCCGCAACGATCCCAAGCGCCGTCTGGATCTCGCGCAGGGAAGCGGGCTACCACTATCCGAATTGCGCGAGAATATTGCCGATAATTCCCTTTCTACTTGCGAAACAAGTCATGACCTCTCAAAGGCAGGCGTAGTGTAAAAGTGGCAAATTGCATTGAACCCCGACAACAGGTCTGTACTCGTCGTCCATTGACGTTGACGGCGCGACGCCCCACAACGACTCCCGTTGCTCCCACCCAAGCATAAGCGACGACAACTTCGCGAGGACCACGGTTAAATGCGCGTTATCGACGACCGCCACTCCCTTCGCAGAGCGTCTGCATTCCTGGCCGCTGTATTTTCAACCCTTTTTCTGATGGGGACAAATCCGATCATCGCGGCTGAACCGACCAGTTCCTCAACACCAATTCGCATTATTGTCGAACTACCAAATGACAATTCCGGGCGAGCGTTGGTCGATCGGATAGTCCCCGGCACTCAGGAACCTGCGCAGCCGGTGTCTACCTTGCAAGAGCCAGCGCAGCCGTCCATTGCCACGTCGCTACAGGATCTGCGTTTGAGGCTCCTCACACTGGTCAATGCGGTGCCGACCCTTCCGGGGCAGATCCAGACGGCGATCCGGGTCTTTCAGACCGATGATCGTATCGAACCCGTCGGCCTGATTCTTGCGGTCGCACTCTTCATTGCGGGCGGCTTCGTCACACAGCGCCTTGCTTGGTGGTCAGGACGCGGACTTCTCCATTTTGTGATGACTGCGCCAGTCGATACCGTTCGGCAGCGGATCAAGCTCCATGCAGGCAGGCTCTCAATGGGTGTGCTCGCCTTGACCGGCTATCTGGTTGGTAGCCTCGGCGCATTTATCCTCTTTCCATGGCCTGCCGTGTTCCGTGATGTTGCGCTCATCCTGCTGTCTGCCGCGCTCATGGTTCGCCTTGCCGTGCTGGTCGGTCGCATCGTCATCGCACCCGGTGCCCGTCTACCGCATATGCGTCTTTTGACACTTGTCACGTCGCTTGCCTGGTTCTGGTACTATTGGCTCGTCGGTATTGTCGCGGTCCTGGCGGTGGGCTGGGCTGCCATCGAAGTGATGCGAACGATCGACGCACCACCCATCCTGATTGACCTCTTTATCGCGGCATGGCTTGGCGTCGTTTCATTCGCGCTGATCACCATGATTTGGTTGCGGCAGTTTCGGTCGGATGGGTCGCCAATGAACCGGCTGGTTGGTGTCGGGTTGACCGCGAGCATCCTGCTATCGTGGCTGCTATGGGTGTCAGGGCTCCGCAGCGCATTCTGGACGGTGATCATCATCACCCTTTTGCCCCTCACCGTTTCGGTAGCTCATGATATCATTCGTCGCATCATTCAATCCGACGAGAAACAGGCGACGGAAGACCCAGCCATCGTCGGATGGTCCGTCGTTATTATGCAAACACTGCGCAATGGGCTCATTGTCGTTGCCGCGCTCCTCATCGCAAATTCATGGGACGTCAATCTGAGCGACCTTGCCGCCGGCGAGACCTTGATCACGCGTTTGATCCGTTCTGGCATCCGCATCGTTATCGTGCTCCTGGTGACCGATGTTATCTGGAAGCTTGCGAGCACCCTGATCGACAGCCAGATGGCGGCGGCGTCGAGAGGCGAGCAGGGGGGACATCAGGACGGATCCGACGCGCGACGTCGTCAGCGGTTGAATACCCTCCTACCTATTCTTCGCAATGTGCTGTTCATGGTGATCGGAGCTGTCGGTTTCCTAATGATCCTCGACGCTGTTGGCGTTCAGATCGGACCGCTGCTGGCCGGCGCCGGAGTTGTCGGCATTGCCGTCGGTTTCGGTGCCCAGACGCTCGTCAAGGATATCATCTCCGGCGTCTTCTATCTCTTTGACGATGCCTTTCGCATTGGCGAATACATCCAGTCGGCAAAATATAAAGGCACGGTCGAGGGTTTCTCGCTTCGATCGATCCGCCTACGACACCATCGAGGTCCGGTCACCATCGTTCCGTTCGGCGAACTCGGCGCGGTACAAAACCTCAGCCGCGACTGGGTAATCGACATCATTGCTCTCACCCTGGACTATGACAGCGACCTTGAAGTGGTCCGCAAAACCATAAAACGTATTGGCGCCGAGCTTCTGGAGGATCCCGAACTCGGGCCAAGTATCATCGAACCTCTGAAAATGCAGGGGATTGAGCAGATGGCGGACTATGGTGTGCAAATCCGGCTGAAGTTCATGACGAAACCCGGCGAGCAGTTCGGCGTTCGTAGAAAAGCCCTTGCCATGCTCAAGAAAACATTCGCTGAAAAAGGCATCCAGTTCGCAACGCCAACGGTCCATGTTTCCAGCGGAACGGCCGATGCGGCGGCTTCCGCCGCCGCTGCACAGCTGCAGAAGCCATCAAACGTCGTCCCGGCACCCCAGGAGTAATGTCGTCTAGCCGAGCCGCTCAGTCAGGCCCGCCGATTTTTCGGACGTCATTTGAGATATCCGCGCGTCGTCACGCAATCGATCTTACTTTTGCTGCATTGCAACACAAATAATGGCGCGTACCGAGGGCCAGGACTGTGGGGTTCAAGAACAAGGCTTCCTTAGAAAAAACCTTGTCACAGTGTAAGGATATCAGATGCTTGACGCACTAAAATCCAGACCGCAGGACCTGGAAACCATCGCCCGCAGCGGCGGGGCCCTCCGCCGCATGGCTGCACGTATACCAACCTATCTGACGGATGTGCGGGAAAATCCCGCCTGGCTGCCGATGTTCCTGCTGGCGCGGACAATGCCGTTCCGCAAGGCGCACTGGCTGACCGCCAGACGCGTGCGATCCACCGCCGGCGCTGCGCCTTCGATGTTCGGTGACCTGAAAGCGGAAGCTGTCGCGGCCGAACTCAGGCGAACAGGTATCGCTACCGGTCTCACACTGCCTGCGCCGATCCACGAGGAAATCGCCCGCTTCGGGCACGAAACACCGTGTTTTGGCAACTTCGATCGCAAGCTTGAGTTTCTCGCCGGTGAGCACGCAGACGCTGAGCGGCGCTTCGGCGGCACGATACTGAGCGGCCATCATTTCGAGCGGGTTCTGCATTGCGACGCCGCGTTGGCGGTGCAGCAGGACCCTTTGCTTCTCGACGTGGCAAAACACTATCTCGGCGGTGAAGCCAAATTGATCACGACACGGACATGGTGGAGCTTCCCGACGAAGTCTGCCTCCGAGGCGGATCTCAGCCGCGCCTCGTTCAAGTTCCATTTCGATCTCGACGATTGGCGGATGTTGAAATTCTTTTTCTACCTCACCGACGTCGATGCCGATGCCGGCCCGCATGTCTACGTGCGGGGCAGTCACAACCGCCGGCGCATCAAGCACCAATTGACGTTGCTCGTGGGGCATCCGGCGGATGAAGTGCTGGGTTTCTATGGTGAAGATAGCGCCGTTACCTTGACCGGAAAGGCGGGTACGGGTTTTGTCGAGGATCCGTTTGGCTTTCATATGGGGACATTGGCAAAACAGTCCCCGCGCCTGATGATGGAGGTCGGATTTGGCGTGTCGACGCCGTCAAAGCGGCGTTATCACGGTGAACCCGTCATCCGCTGAACTCGGCGGCAACTGCAAGCCGCCGCCGAGCGATTGCATCGGAACTACCGCTCCGTGCTGGCCGTTTTCGTGTCGGCCGTGGCGCGGTCATCACTGCCAGTGTTGGTACCGTCGCTGACCTTTGTTCTTCTCTTGTCCCCAGCCGTTGTTTCCCTTGGCGGTGGTGTCAGGCAGGCAGTAATCACCTGCGTAGGCTACAACGCTCGCGCCGGAAAACAGTATCCCGATGCTGAGAGCGACAGATTGCACTAACGTTCTTGATGTCATCATGGCCTCCTTGTGCCAAACGTAGACTCTTGAGCATGAGCTTTTCGGGCTGCGATGTCATATCGGCGCTTATGAGGTTTGGTTTGACCGGACGAGGTAGAAATGCCCTTGAAGCTCGTCCATCCGAGTACACAGAGACACCGGTGCGGAGCGCCGGGCATTAGGGTGCGCCCGCCGGCGTGCCGGTCTGTCCGTAGGTAGCAAAGGATAGAGCGGTCGGAACGTTTCCGCGCGTGCCGGCCGCCAGGATGCGCTGATCCTGCTCGAAGGTGTCGCTCCGAACCTAGTGTTGTTGTGCAGGAATCTTGCAACTGCGTCTATTGGTAGAATTGCTGATGGAACGAGGAGCCCCCAACGGCGAGCAGTCGGCAGAGGCGTTAGCGGAGATAGCAAGACCCGAGCGGCTTTCGAGGAGCACCGCCCGGGCCGCGGGTCGCTTCCTCCACTAATAATGGCGGCGACCTTGTAGAGGCTTCATGAGGGGAATCGACAAAACCTCCAGCCGATCGAAAGGGAGGAGCGCTCTGATCGGCAGCCATAATTTTAGCAAACTACAATATAACTACAATATCAGAACTATCATCATCACGATGGTTCGCGAGCCAACGACGCTTGACGTCGTGTGTGTGACCCCTACGCCACCCGCAGGGGACAAGAGGCGCAGCGGTATCGTGACCGTCCACGAGGCGCAGGGTCGGTCTGACATCGGCTATACCAGATCATCAATCCGGACGGGGCTACGAGGATCGGCGACGGCGACTTCAAGGGGCGCCCGATTTCCAACCCGTCAATGACGGTGACCGCCCGCAACGCCGCTGCATAACCGCTGAAAGCGGACGAACTATACGTGATCGATCGGATGACCGAGGAGTGCTTGCTCAGACGGGGCCTGCGGGCTTATTCTGGGCGTTTCGCGAGCCTGCCCCAGCGCGCAGCCGAGGCGTAAGGCCTGGCGACGCAGGGAGGTTTATCATGAAAATCGCATCGATAGTTGCAATCGGCTGGATCGGATTCTGCGGGATCGCCTCCTTTGCCTCGGCGGAGGATGCGCACACAATGATCGCTCCCAACGATATCAAATGGGCCCCGACCCCCAAAGTGCTTCCTGCCGGTGCAGAAGCGGCAGTCCTGTTCGGCGATCCCACCAAGGAGGGTTTGTTTGCCCTTCGGCTCAAGGTGCCGTCCGGGTATGCGATCCCACCGCACACGCATCCTGCAGATGAGGTGGTCACAGTCATATCAGGGACGATCAATCTTGGGATGGGCGAAACCGCCGATCGGAGCGCCACCAAGGCACTGCCTGCGGGCAGTTTCTTTGCGCTGCCGCCCGACATGGCGCATTTCGCTTACTTCGATGAGGAGACTGTCGTCCAAGTCACCACCAATGGCCCGTGGGGCCTCAAGTATGTTAATCCGGCGGACGATCCTCAAAAGTCGCAATAGGTCGTCGCGGGCTTGAAGGCCAACTGCCCCCGCCGCCCAACGCGGCGGGGCGAACCAACTGTCAGGCGGCCAAGAAAAACGGTGTCACCAGGAGCCTGCGGACCAGAGCCTCGCGTTCTTGATTGGGAGTAGTCGGTCTGGCCTCATTTCCGCAAGGGCAGGCGGCTAATGCGGTCGATCGTCTCCGCAGCAACCTCTCGTCGAGCCGCATAGCATGACCCGGCGTCGCTACCGATGGGTCAAGACTGGCGATTCGTCTATTGTCATCGTATCCATGGTTCTGACAAACGTGGGGGGCAATCACCCCATGCGCTGTAACAGCGCACCGCCGCTAAATGGAGTTCGAGATTGAGCGTTGCCTTCACCAAGGAAGAGAGTTCCGAAACTGCTTCGGAAACCCTGCTGCCTGACCGTCCAATTTCACCTCACCCGAACCTTGTGACGGAAGCGGGATTGAAGGCCCTGGAGTTGCAACTCCAACAAGCTCGCGAGGCTTACGATGCTACGAGCGCGATCGACGACGTGAATGAACGACGGCGGCAAGCAGCTGGCCCCTTGCGTGATACGCGCTACTTTGCGGCAAGAGTTCGCACGGCTCAGGTTGTCGCTGACCCTACTTCAACTGACACTGTTGCCTTTGGGAGCACGGCGACCTTCAAACGTGACGATGGGCGCGTGCAGACGTATCGTATCGTGGGAGAGGACGAAGCGGATCCTAAGGCCGGATCGATTTCCTTCGTATCCCCGGTGGCAAGGTTTCTAGTGGGTAAAGCGGTTGGCGATGTCGTGAGCGTAGGAGGTCAAGAGCTCGAGATCATTGCCATCTCGTAGAACGCCGATATGGCTGCCCTGCGAATGCAACGGCTCTATACATGAGGGCATCGTGAAAAGCAGAGAAGGCACTATCCCGTCCGGCCGCTGTTGAAGGACGAAGGCGTTGACGCCGGGTCAAAGGTCACGGCTCCGGAGTACGGTGTTGGAGACGCCGAAATGCGGATCGATCTGTCTCGTGTCGGCGTCGACGAGAAGATGGCCGTCCACAGATGTTCAGTCGGAGTGACAGTTAAAATCAAGATTGCCCCCAGCGTCCCCTGGGAAGCAGTATATGTGGGTTGGAAAACCCAGCAAGGCACCATGACGCTTCGAGCCGTGGATTTCAGGCCGTCGCTCGCTGCGCTCCGAGTCGTGAGCGCTGCGCTCCCCTCGCTCGGGCCGTCAATCCACCGCTGGGACCGTCGCCGGTTCCGCAAGGCAGCGTTTCCAGCTGATGAGCGGCAACATCTTGAAAGCATTTTCTTTTTGCGTATATGTACTTAACCGGCGAAGAGGCGCACAAATCTGCGCTATTCCATTGAATTTATTCAATTTATGCAAATTACACTTGAAAAAGGTGGCAACCCGTCGTATCTTATAACTAGAGCAACGCTCCGGGGTCAGCGCTAGGCGCCGGCCGAAATGTCTAGGGCCCGATTATTCGGGCCTTATTCATTTGAAACAACTGTATTTTATCCCCAATAGTGCTCGATCTTCCGGCTTCAGGTGTGCGTCAACCAGCCGGCCTGCCTCCATCAGCTGGACGTAGGGCCGATAGGTCGGGTCATAGCCTGCCTTGGCCATGGGATAGAGCACCAGATCCGCAACCTGGATCATCGCCGTCTCTTTGGTGCGACGTTTCGCATCGCCCATGACGATGCGGCGGAAGTCGGCGGCGCTGAGCGAGCGATAGCTTGCTGAATTGTCGCCGTCGAAGGGCATCCCCACCTCTTTGAGGCTCTTGTGGTAGGCGATCAGCGCGCGGTCTTCGGCCTTACCGGTCTCCTCAAAAAACACGCGCAACACGCGGCCCTGGCTGTCAGCATATTTAGCGGCACGCTCGATCAGAATGCAGTAGGCCGTCTTGCACATCAGCCAGAGACGATCGGCGTAGTGCCCCTTGTAGCGGGCAACGTATCCCGCCCGGTCGATCACGGCCGCGATCCCCAGCACGGGCAAGCCCAGCATGAAGGTGTCCAGCTCCGGGAAAAACGCACGGGCCTTTTCCGGGTTCTTCAGCCAGCCGAAATTCTCGCGACCACCCCGGATGGGATTCGAATGCAGCGGATAGGTAATGCCATGACTGGCGCAGAAGTCGGCGTGCCGCTGTTTCAGGTCGTCAATGTCCTCTTCCTTGACCAGGACCCCGCCAAGGGCAAAACAGTCCATCCGGTCGTTGCGGTCGAGCTTTGGCCGACGGTCGGGGTCACGGCTGCCGCTGTCGTCGATAAAGAGATGATATTCAGGAAGACGGGTCATACAGGGCATATAATCGGATCGGTCGGATTTCCCTAGCCCCTTGGTTCGAACTTCGGCATGTCACTGTCCCGCCAGCTCATCAGGCGCTGCAGGAACTCGATTGGCGGATTGCATTCCAGCTTAGCGCCAAGCGGCCGACAGCCGGGGCTTGTGCCGGGGACTGCTCCTGCGATCCATCCGGCGATCGACAAGGCCTGGAATTCCCCTAGTGAGCCAGGGGTCGCGCCCGCCAGCGCGATATCCATGCCTTCGACACCGTATCCCAGCAACGGCCAACTCCTCGCCCGTGCGTTGGGCGGTCGCAATCGTCTGCAGCCAGGTCAGCACGATATGCTGCGCCTCCCTGTGCGCAGCGCGCTCGCGCTCAAATGGCCGCTTCATCGCCGCCGCCAAGACCCGCGAGGCTGCTCTCGCCATGGCGGAGTTGGCGGTAAGCGAAGCTGTCTCGATCGGCCACACGGGGCAGCGCGGCAAGTACTCAAGTTCCGCTTCGAGGCGCATTTGAGGCCTCTGCCAAGGTTGACGGCCCTGAGCAGCCGTTGTTTCGTCGCAGCGACACGGTCGGCAACCAGGCGGGAAAGAGCCGCCTGGGCAGGAACACCCATCAGCGTCGGAAACGGCTGTTTTGGATCCTCTCGTTGTTGACCAGCAACTGACGCTTCCGAGCAGTTGAATTTTGCTGATTACCTCATCGACATTAAGTTCGTCATCAGGCCAGCTTTAATTTCGAGCGCGGGTCGGTTGACCTCGGGATGACCTATGTCCCGCAGTTGATCGGGCGTCAGATCCGCCAGCGCCTTCCGGCTCGCGACGGCTCGCCGCCACTTCCTCAGGGCGGCGACTATTATCGTCACGCCATTCAGCCCGGATCCAAACGACTGTCCTTTCGACAGGCCGGCGCCGGCGCGAGTTTCCGTGTGAGCCATTTTCAGTCTCCCATCTTCGAGATTTACGGGTGGGAGCGTGCCATGCTGGTGTGTTCGGGCTGTTCTGCTCAGCGTTAACAGGCAAGAAAACTTCGACAGACTGCCGCTAAATCGATGTTAAATCTGTCGGCCGAAATGCTATTCTGCGGCGGCGGTCAAAATCTGGAGACGATCTGTGCGCATCAGGTTGCTGGGCGGCCTCGACGTTACTTCCCCGGACCAAGGGCAAGTCCGCTTCGCCACGCGCAAGACTTCGCTTCTCTTTGCGGCCCTGGTCCTTGCAGGCGGCCGCGCCTATCGTCGCGAACAGCTATCCGAAGCCTTCTGGCCAGGACGAGGCAATGGGCAGGCACGCAACAGTCTGCGGCAGGCGCTGGTCGACATCAGGCGGTCGTTCCCGGCCGGCAAGGATGCCACCCTCTACATCGAAGGGGATCAGGAGACCGTCGCGCTGGTTGCCGGTCCTGAAGAAGCGGACTTTTCGGTCTTCGACCGGAAACTGGCGGAGGGCCGGACCACCGATCTCGCCTTCGCCGCCGATCTCTACCGCGGCGAGGTACTTGCAGGGGAAGCCATTCCAGATGGACTGGATGATTGGTTCGGGCCTTACCAGAACAGATATCAACGCAAGGCGTTGCAGCTGGCGGAGCGGCTGAGCCTCGCGCTCTCCGAGCCTGGCTCCCGGGAAGAGGCAGCCTGCGAAGGGCTCGCGGAGAGGTTGCTTGCCCACGACCCGACAGCGGAGGCCGCCCATCGGGCGTTGATGCGGATCCACGCTCTCAAGGGGCAGGAAAACGCAGCCTTGCGCCAGTTCGAGGCCTGCCGGGCTCTCTTGAAGAAGCATCTCGGCGCCGAACCCGAGGCGCAGACGGCCTCCCTTGCGGCTTCGCTGCAATCACGGGCAGGAAGCGAATATCAGTGGACCGCTCCAGGGCCTGACGTCGCCTCGCAGCCGCAGGTCTTTTCAGCCCCTGCGAAGCATCACGATCGGCCGTCGCTGGCGGTGCTGCCATTTCAGAATTTGAGCGGTGATGCGGAGCAGGAATATTTTGCCGACGGCATCGTGGAGGACATCACCATCGCCCTGGCTCAATCCCGCCACCTCTATGTCATCGCACGGAATTCGAGCTTCACTTACAAGGGGCAGGCTGTCGACATAAAGCGGGTCGGGCGCGAGCTGGACGTCCGCTATGTGGTCGAGGGAAGCGTTCGCAGGACGGGTGACCGCCTGCGCATTGCCGGGCAGCTCATCGACACATCGACGGGTGCGCACCTTTGGGCAGATCGTTTCGACGGAACGCTGGCCAATGTATTCGATCTTCAAGATCAGGTTGCCTCGAGCATCGTCGGTGCAATAACGCCGAGAGTGGAGGAGGCCGAGATCGAGCGTTCCAAACGTAAGCCGACGGAGAGCCTTGACGCTTACGACTACTATCTCCGCGGGCTGGCGGCGTTCGACCGGTCGATCACCAGCAGACCGGTCATCGACGATGCCTTGCGGCTCTTCATGAAGGCAATCGATCGCGACCCGGAATTCGCTATAGCCTATACCCGGGCGGCGCGGTGCTACGCGACCCGAAAGAGCAACGGCTGGATGCTCGATCCCGCAGAAGAGATTGCCGAAGCGAGCCGGCTAGCCAGAAGAGCGGTCGAACTCGGCTGGGACGATGCTGTTGCGCTCTCCTACGGCGGATATGTCATCGGCTATGTCGGCGGTAACCTCGACGACAGTGCGGCCTGCATCGATCGCGCCCTCTTTCTCAACCCGAACCTGGCCGCTGCTCTGGGCGTCAGCAGCTGGGTGAAGGCTTGCCTGGGCGAGCCGGACAAGGCAGTCGAACATGCCGCGCTTGCAATGCGCCTCAGCCCATTGGATCCGCGCCTGTTTGCCTGGCAGTTCAACACGGCGCTCGCTCATTTTTGTGCCGGCCACTATGACGACGCTGCCGCCTGGGCGGGAAAATCGTTGCGGCACCAGCCGAACTACCCGAGTGCGATGCGTGTCATGGCGGCGGGTCATGCCCTGGCGGGCCGTCTTGCGGAAGCACAGGAAATGATCACTCGCCTGTGCGAGTTCGATCCCACGCTGCGGCTTTCGAATCTTGCCGATATACTGCCGCCGTTCCGGCGACTGGACGATCGGAATAGGTATACAGAAGCTCTTCGGAAGGCGGGACTGCCGGAGTAATGCCGTTTCAGCGTGGAGCGAGGGCGTTCCGTGAGAGCTTCAGCACGTGGTGCGTCACCCCGCACTGCGACCAAAGATCGTATCTGCTTTCGATAGATTGCCTGTGCCCTGAGGCGCGTTGTGGGCTACCGATCCTCCTGCGCAGATCGACCAAGCAGAGCTGCGGCTTCGTCATTGCCAGCCCTTGCAAGCCGACGTGGTACCGTGAGAGGTGTTGGCGTCGGCTGGTTACCTTGAAAGTACTCTCCGCCAGCATATAGCCCTTCGGCAATCTGCAGTTCGAACCGCTGGGCATCCCGCCGACGCACATCCGTCATGGTGCGCTCCGCGTCTTGTTCCGATATCCCCAATCGCTTCAAAGCGTCAAACCCGAAGGCAAAGGCAGATTCGAGCGTTTCCCGCATCTCATAGTCCACCCCGGCACCGAGTAGCGCCAGAGCAGCTCCGCGATCAAAGGAACGCGCCATCACGGGTATAAGGAGGAACTCGGCCTTCACGAGCGTCGCAATGCGCACGGCGACCTCCGGCTTGTCCACGCAGATCATGATTGTCTGCGTTTGCCCAGCGCCTGCGGCATGCAGGATGTCGAGGCGGCTTCCGTCGCCGTAGTAAACCTTGAAACCGAACTGGGTGGCAGCCTCAATCAATTCGACGTCGGTGTCGATGATCGCGACGTCGAGCCCGCGAGCCAGCAGCGGTTGGCTGACGATTTGGCCGAAGCGACCAAAACCGATGATCAAGATATTACCGGTGAGCCCGTCCGGCTCCTGCACGCCATCCATGGATAGCGTGGTCGTTGGCGCGATCCTACGCGCGGCGTTTGTTATGATAGGGGAAAGCGCCATGGATATGATGACTGTCGTCGTGAAGATGGCCCCGGTCTCGGGACCAATGATAGCGCTTGATGTCGCCGCGGCGTAGAGAACGAAGGCGAATTCGCCGCCCTGTGCCATGAGGGCCGCTCGTTCGATAGCCTCGCCGTTGGACGAACCGAAGAACCGCGCGACCGTATAAATCCCGATCCCCTTCACCGTCATGAAAATGGCGACGTAGGCCGCGACTAGGGCCGCGTTTTCCACCACGAGCCGAACGTCGAGCGCCATGCCGACACCTAGGAAGAAAAGGCCAAGCAGAATTCCCCGGAAAGGCTCGATATCGGCTTCGAGTTGGTGCCGAAACGAGCTCTCGGATAGAAGAACGCCTGCAAGGAACGCGCCCATGGCCATGGAGAGACCGCCCACCTGCATTGCCAAGGCCGCGCCGAGAACGACCAGCAGAGCCGCGGCCGTCATGACTTCGCGCGCATTCGCCTGGGCAAGTATTCTGAACATCGGATTGAGCATATAGCGCCCGATCAAAATGACGCCGATGATCGCTGAGATGCCGATTGCGACCTGGAGCAATTCGCCGTGGGCTGTTGTAGTGCCGCCGCCGGGCGCGATCAGCGCCAGGACGGCAAGGAGCGGCACGATTGCCATGTCTTCCAGGAGCAGGATCGAGATGATCCTCTGTCCCTTTGATGTCGAGAGCTCCCCACGATCACCCAGCATCTGGAAAACAATCGCGGTGGACGTCAGTACGAAGCCCATACCGAACACGAATGCCGACGGAATTGGATAGCCGAGCAAGACGCCTGCGCCTGTCAGCAAGAGACCACACACGATCACCTGCAAGAGACCGAGACCGAGAATATCTCGCCGAAGACCCCAGAGGCGCGACGGCTGCATCTCTAGCCCGATAACGAACAAGAACATGACCACGCCAAGCTCTGCAACATGCATGATGCTCGAGGGATCATTGAAAAGCCCAAGGGCGGACGGACCTATCAGGATACCGGCAGCAAGGTAACCAAGCACGGCATCAAGCCCGAACCGCTTGAACAACGGAACAGCGGTGACGCCCGCGGCAAGAAGGCTCACCACCGGCGAAAGATTTATTCCGTGCGACACAGTTTCAGCGGCGGCCATAGACAAGTCTCCCGGATCGTGTCGGCAGATGACACCTGAGCCGCCCGTCGCCGTCTCGTCGCTAAGGCAGGACCGGCATTCCCTGAGCGATGCGTCGGATAGATGCCTCGGCCCAGTGACAGGCCGGCCATTGGTGTCAGACCCTGCCTGGAAAGTTCAAACGTCGGACGCGGTGAAATCCGTCGATATCGAGACGCTCCGCCATTGAGCAAGGATTGCGGCATCCGACTGATGTTTGGCTTCGATCGCCGCAACCGTATCGCTGCCGAGCGGCAGTCGGACGGGCGGGTTCGGGGAGTCGGCGAAGTCGATCAGAACCTTCGCCAGCCGGTCTGGATCGCCCGGTTGCGCATGGTTCAGATCCGCTGCCACGCCCCGAACCGTGCCTGCGGTCGCATGGTAATCCGCAATTGCAACACTGCTGGCCGCAAGCGATGTCGAGTCGAGAAAGTCGGTACGGAAATAGCCGGGTTCCACAACCGTCACGTGGATGCCGAGGGGCGCGAGTTCCGCATGAAGCGCCTCAGACAGTCCCTCGACGGCGAATTTGGTCGAGCAATAGACGCCGAAGCCGGCCCCCGCTCGATAGCCGCCGATCGAAGAAATATTGAGGATGCGGCCCGCGCGCTGCGCCCGCATGTGGGGTAAAATCGCACGCGTCACCGCCAGCAGACCGAATACGTTGGTGCGATAGAGCGCTTCGACTTCCTGGGTCGTTGCTTCCTCCACTGCACCGAGCAGGCCGTAGCCTGCATTGTTGAGCAGGACGTCGATGCGGCCGAAACGCTCGACCGCCGCAGCGGCGGCGTTGGTTGCCTGCTTCTCATCCGCCACGTCGAGAGCAGTCGCCAGTAAGTTGTTTCGTTGGCCGAAACGCTCAGTAACTGTGCGCGGGTTGCGCGCGGTCGCGACCACGTTGTCTCCCCTCGATAATGCCAGTTCGGCGATGCGCGCTCCGAAGCCGCGCGAGGCACCGGTAATGAACCAGGTCTTCATCATCATCATCATCGTCCTTTTGTCAGCGTAGCGACCGCGGTTAGACTGCGCCTCCACGGTAGCGGGAACTCATTGATTTGGCGGCACTCGATTCCATAGATCGTTGAACGCAATGCTGTCGAAGAATGCCGCCGCATCGGTTATCTTGCCATCCGTCATGTTGAGGAACCATGCGTATGTGTTGGAGTGCGGCTGGCCGTCACGTGCGGTGCCGCTCGCGTCGAAGAAGACCACCACAGTGCTGTCGTCCGCATAGATGTTACGGATGCTTGGTTTCAAACCGCTGCCCATGCGGACGTTGAATGGACGGATGACCTCACTCAAGAACGCTTCGCGGCTGGGATATGTTTTCGACGCAAGTGAGTTGCCGGTGATGGTCCAGTTCGCGTTCTCCGCAAGCAGATCGTATGGACTTCCGGTTCCGGCAGCCCAAGCGTCGAAGGCGCGTTGAGCGATTGCCTTGTTCCCCGCCTCGTCGCCAGCCGTCTGAGCGTGCGCAACCGGGGTGAACGACGCCAGTGTGAGGCTTGCTGCTGCGACAGCGATCTGAGCATCGAATCCAATACTCATCACCGTGATCTCTCCATTCTTCTTGAAACGCCCGTCCGATCGAAGTCTCATCCGGCGGTTTTACGCAAGCGAACGAGCGGGAAGACAGCCGCCGCTCGCGGAACCTCAGATCTGGTTTTCCCAGGCGGCCAACTGATGCGCCTTGAGCATTTCCTCGATCTTTTTCGGGACGACGTTGCGAAACTTGCCGGTGTCTGCGGGGACGATCTCGATCATCCGATCGATCATCTCCCGTGGATCCATCTTGCCTTCCGGGGTGGCGAAGAAGTCATCGAAGCCCTTGCGCAGGTCCGCCCGCTTGGTGAAGTTCTTGGCGTCGTCCAGCCAGCGGAACGGGTTGTCTGCCATGGTTTCGTTGTAGCCGGTGTAGTAGGCACCTGGATTGATGGTCTGGATCCTGATGCCATAGGGTGCCAACTCCTGCTGCAATGCTTCGGCGATCGCTTCCAGCGCATGCTTGGTCGAGACATAGGTTCCCCAGTTTGCCGGGGTGAAGAGGCCGCCCATGGAGGAGGTGAAGACCACCTTGCCCTTCTTGCGCTGCGCCACCCACTTCTGGACCACTCCCTGAGTGAGGGCGAGCGGAAGGAAGACGTTGATCTCATAGTTCTTGCGAACAAGATCAACGGGGATTTCCCAGACAGGGCCAGCTTCGCCCATGCCAGCGTTGTTCCAGAGAACGTCGAAGTCCCAGCCTTCCGCCTGCTTGATGTCATAGGGATCGGTGAGGTCGAGCCGCGCGACCCGGAAATTCTTCAGGCCAAGTGATGCAGCCTCTTCGCGCAGCGGCGTGACCTGCGATGAAACCTGCGCGGTGGCGATGATGTTGTGCCCGTTCTTGGCCATGCCGATGGCGGCAGCCTTACCGAAACCCGAGCCTGCCCCGGTGATGAGGATGGTCTTGGACATGCTATTTCCTTTCCTGGTTAGATGGCGGTTAGGACCTAGGATTTCAGTGGAGGAGCATTTCGAAAACGCCCAGGGCTGCCTGTGCGACCTCCACGTCCTGCGCCACGGTTCCTCCCGAAACTCCGAGTGCCCCGATGACCGTGCCGTCTGGGGACTTGAGCGGAATGCCTCCACCGAAGGTGGCGAGGCCTCCGTTCGTCAGTTGCAGCCCTTGGGCTGGCGCACCTGGCTTGCAGTATTCCCAGACGGCCTCGCTGTTGGCTTGAAACAATACGGCCGTCGCGGCCTTGCGCATGGCGATGTCGATCGAGGCGAGAACTGCGCCGTCCATTCGCTCTAAGGCTTTCAAGTGAGCGCCCGCATCGAGCACCGCGATGACGACGGGAAAGGCAAGTTGGTGAGCCTTGGCTTTCGCTCCGTCGATGATGGCCTGCGCCTGATAAGAGGTGAGTTGCATGGCGCCGATCTCCCTTGTGCGTATGAAATCGGTCAGCCGTCACCTGGTGGGCCGTCCGGCCACACGATGCTTTCCGATCCGGGAGACGTCTTGCATGGCGGATGACAGCTCCCAACAGTGGTGGTTGCACGGTTCCTTCGGAGTTGCTGTCGCGATGTTTTGGAATTGTTTGGATATTGCGGCGATCGACAAAATAGAGCGATCGGGGCAGATGCCCCGCCATCAGCCGTCCGATTTACGAGACGGCTTGGTCAGATGGTGCTGGATATCAGAACCGGTTGCGGAACTCGCGCGGCGTGATGCCAGCCACCTTGCGGAAGCTTGCGGAGAAGGCTGATTGTGTTTGGTATCCGACAACGACGGCAATATCGCCGATGTGTAGCGTCCGGTCCTTAAGCAGGGTCTTGGCATAGGCGACGCGCTGGCGGGTTAGCCATCCATAGGGTGTCTGCCCGGTCGCCATGCGGAAGGCTGTGCAGAAATGGAAGCGGCTCAAATTGACCAGATCGGCCAGTTCCTGCACCCTGATATCCTCCGCGATATTCTCCCGCATATAACCTGTGACGCGTTTGACCTGCCATTCCGAAAGACCGCGTCGCGGCCCAGGCGAGATTGGTGTCGACGTTGCTGAGTGCGCCCTGAGGAGTTGAAGACATACAAGATCGAGGAGTTGCTCAATATACAAATGCGACATTGCGTCTGCCGAGCTGATCTCGTCATTGATAAGCTTCATGAACGTGAACAGTTTTGGATCATCGAAATTCACGCGATCGAGCAGCTCGGGCTCACGGCCATTACTGACCTGGTCCGCACAAGCCAGTAGTCGATTATGACCCAAAAAGATGTTCGATACTTCGACGGAGCCGTCCGCGCGCCAGAGACCACTATGCCCGCTTGGTGCCAAGGTTATCGTCCCGATGGCCGCGGGCGCTGAAATAATGTCGCGGCCGATTTTAACCGATGCACTACCATTCCCGGCGTACTTCGCCGAAAGGATATGGTCCTTCAACGGCGGCAGATTGTATTCGAACGGCTTGTTCAGCCACCGGCCCACCAGCCGGGTGCCGCCCGAAAATGTCTCCGGGATTACGGGCGGCGAAAGGCCTCGCTGCAAACGGCGAATGTGTAACGTCGTATCGGCAAGCGCTTTGCCGCTCATGGAGAGTTCTCTTGTCGATCGGTAAGGCCGTACACGCTCGGCAACGGTTACCATTTATTGGGATTTATGGAAATATCCGGCGGTATCGCGCGGGTCCTTTGCTTTGGTCTGGCGTTGGCCCTTGCGAGCGCCTGAAGGCGCTTGAATAGGACCTTGCGCCCATTCTCAAGTTAACGGAAGCGGTCGTCCGAAGTCGCAGTGCCACGCGGAGATCGCGTTCTGCGAGATCGACAAAACCCGGCGGAGTTCAGTCTGCCGCAGAACCTGCTTGTGCGGGAGCAATCCTCGACAGAAGACTCCGGGTTATAAGCCTTGTAAAACGCTTGAAATTAACTAAGTTAATCACAGATGAGTTATCCCATTTCACTTGGAGTGTAGCTATGTCCACAGAGGCAGTTCTAAGATCCCTGCCGGCAGATCAGCTTCGCGATTCCGTGACACGGCTTATTGCGCAGCGTCTTATGACAATGTCGCTGCCGTCCTCAAGTAAACGGGCGTCAACCAGAAATCCGAAGAAGGAGCCCGACTCCGAGATCATTTTTAACGGCATCAAATACGCGCTCGATTTCAAAACACAGACCGTGACTGGCGCTCAATTGCTCGAAGCAGTGGATGCTGCGATCGGCGAACTGTTCGGCGATAAATCCCAGCTACTCGTTTTGCGCAATGCCGATGCCGAACTTGGCCCTGTCATAAAAGCTGTCATCGAGCAGGTCCCGGAAGCTGTGAGAGTGCGCCGGCGAGCGCTGTCAGAACAGCATATCGATGCGCTCGCTGACATTTATATGGCCAGTGATCCCTTGTCCGCGGCTTTACCTGATATCGAGCGCGATAACGCCGAGGCTCAGGCTCGCTTTGTACAACGTTGGCCGGTCCTCACTGCAGAGCAGATAGCGGAGCGAGCAGGGCACGAGTCGACGAACAAGAGTGCTACCGCTCATCGATGGAAGGCGGCTGGAAGGATTTTTGGAGTTCGGGTCGGCCGCCGAGAGGTTTATCCGGCCTTTCAGTTCAGGGAAGGGCTGCCGCACCCGGCGATCGCGCGAATTCTCGGGGCGCTTCCGAAAGATATGAGCGGGTGGCAAACCGCATTCTGGTTTGTTGGTCCCAACACCTTCCTGAACGATGCATCGCCAGTCGAGACCCTGGGTGACGAGGAAGCCGTGATCGAAGCGGCGGCGAATGAAGAGCAGAGATGGATGGGCTGAATTGATACCGGCTCCCCCGTCGCCTTTCCCAGACTTCAACAAGAAGAGGCTAGCCGCAGGTACGCTTCTTGTTCGCATTCATGACCCACGCTTTAATGGCGCGGGATTTAATCCGTGTCTCGGTGGGAACACTCGCTTCGCCCCGGTGTCAACAGCTTCGGGCGATTGTCTTCCGACACTCTATGCTGCCGAGACGCTTGAATGCGCGGTTCATGAATCCATTTTTCACGATCTTGCTTATAATGCGCCCGATAAGTTCATTCGGCTCGATAAAGTGACCTCTCGATCCATAAGCTGGTTGGAACTGACCACCGACATCGTTCTGGCTGGCTTGCACGAGCCTGATCTTAACAAGCTTGACCTCACGCGGACCCAACTGATCGACACACCACGGTCGGAATATGCTGAAACCGCACGTTGGGCTGAGGCCTTTCACCGCGCCGACCCGGGCGTTGCGGGACTGGTCTGGACCTCACGGCGATGCGATCCGCAAAGAGCTTTCATTTTCTTCAAAGATCGTATTCCCGCCGGATCTCTTATCGTCAAAAATAGCACTGAAATCTCGCGATCCGCTCAACACCTGGCTGAGATCAGAGAATTCGGCCGGCGGGCCGGCATTACGATCACGATGTGACGAGTAAGTGTTTGCAAAGCTATTTTGGAAATGCGCCGGCGATGCTGCTAGCCCAGCCGGGGCTGTCGCATATTTTCGGGATGAATGGACTGTTGAGGATGAGAGGAGATTTCTTGCTCCGACCATTCCGGAGCGTGCCGACGATCCTGAATGCCATTGTCGAAAAGCTGAAGAGCGGCAACGCAGTCTCGCGGCAGCGGTTTGACGTCAATCTGCCGCCCGACCCCATTCTTAATTTAATGGCAGTCGCGATCCGCTGGGCTGTCTATACGATCCTGGCGCCGATTCAAGCCCGATCGCGCAGTCGCCCGAGACGGGCCGCGGTATGTGAAGGCGTAGTGAACGGGTAGAACAGCCACGCCTTTTTGCCGCCCCGCCTGGCGGCCGACGGCAGTTAACATGGTGGCGGGCAAGGATAGTTGATGTCGGGGCGCGTGCGGCGTGGCGCCGCCGTGGACGCTGGGGCATTGAGGGTGCCGGTCGAAGGCCGGCGCCGTTGCAGGACCGAGGTTACAGCTATCCAACGCTCATGCTATCGCTTAGGCAGCATGTTCCGGCCGGCGTTCCGGATCGTCAGAGCCGAATCCGCCATTTGCGCAACAAGCCCCGCTGCCATCGCGCCGTTGAGGGCCTCAGTGTATTCCGCCCCTTCGAGCCCATGCTTTTTGGCATGACTTTCGACCGCACCACGTGTCGCGGTCGGCGAAACGCCCCACCTGGTATTGTGGAAAGCGTTGACGATGATTTGGTACTTGTCGTTGAGGGTCATGGTGGCACTCCGGTGGTTTTCGTGGTGCTACCAGTAAGCTGGCCCAGTAGATAGCCCTGTTTGCGTGGCAGGCGCTGCTCAAGGGGAGGGCGGGCAACGACTTACCCACGAGCCGATCTCAGAAACTGATGGCGATCGGAAACGTCAGTATCCCCCAGAAGAACCAAAACGCCACAGCATTGAGCAGGCACGCAGCAAAGCAGGCCCATAGCGTAGGTCGCACGAAAGCCAGGCCACCGGAGATGATGGCGAGGGCAGAAAGGATGTAGCTCACACTAGAAATTTCGCAAACGCCCTACTCAAGGCGCACCGAAAATGGGTGCCTAAAATGGCTTGATCAAGACGGATACTCTATGCGTCTTTTTTGCATATTTTATGCACGTCTATTAGGTGCCTCGGAAAGATTCGTAGAAACAGTAGCTTAGGTAAACGCTTTTATGCAGTTATCTACATGCCTGGAGAAGATGCCTTCGAAGCTTCATACTGATGGAGCACCTCAGGGTCGACGCCATAAGCGATCCCGTTGATGGGGTTCAGAAAGGCCAAGGCGTTGGAAAAGGTTGATATCAGCGGCTTGAGAGGCACCCCACGGTGCGATCCCTGCCGTCATTGGTGGCATTCCTGAAAGCATTGTAGGCAACTATCTTATGTGACGGCTTGGGCCAAGGAAATCACCGAAATCCTTGGCTCATTCCCTGCTGCCGCAACATAAATTTGGCCGCAACATAACAGCTGTAGCGATAGCCATCGGGATGAAGGCCGATATACTCGTCCCAAAGGATCTGCAGCGTGACATGCTTGCGTTTCAGCTCGCGATGAACATGAGCCCAATCCGGTTCAACGCTGCGACGGTGACCGGTCTTCGTGCCGGCAGCTCTATTGAGAGCCGCTTCCAAAACCGCATCGTTGACATCGTCGCCCAACGGCCACGAAAGCCCGGCAATCTCCACACGACGCAGCGTCTCACGCACCGCCGAGGGGGCCCCACCAACGCGCGCCGCAATCGACTTGTGGCCAAGACCTTCCGAAAATCTGTATCTCAGAATCTCGCGGACACGCCGCATCTTTAGTCTCTCCGCTGGCATCGCGTTCCTTCTTCTCAGGCAACTGAAAGGACGAACGTCTCACCAGCAGGACACCCCGACAAACAGCCCAATCAGGGGGCGGCATCATTTCGGAATGCGGGGGCGGATTGCCTCGGCGTCTGCAACCCGCGCGGGCACGGGCTCTCCGAGGTGACTGAGGAGCCGTATTCTATCGCGCAGTTGGGTGACGATTTGGTTGACCTGATTGACCACATCGGCTGGTCCTCCGTCTATCTCTGCGGTGTTTCAGTGGGTGGCATGATCGCGATGCCGGTCGCAGATCGACATCCCGACGGGATTTCGGTCTTGTCCTCCTCGACACGGCGGCGAAGATCGGGACGGCTGAGAGCTGGAACGAGCGCATTGCGGCCGTTGAGCACGATGGTCTTGCAGCTTCGTCGCCTGACGAGAAAGTAGGATACGGACAAGTGCCTTGGCCTAATCAAGTGTGACCGAAAGGGTAGTCGTGGGGTGGCTGTGGACCACATTATTTGGCGGTTAAGCTACACAGCTTTGCCTACTCGATTGTTTTAGCAGCATATAACGCATTGAAATTGCGTGCAAATTTATTCTGGCGGCGAAAAAGCTTCGACGCCGAGGCCGTCAAAAGGTTACGCTATTGAATTTAAAGGGAAAATCGCCGTGAAAAATTTTTTGAGGTTTCGCTAACTATCGGGACCAGTCGGACGAGTTTTTGCCTTCGGGTCATTCGGCGGTGCACCTGCCTCTGCCTCGAAAAGTACCGTCACTCCGATCATATCACGCTTAGAAAACCTAATGCTATCGGATCTCGGCACTAGGTGCACTGGTATTTGCGCAGTTGTGCGTAGAGTTCTATGTGCAACCTCGAAATGCTATGCGTCGACCCAGGGACCACCGGCGACCCACTGCGCATTGAAAGTAGTAGCTTCAGTCGTTGCGATCGTGGGCGGCATGACAAGTTCGGCGATACGCGCCTGGATTTCCGGAAGGGGTTCCGGCGCGAGGGCGATCTCGGTTCGCCTCAGAAACGCCGCCCACTGGACTTGCTTTGCGTCGGCGAAGCCCGCCGTCAGCGCCAGCGGCGTTTCGGTGGGAAGCCGCGTCTCGCGGCTCGCGAAGGTCGTCTGGATCGCCCGCGCCAGAACCTCTCCTTCAAAGGCGAAGGCGCCCGCGATGGCCCAGAGATCGAAGAAGTCCTTCATGCGCGAATTCAGCATATCGAGCGCCACCATGGCCTGGAACTTCTCCGCCACAACAGTTTCGGGTGGATAGGCTCTAAGGTGCGGCGCTGGCTGTCCCAGAAGTGCAGGATATTCGATGTCGACCGGCTCCGGCGTGATCACATCGCCATATCCAATGTCAACATGCATGGGAAGGCGCGCGCCAGCGAGTTCGGCCACGAAGTCCAACCGCACGCCAGCATATTCGTCTTCCTCGCGTGCCGGGGCGGCACGCAGCGTCTCAGGCCGGAAGATTACTCCATCATCTTCAACCTGTGTGGCAAGGATTTCGACAAATATGGCGGCGATTGCAGCAGGAGCGTTCTCTCCAAAACCGAGGAGATCAAGGTCGCCGGTAGCACGGTAGGGCACAGGCGCCCACAGGCTGAACAGCATCGCGCCCTTTAGGACGAAGCGATCCCGGTACGGCGAAACACTCAGACGATAGAGCACACGCTCGATGGCATAACGCGTCATCAGCAGCTGGGCGTTCTCACGACGTTCGCGAGCACGCTGCGTCAGCCGATCGCGTACAGAGACGCCAATATTCTTCGGCGCCTTCATGAAACCATGGCCTCGATGTAGGGACGCATCACGGTCTGGACGCGATCGATCTCAGCGTAGCGCCAAAGCTCGTTTAGCCTTGCCCGCCCCTTTCGCGATTTGATGAGGTCCCGCAGTGCCTCGATCGCAACGTCGAGGCCGATTTTGTTGCGGTGCTTGAAACAGTCAGCGACGGTCTTCGCTGGCGACGTGATCGGAACAGGCACACCGTCGACCTGATGGGTCTCTATGCCGGCCGTCAGCGCCTCACCGCTGGCGCGGACGATCTTCAGCGAGACCGATGGATTGGTCGGCGCCCAGTCCTTTGGCCCGAGCAGCATCCACACGGCATGCGGCGTCTGGGTCGTGAGATTGTGGAATTGCAGCGCCGACAGCAAGCCGATAACCCCTTTTGGCTGTATGCGTGCGGCTTCAGCCAGGCTGGTGGCACTGGCGACCTCAGCATTCGCCAGTTTATAGAGGCCACGACCGACCTGCTGGAGTACTCCCTCGTCGCGCAGCCTTTGCAGGTAAACACGCGGCACGCCGGCGGCATCGAAATCTCGACCCCGCGCGATTCCTTGTCGACGTGCAACCTCCAGGGCGCGATCTCGGTGGGTTTGGGCAATCATAATGGGCGTTATAAACCCTCGGTCTTAATTTGCAATATACAAGGATTCATAACAGAAGGATCGGATAGATGTGTGCTCAAGGATCATTTGCGAGCGAGGCCCGTCGCGCCGACAAACGCCAACTATGAAGCAACGAATTGAACGCCATGAAGCTAGCCCTATCCTAGGGCTTCTTGCCTGGGGTGGTTTTTTCTTCGTGACACGCGACGTCTACCAAGAAGCGCAGCAGTCTGGTGCAATCCCCAATCTCTACCTCAAATACAAACTCGGCCTTGCTCCGATGGCGATGTCCCCCTGACTTGTATGTGCAGTCTGGCTGGCGTCACGGGCCGGTTAAGTGACGCTAAGGACGCGGTAAGGAATTTGCGATCGCCGAACAATTTGAGTTCTCAGATTATCTAAGACCAACTCGCCAGCGGACGTCTTCACAAACAGAACCGCATGACCTTCTCCGGCTGGTGTTTTTACGACCGCTACTTCTAACGCGCTGGGCGGTATACCCGCATGAATTAGTCTGCTGCGCTTCGTCATGACGTAGTCGTCGCAGTCGCCCATTCTAGGGTTCAACGTCCAAGTATCAAATTTCTCGTGCGCAGGCTTGATGTCGTTGTTCACCCGGTTGTTGACTTTCAGCAGCAATTCCTCGACACGGGGCGTCAGATTCACTGCCTTCACCTCAGAGGGTTTGCATTCTTCAAGGTGATCGAGGCAGTACAGAGAGAAGGCAATCGGAACAAGGCTTGTCTTAGCGTTAGGAGCGCTCGAGGTCGCTGGAGCGGCAGAAATTGCAAGCAAGATTGCCCCGACAAGCACTATGCTAGGCAGTGAAGATGACATCTCTGTTTCCTTCTAATTTTCGTTGCAAAGTAAACGCAGTTCCGCCCTCCCAAGCTCCCGGACTGAATCATCTATCGCAGTGATAAATAGAAATATGGCAAAAATAGTCTGTTATACATCCCATACATGAGGTTGCTGCTCCCCACGGCGGATGAGACCATCTGCCTTGGTTTGTCGAGGACCTAAGGAGAGCAGCGATGGAATATTACGTTGGATTGGACGTCAGTCTCAAGAGCACACATATCTGCGTCATGAACCAGGATCGACAGGTGGTGTAGCGCGGGAGCGCGGACACGCAGCCGTCCATGATCGCCGTCCGGCCGAAGAAGTGGAAGAGGTTTTGTGCAAGGTCGGGCTTGAGACGGGTTCGATGACACCTTGGCTTTACCACGAGCTGAAGGGTCTGGGTTTTCCGGTTGTCTGCATGGATGCCCGTCGTCTGAAGTTCTCTCTGCCGATCCGCTTTCCATTCCCGAGCAAAGGCTGCAACGCGGCAATAGGAGCCGTCGTACCCCACGCTCACCAGGTCGGCATGTAGCTGCTTCAGGGTGCGCTTTTGCTTGCGGCGCTTTTTGGCTTCCGTCTTCAGCCAGGCCGACAACCGATCCGCGAACGGGTCAAGCTTGCTCGGTCGCTCCGGAACCTTGAACTTCGGCTCCACGCCATCAAGGCGTAGGTATTTGCGAATGGTATTCCGGGATAGGCCAGTCCTGCGGCAAATCTCCCAGATCGATATCTGCTCTCGAAAATGCCAGCGTCGGATTACGCTCAATAACGTCATGTCGATCACTCCGGAGCCCCCGCTGAAACCAAGCAGGGGATGATTGAAACATGAGTCAATTCTCAGTGATAATTTCCCGCATCCCGGGTCATGTATGGATACCCCGTTTATGCAGGGCTTTCATCGAACGATTTGAACGTGTGATCGGGTGCGGTCATGTATCAGGCCTGTTATGGCCGCGACATCGCTTTTAGCTTTTTCGAGTTGAATTAGACCAGCGGAAGATTCCATTAGTTGATGGGTTGATGTTCGGTCGCACCCGCTCTGCAAGGTGTCTGTCTCCCGAAAATCGATTCGCACCAAAAAAGGCGTCGCAATCTACGCGATTGTAGTTGACGGTTGCGGCAAGTTTGGCGATAGTTGAATTGCGATGCATAATCCAGTGTATTTGAGCACGTAGACATTCGGCCCTTCTCTGCCCAGAGAAGGGCCCTTCACCCGTCAACTAAGTGCGAGCGACGTCCGCTGGACTTCCGTCAGGCAGACGAAGCCCCAATTCGATCTCGTCGCGCACCATGGAAGAGGAAGGTTCCCAGCCTTCGTCAGCTTCGATCATCCCGATACAACCCAAACGGGAGGTTTGGCATAGGATCAGCACTTCGGCTTCGGACGGATGACGTTGGCGATGACCTGCGCAAGTCGGCGCGGTATTTACGGACTCGCTGTTCGCGTCGATCTTTTCAACGGCGAGTATCATTTGCGAACTACAACCTTTCTGTCATATTGAGAACGTTCGAGTGACAGGTGCTCGGCGCATTTGAGCACCTAACTTTTGGCCTGTCTGCATGGGCTAGGGCTGGTATTCCAGAAGGATTTTTAATGTCGGTTACGCAAGAAGACCTTGACCTGTATATCGCGTTGGCCTTGACGCAAGTTGAAGATGTTCAAAAGAAAAATTTTGGCGCGAAAGATTGGCTAGTTCAGGAAGCTGCAATCCACGCCATGGCTAAGCAGATTGGCCGCGAAATTCGCCAGCGCTTCCAAATGGTTCCCGCCGATGACGTGCTGCACTCAGCCAAGGTCGCCGAAACCCCGCGGTCTTAGCTGGGCGCGCCCGCGCGCAGCATGGCCGCATGATTGTCATAATCTTCGGCTTCGATTGGCTATGCGTATGCAAATATTCACGATAGCGATACTGATAGGGCTTCTTGCCTGGGGTGGTCTGTTCTTCGTGACACGCGGCGTCTACCGCGAAGCGCAACAGTCTGGTGTCATCCCCAATCTCCATCTCAAAGACAAACTGGGCATTACTTCGATGGCGATATCTCTCTGACGGAATGTGGGACTGGGCACATCGGTCACGATTAATGCCGATTCCAGAGGGTTCTTGGCTACGGATGATGGCGCGAAAGTTGAGAGCTTAAGACTCTGAGCCAAAATTCGTGTGCAGCACTTGAAGGCGCTCGGTGCAGATCGCTTCCACAATCGCCTGGAGCCGAGCAGTTCGCTCGACCAGCCAAGCGAGAGCTCTACTTCATAGACAATCGATAGGCGAAAGGTCATGCGCCGTCTACTCGCATAAATGAGGGTTTTTCGGTCGAATTGGCCGGCTCGGGGGCTCAGCAGACATCGAGCGAATTGCCCGCCAATTTCGACGTCGGTCTATATATTCGAATTACCGAAGAGATCTGAAACTTGTGGTGTGTTCAAGCTGTTCGATCTGGTGCGAAGCAGTGCCAACTGTCCCTTGAGAAGGTCGATCAGGCTGTCGCGCTTGGCGAGTTCGCGCTCTTTTCCTCATGCTTTAGCGCCTGCGCAATGCATGTAGTTAGCGCAGGGGCTTTCCGGACAGGACACTTGCCACGGTAGGATCACTCCAAAGACGGCGGCTTATTAGTGTTGCGCGAGAAGTACGCAATGCCCGCAATCAATGCAAAAAACAGAACGACGATTGCGGCCGCCAATCCAAATAAAATCAACATAACCCTCTCCGCATTCAAGGTTAATCGCTAAGATACAGGCGCAAACGCGGATTGCAAGATTGCAATTGCCCCGTCACCGTCTGATCGTAAACGATGGGGACGCTTGTCTAAGGATCGTACTCTGCTTGATGTCGACCGATATCAGCCGCGAGCAAACGCCCTCTAATGGAAGCGCTCACTCATCACCCTGGCCTCGCCCCACGATAGTCACAGTTTTGAATTTCAACGGTGACATGCGGTTACAGGTTTTCATCATCGCGTTGTTGTCAGGGCTCCTCCTATGGGGCGCTTGGTTTTATGTCACCAGGGCCGCTTACCGTGAAGCACACGAGTTTGGCGTGATCCCAAATCTCCATATCAAAGAGAAGATCGGCTTGACCAGATAACCCCGATCGCCCTCTGATCAAATGAGGCTACTTGTTGATCTAATAGATCACCGTGTTGTCCGTATGCATCCGAGCAATCACGCGGGATGAAGTCTCGCGCGTGAACTTCAGCCGGGTTATGGTCGAGTGATAGGTTTCAAGTTGGGTTCTTTTGCATGCCTTTAGATTTTCCGGCGCGCTCTTCGGGCCCATTTGGCAGCCAGGTCATCGACGGCTTTGTGATCGAGCGCGTAATGGCAGACGAGCCAAAACGTTAAGCCGCCAACTCCAACCCAACGCCTCAACCCAAGCCGAAAAATGCCTTCGCCGGACGTGTGTGTGTACGCTCCCTAGAATGCAAACAAAATCTTCACTCAGTCTTGCACGGTGGTCGGGTGCTGACGTGTGTCCGGCCTCTAGTTGCGACCTTAATACGCCGCGGGCCCATATGGGAGTTCGCAGATCAGGTCCAAAACGCTCACGCGCACTCGAGGTGCCGTCCGGCAGAACTGGTTTTCCTAACCCCGTCTCTTGACCGTTTGTCCATATCCTTCGTTCGACCTGCTTACACTCGCAATGGCGGTTAGAAATCCTCTCCGCCAGAGCTGATCTTATGCTGCTAGCCGTTTTTCCTCGTAGCGACCTCCGTTTGTCATAAGCGCCCAAGCAATCCGCCCCATCCTATTGGCGAGTGCAACAGTGATAGCCCCATCTTCGAGGTCTTGCCGAGTCGGGGTTTGCCGCCAGAAGAATGCTGCCGCGGTGTCAAACCCATCCAAGCGGAGAAATCGCGACCTCGTGTAAACGTCTCTGCAGGCGGCGCCAAAGCTTCGAGCGCCGTCGCGATGACAGGCCCAATTCCTGGAATGCTCATGAGCCGCTTGGCAACGTCATCCTGCCGCGCCCTCCGACCAATTTCCAGGTCAAGTTCCCGAACCTTATCGTGAGCGTCCGGCGAAAGCTTTTTCGCTTGGTCGAGCGGCCGAAGTTATAGGACGCGCTTCACCTCATCTGCCATGACGCGCTCGATCATCTCGGCATCGCATTGGTTATCGACGAGGAACTGGCGGATTCCACCATCCCACGTCCGTATGTCGGCGAGGAGATTTTGAAGGTCGTCAATTCCATTTTCGGTCAGGCCTTTTGTGCCATCTTCACTGCCATCGCGGACATAAAGCAATTCGCCCTCGCTGATATTATCCGAGTTGGCGGTCACCTCTTCGATCAACTCGAGGTTCTCGCCGATCATCTCAGCGACCTCTTTGAGGGTATAGATGATCCTTGAGCGTGCCATCACGCAGCCTCGCATCGGTCTTTTGCCGGAGTCCACTGCCACGGGAGCAGTTCCTCAAGTTGATCCTTCGGATGGCTCTGGATCCTGGTCAGGACGTCTGTCAGATAGGCCTCTGGATTGTGGCCATGGAGTTTAGCTGTCTCGATGATGGTCAGGATATTGGCGATGCGCTCGCCGCCCTTGTCTGACCCGGCAAAGAGCCAATTTTTTCTTCCAATTCCGAGTGGTCTCATGGCGCGCTCAGCTATGTTGTTATCGATTTCGACACGGCCATCGTCAATGTAGACGCTCAATGCTGCCCATCGCGAGAGAGCGTATCGCATCGCTTCTGCAAGCTTCTGTTTCTGTGGCAGCGTCGAAAGCGTCGTTTCAATCCAGGCCTTGAGGTCCGCCAGAATGGGTCTGGCGTGTTGCTGGCGCAGTGTTCGCCTCTCGTCAGCCGACATGCCGCGGATACGATCCTCGATATCGTAGAGTGCACCGATGCGCGACAGAGCCTCGTCGGCGATCGGAGATGGCTTGAGCTTGATCACATCATGGAACTTGCGGCGCACATGCGCCATGCAGGCAGCTTCGATGATCTGGTTGCCGTAAAGCTTGCTATAGCCAGCATAACCATCCGCATGCATTACGCCGCTGAAGTGAGCGAGGTGTTCAGCCGGATGCACGCCCTTTCGGTCGGGGCTATAGTAATAGGCGATCGCTCCGGGCGTGGGATCCTGGTAGCCGCTGCCATCGAAGACATAGACCCAGACCCTGCCGGTTTTCGTCTTTCCTCGCCCAGGGTCGAGGACATCGACCGGGGTATCGTCCGTGTGTATTCGATCGACCGCGGCGATATGCGCTCTGATCAGCAGGATAAGCGGGGCCAGCAGAACTGACACGCGGCCTACCCAGTCCGCCATGACGGAGCGGGAGATGTCTACTCCCAGCCGGTCGTACATCTCGGACAAACGGTAGAGCGGGATATGATCGTCAAATTTGGCGACCATGATGTGTGCGAGCAGTCCTGGTCCGGGTTTGCCTCGCTCGATCGGCAAGGTCGGCATCTCACCCGAGACGGTCGTATCGCAGTCCTTACAGACCAAGCGCTTCTCGATATGGCGGACGATCTTCACAGAAGCCGGTACATGCTCCATCACCTGGACCACCTTGTCGGCCGCCTTCAGGAAGGACTTGCCGCCACAGGTCGGACAACTGCAGGGCGCTGCATACACCCGCTCTTCGGTTGGAAGGTCATCCGGCAGAGGTCTGCGTTTCGGCTTTTCCGGGGCATCATCCAGATCTGGCAGCAGGCCTTTTCCGGAACGAGCATCAGCTTCGGCGCGAGAGGCTTCGATCTCCTCCAGCATCAGTTCGAATTGCTCAATCTTCCGATCGATCTTTTCCGAGGATGCGCCGTGCTGCCGATGTCGGAGCAGTTCCAGCTGCGCGCGCAGAAGACCGATGATCGAGTCGCGTTTGATGACTTCGGCTTCTTGCGCACTGAGTTTCGCCGCCTGTTCAGCGACGAGCGCGCGCAATGCCAATAGCTCGTCCTGACTGTCCAGCGGCGGTGCTTTCATGCCCAAAAACATAGCCGATTTGCAGCGAAAGCACTAGCGTTTTGCCCCGGATGTCCCTGTAAAATATAGCTTTTAACCCGTGCGGCCAGGGGCGGAAGTCCACGCTGGTCGGCGCCAGTCAATCCCTTCAACAAGCATCGACAACTGAGCCTGCGTCAGATGCGCAACACCATCTTTCGCCGTCGGCCAAGGAAAGTATCCGCGCTCGAGAATCTTGTAGAATAGGCAGAACCCTTGGCCATCCCACCATAGAAGCTTGATCCGGTCGGCGCGCTTTCCACGGAAGCCGAAGATCGCTCCGGAACCCGGCGCCTCCTTGATCACCGCCTCGACCATAGCAGACAGACCATCGATACCGCGCCGCATATCGGTCACCCCGCAAGCCAAGTAGACCCGCACATTTCCTGTCGGCCCGATCATGCAGCCTCAACACACGCGATCAACGATGACAGCGTCTTGCGTTCAATGTCCGCCGGAACTTTCAGGCTGCGACCATTTCGTAGCTGGATCTTGATAAGCGCGGGCGCCCCGCCGGCCGCCGGCATCTGCCCGAGGCTTACTTCGTTGACCAGGTGGATCGGAAGGAACGTTGCTGACACATCGAAGTGGCTAAGCGTTTTCCGCCATAAACGGATCTGCGCAGGATAAATGTCATGGCGACGAGCGACATCACCAATGCGAACGCCCGGTTGATCGGCTTCAGCCAATATCGCCAGCTTCGCTTCCTTCGACCACCGCCGCCTACGCTCAACGCCGGAAATGATCTCCATGCGAGCCATGCCAACCTCTCAGATCTGATATTAGTGTCAGCACTAATGCTGGTTCTAATGCCAGAACATCGCCTAACTGGCTCGTTCAGCAAAATCCGCTCACCGACGCTCACACCTTATCAACGAGTGCCCGCAATGTTAAAACCAATGCTAAGCAGGGTGCGCGTGCCTCCTCTGTCAAGCTGGAGCCATCGTCTCCAACGTGACTGATCAGAATACCGACATGCGAAGGGCCTTGGGGAACGGTAATTCCGAACTCTGCCATTAGACCACGCAAAGCATTGATAATTTGGGTCTTTTGTCGAACGAGAAGGTCACGTACCTTGAATACCGTCGCCGCAGCCTGCTTTTCCTCGCTTTTAACTGCTACGAAACGCATAGTTGGTCGCATAGCCGCCTCGCAGATGGCTTCCGCATCGGCCGCATCGTTCTTCTGGCGCTTTACGAACGGCTTGACGTAAATTGGTGCGATCAACTTCACTCGATGCCCAAGCTTGGCAGCTTGGCAATCTCGCGGCCCCAATGATGGCTCCCGGCACACGCCTCCATTGTATGCATCCGAGGAAGGACGCGGGATAAAGTCTCACGCGTTAAGTGGGCCTGAGGTAGCCTGGCACGCGGGTTCAAGGGACCGTTTTTTGTGATGCGTCGTCAGCGTCCCTGCGAGCCTCGATAATATATTTGAGGTTGTCGATGCCATCTTCGGAGAAGAGGACAATGTGCTCGCTCAGTTCGGAGGCCGGAAAGTTGTCGTAGGCACTGAGGCAGCCGTCTTCCGAGAACATTTCGATGGAGCACTCGTGCAGGAAGTCCTCGTCTTCACCGAGCATCTCGGCCACGTATTTCAGCGTGTACAGTGTTGAGCTGCGATATCCCATTCGTCGATCCCTTTCTTTGTTGTCAGGCAGCCTGCTGAGAGGCCGGGTTCTCGGCCTGCCGCAGTCTTTTCCATTCCCAGGGAAGTAGTTTGTGCAGGCGGGAGGCGGGAAGATCAGCGATGCGGGCGAACACATCGGCAAGCCATGCCTTTGGGTCGACGTCGTTGAGGCGACAGGTCGTGATGAAGGTGAGCATGATGGCGGCACGATCTGCCCCACGCTGGGAACCGGCGAAGGTCCAGTTGCGGCGACCGAGGGCAATACCTCTCAGCGCCCGCTCGGCGGCATTGTTCGTGAGGCAAATCCGGCCATCGTCAAGGAAACGGGCAAAACCATCCCAGCGCTTCAGCATATAGTCGATCGGCTCGATCACCTCGGACGATCTGCTGAGCGTAGCACGCTCCCGTTTCAGCCACTCGTGCATGTCATCGAACAGCGGCTTGCTCTTTTCCTGCCGCGCGGCCAGTCGTTCTTCGGCGCTCAATCCATTGATCTGGCGCTCGATCTCGAACAGCGCATCGTACCGTTGGACGGCCTCCAATGCGATCGGCGAGATCGGCTTGCCTCTCCGTTTGCGGTCACGCGCACTTTTCTGGATATCGGCCAGTTCAAAGAATTTACGCCGCGCATGCGCATGGCAAAAGGCAAAGGTGATCGGCACCGCTTTCTTCTCGGCGACACTGAGCGGCTCGAAGCCATTGTAGCAATCGCTCTGCAGAATGCCGCCATACCCGGCTAGGTGTTTCTGCGGGTGCTCACCGCGGCGGTCGCTTGAAGCATAGTAGATCGCCGCCGGCGCTGTCACACCTGCATAGGGGCGGTCATCGCATACGTAAGTCCATATGCGCCCGGTCGTGCATTTGTCTTTGGCCTGAATGGGAATGGTGGTGTCATCGCCGTGAAGGCGCTCGGCCGCAAAGACATGCTTCTCGATCAGATCGAAGACCGGCATGAGCGCGGCTGTACCAAACCCGACCTGATCGGCCAGCGTCGAGGTCGAAAGCTCGATGCCTTCGCATTTGAACCGGGTGCTCTGGCGGTTGAGCGGGCTATGCATTCCGAACTTGTCGAACAGGATCGTCGCCAGCAGATGAGGGCCGATGAAGCCGCGCGGCGTGGCATGGAACGGCGCCGGCGGCTGGGTAATCGCCTCGCAGTCACGGCAGGTAAATTTCTCCCGCACCGTCTCGATCACTTTGAACCGGCGCGAAATCTCCTCCAGCGTCTCGGTAACGTCTTCCCCCAGTTTCGACAGGCGCGACCCGCCGCAACATGCACAGGTGGCTGGAGAATCGATGACCACACGCTCGCGCTCGATATCCTCCGGCCAGGGCTTCCGGACCGGCCGTTTGCGCGTGAACGAACGCACGCTCGAGGCCTTGGCGGCAGCCGCCTGCGCCGCAACCTCATCCTCCGTCGCCGCCATCACCAGCTCTTCGAGCTGCAATTCCATCTGGTCGATCAGGCGCGCCGTGCGCTCGGATCTCTGGCCGCGGAGTTCGCGCTTCAGCTTTTCGATCGCCAGTTCCAGACTGGCGATCAGGGCCTCGCTGTCGGACAACATGGCCTGCGCATTGGCAGCTTGCGCCACAGCCATGTCCCTCTCGGCGACGATGAGATCGCGTTCGGCAACAACGACATCGCGTTCAGCCTGCAACATCTCACGCTCGGAAAGCAGCGCCAGATAGGCGCTCGCAAGGTCCCCGGGAAGATCGACAGGCTTCGAAGTCATGAAGCCATTCGATCAGATTCACCCAATATTTTCAATGCAATAATGCTATCCAACCTTCGTCGGACGCCATGTTTCCTGCGGATTGCGCCAGTCGATCCCCGACAGCGACTACGCATGTTGATGCCCCTCCTGGTGAGGCTGATTGATTCTCAGATCGAGGTGATGAATGGTGTGGTTGCGAAGGTCGCGAACCGCGTTGACGACCGCTGGGGAATTTTGGAACAAATATGCACCGGTTGACTGCTGGTCGATGAGCAGGCGCTTCCGCCTGATTTGGACGTAAATCCAATTGACGGGAATATCGAGCCTGGCGGCCAGTTGTACGGCGCTGAGCAAAGTAGGTTCATGCGTCCATCTGTTGCGCTGCGCCTTTGCCTTGATGCCCGCTGCAAGGCGGAGACGTTGCACCGTGATCGGCAAAACCTTGTCCTCGCAATTGGGTGAATGGTGTCCGTCGCGCGTCAGTATTTCAGCGATTTCATCGTCAGGCATGCCCGTCCGAGCGAGCTCCAGCAGACGCGCGCGCAGTTCTTCACCGCGTGTGAGCTTGGCGACGGAATTGACTTTCATTTTGACGCGGAGATCAGTCACGGCGCCGCCACGCCACACGATCCTCGCCAAAGCAATGTCGCGCTCACCGCGGTCAAGGACAACTTTTTCGATGAGGCACCGCAACAGTGCCTTGCGATGAGCGTCGGTCGTCGCATCGTTGGCCCAGATTTGGGGAAGGCTATCGAATAACGCAACGACCTTGTTGTTGAGGTCTTTGCTAAACCCAGTGCGCTTGGCGGGTTCAGCCGATGCACGTTGGGCAACGGCATCTTCAGCAGCGCGAAGTTCGCTCAACGCAGCTTCCCATCGACGCTCGAGTTCGGAGGCGACCAGACGATTATCAGGGTCAACGCGATTGAACTGGCGTTCTGCCAGCGCCGCGGCGTAGCGCTTGCGCTCAAGCTCATGTTCAGCGCCAGCGCGCAAGGCCTTATTGACCTGCTGTTGTGCCTGCCGAGCCCGCGCTAGCGCGTCAAGCTCCCCAGGCGCCAACGCGGCCAGGAAAGCGTCCGCCACAGCTGCATCGATCTGAGCCGCACGGACACGCTGGCAGTCCGGCAGGCCAGAGTGAGAATGCAGGTGGTTGCAGGCATACTCTCCGCCACCTTTATAGCGGACGTACATCTTGTAGCCACATCGCCCGCACCAGGCGATGCCGTGCAACAGCAATTCGCCATCACGGGGTGCTCCCCTGGTTTTGGCACGCATGTATTCGGCTCTGTTGTCTCGCACAATATCGCGGATCTTCTCATAGGTTGACCAGTCGATGTAGTGGGGGTAGCGATCCTTCACGATGATCCGCCAGTCTTTAATATCCTTGGGTATTTTCGCCTCTGAACCGCCCTCACGCCCGGCGGCACGAAAGCGGGTCCGTCCATAGACGAAAGCACCGGCGTAGGCGGGATTCTTCAAGATCCGGGCCACCGCCGAGACCGTTGCTCGCGCCCAGCGTAGTTCGCCAAACCGGTCGCGGCGCGGCAGGGGAAGGTCGCGATCATTTAGGACGCGCATGACCTTGGCGACGGTCCGGGCCTTCAGGAATGTCCGGAACACAAGCTCCAGCCGTTCCTGAACACCGAGATCAGGATCTTTTACGACCACCCCGCTCGGATCGCGCACCAAACCAACCGGCAGCATGAGGGCAAGTTCGCCGCGCTCAGCCTTGGCAAGCAGACCTGCCGTCAAACGGCTTCGGATTGTATGCAACTCAAGCTCGGAGATGGTTCCCTTCAGACCGAGAAGCAAACGACCATTGGCGCTGCCGGGATCATAGACGCCATCGCGATCGGCAATGAGGCAGCCGCGCAGGCCGCAGATATCAAGTAGCGGATACCAATCCGAGCAGTTGCGAGCAAGTCGGGTCACGTCGATCGACAGGATCAAGCCGATCTCACTCAGACCAACCCGCCCGACGAGTTCCTTAAAGCCGTTCCTACCGGTCGTAGAGGCCCCACTGATGCCGAGATCGGCATCGATAACGTCAATATCGGCTTCATGCCAGCCAAGTTCACGAGCGCGCTCGCGGAGCGCGTACTGTAGCCGTAGGCTCTCTTGATTGCTTATGACTTGATGCGGTGTCGACTGACGGACGTAAACAACCGCTCTGCGTGCCAGATGGGTGGGCTTGACCAGTTCGGACTTCATGACACACCTCCGCCAGAACTGCGGCGACGTCGTCGAGAATCTGACGCCGCAACGCGGGTGATAACGTCGCCCACAGGTTCTTCGGTTCGATCATCATGACCTTCGAGAGTTTCCGCCACCGCGATAAGATCCCGAACTGCCTCAACGCTAAGTTTAATCTGATTCGTGGCTTCGACATATCCCTGTGTCGCAGACACGGGTATCAGCAAGGTCGATCCACCACGATGTTCAACCTCATACGACGGCGCGAAGTTGCCGCCTCTACGTCCCACTTCACGGATCACACTAAAGGAGCGTCCAAATAACGGATGGCTCGGATCCAGCACCTCGATCTTGTCCGGTGATGATTCGTCAGACTCACAAGCAGGGATATTTCTGTATGCCTTCGAGAATCCAGTGGAGCTGCTCGGTCGTCAGCGTCACCACCGTCGTCTCCCGACGCGGCCATCGGAACCTGTCTTCCGTCAATCGCTTCAGGACCATCACAAAACCGGACCGATCGAAGAACAACAACTTCATCCGGTCGCGGCGGCGATTGCAAAAGGCAAAGACCGCAGGCCCAAACGGATCGAGCTCCATCACCTCCTGCACCAGGACCGCAAGGCTGTTGATGCCGGCCCGGAAGTCGATCGGCTCGCGGTGCAGGTAAACCTTGAGATCAGCGCCCAGTCTGAACATGACCCAGAGCTCCGATGATCGCCGTCAACGCATCCACATCACCGCATTCCAGCGAAAGCTTCACGCCGTTCGGCAGCAACGCGCTGATTTTGGAAAAACCTGACAGATGGGCCGTCTTCTCCAGTGATGCCGGTTGTTCTTCACCATACGCGACCGGTATATCCAGCGAGCGCATCCCGACAGGCAGGCTGCAGTCTGCTGCGACGACCGGGATAAACGCCGAGCTGGCAGATACCGCCGAGGAGTAAGCCTCCCTGGCATCCTTGACCCACTTGCGTAGAAGGTTGGCATTGATCCCATGGGCGAGCGCAAGGCCAGACATCGAAACACCAGGCTGAAGGCAGGCCGCAACGAGCCGCTCCTTTGATCCTGGATCATAGCGGCGTCGCCCATCACGCCCCACCAGCCGCACACGCAGTTTCTGCTCTTCGTCACTCATATTTGGTGTCCACCTATTTTAAGTGGACACTTCATGCGGCAGAGACCTCAGCGCGAAAAGGTGCCGGGAAATTAGCGGTTACTCCATACCCACAGTCAGCTACGTTTCCGGACATCTCTCAAGGCGGCCTTCCGCGTATGCGTACCCTCCATTGCTACAATGCACGGATCATGCCCCGACAGGAAGGCCAGCAATTTCTTGCTTGAAATCTTCCGCCGAAAAAGCACCGATCCATCTACGCTGGCCGCGTGAACTTGAATTATGCGCTTGGCCAAATCCAAGCCGATTATGCTAACCTTTTCCATGGAGGCTCTCCCTTGTAATGGTTCCAACACAACCATTCTGGCACGAAGATGCCGTTGAGTGGGAGCGTCCACCCCATCGCTCACACGACATGAATGGCTCGACCAATACATCATTGAAAGCATCGAGGAGGCACAGGAATTCGCCACGGAATGGCTATGGACCTACAACAACGAACGGAACGACCCAACATGGGCATCGGCGGTATCACACCCGCACAGAAACTGAAAACAGCTGCGTGAATTCTACTGCAGAGCCCCGTTAAAAACGGGGAGACTACCGGGGCACCTGACGTTTGCGATCTGATAGGAAATTCTCGAGGCTCATTCGTTCAAAAATCTCTAGCTTCCCGCCTGACGTACAGTTTACGATGCGACCGTCATTCTCTTCGAATGCCGCGCGGGCACGTAAGTAGGAGCACTCTGACTCTACGATGTCGGGGGTGTCCCAGACAATGTCCCGGAAGTAATCCTTAGAGAAGTGATGAACGTCTTCACCGGTTTTAATTTCCTTCTTGTTCCGTCCCGACACCGTTCCGAAATTATGGTCACACCCTACAAGAGCAATGTCCCTGAAGCCGAGGTGGAAAGCCAACTGCATCGCAACAAATGTCACAGTGTTGCCTTGGCAAATGTAGCGAGGGCAGTCGAACGAGAACCCCTTGTATGAGTTCGCATTGATACGGATTGCATTGGGGTTTCGAAAAGCTGAGGTGTCGCAGATGCGATCGAGGAAACAAATGATCTCGGTTTCCGAGTAGAAATCTAGGTTCTGGTCAAGGACATGACGGTTCACAGCTACGATGTAATCTGGACGGAACGTCGTCCGGTCGAATAGTAGGTTGATCTTGTTGAGACCAAAAGTCGTGACGCCCGCGTCCGCGAGTTGGGAGAAATCTACTGCGTTCAGACTGGGCCCATTGCATAGGATAACCGCCTGCTCACCCGAATGCTTTTGCTTTAATTCTCCAAGCTTTCGTACGTGTCTAATGTTGGACGGGTTTAAGTCCCAAGTCAGGGACCTCACGAGTGTCGCGATGCTGTGACGATACATCGATTTCATTCAGGGCTTCCTCGATTGGATAGCGAACAACGGCAAAGCTGTAGAGCAGATAGGAAAAAGCAATTCCGGTGTACGACGATGAAGAGATGCTTAGAGATTCGGTCATGCTGAACGCAAATTGTACAAGGAAAAGGGACATCACCTTTCGGTCAATCACGTGTCGCTTGCTAATGATTATGAGATAGGTGGCAATTTGACCGCCGTAGAAGAGAAGGAATCCGACTGCTCCGGACGAGTAAATGATCTCCATGAAGTCATTGTGAAAACTTAATCCATGGTCTTGGAAATATGCTCCCTGACCACTTCCGAATAGCAGATGGTCGAATTGAAATAGGAAGTCGGAGTAGATGTCCGCACGTGTCGAGTTCGATGTGTCGCGGTCTTCAAGCAGTGTCACGAAACGGGTTGATGACAAGAAGTCTGGGAGAGACCATAACACGAGTACACCCAGAACAATGATGACTGGAATCCAGTAGCGCCGTGTGCGCCGATCTTCGCAGAGCAGTGTCATGAAGAGTGTCATGGTAATGGTTGCTAGGCGCGCGGAAACCATCACAAGGCCCAACAGACAGGCTGCCGCAACAAATCGTTTGAGGGCGATATGATAGCGTGTGAAATTGAACACGACGACCGTTGTAAGAACGAGCGAATAGGCGAATACGTTGGGGCCGACAATACGTCCTGAGAGTTCCAGCCCGTACCTGAAATTCCTGACGAACGTAGCAACTCCATTAAGTGGATAGCGCGTCGTGAAGTCCCAGACCACTGCGACGAGGAAAAAGAGAAGAAACAGAAAGACAGTTCGTCCCCGTTGTTCAAAACTCCTCTTATCCGCTAGAGCGATAAGAAGGGCGCCTCCGTTCGAAGCCGCGAAAGCCACGGGAATGTAAAGTGGAAGGCCATTGTTCAAAGTAACGAGCAGGCAGAGCGCATGGAAGATGAACTGGCTCAAAACAATTGACGCAATCAGCGACTGGGTGCGCAGAATATGCAGTATCCTCAGAAGGCCAAGCGTGCAGAACATGCCGAGCAGAAGTGCTCCGAGCATGGGTGAGAACGGAAATACAGGAAGTGCTAGAGGCCACAGTATCACGGGTAGTTTGCCCGGATGTCGAACCCGAGCGCATCAACCGCAATGATTTCCCCGGGCATTTTTGCGCTTTCATGGCCTGTCGGATGGAATGAGATGCCCTTAGGAGCGGTCTGGGGGACATCGGGAGAGGTCGAAAATTCAAGAAGCCGTTCAATGATCTCTTCAGTTAACGCGTCGTGGTTTGCATTTGGCATCAGCAGAGGCAACCGGTAGCGGAGATGACGCCGTAGAAGGGAAATTTCGGTCTCGTGGTCTATGACCAGCGCGCTCCGAAGCGCCGCACGTTCGATAAAATCGAGGCGCCCCCCAACGCCGATATTTTTGAAGCTGATACCGTCTAGTCGCTCGATGGTTAAGCGGATCTGGTTGCGCATCTCGTCGACTTCGGGCGCATGAAAATGCTTTCCCTTATTGAAGTACTCTGGCGAGAAATGATCCTTGTCGTCCCGTTGCGATTGGATGATCCGTTTGCTCTGATCGTAGTCGTTGACTGATGGGTAGGATAGATCCAAGCCAATGAACAGGACTTCACGATAACCCAACCGTGCGCCGATACCGAGCATGAAATTTGTGACTGTCTTGTTGATGGGAACATAGGCAAGATCGCGCACCTTTGGGATTGGCATCACATTGAAGAAATAGGAATTCTTAAGCTTTTTATAGATTTTGAATGAGTCAACGTTAGAGGCATGCATTGCCGGCACATAGATCCTTTCGTAGGATTCGGCATGCTCTATAACTTTGGTGTGGGATTCAATCAGAACGTAAGCATCGCTAATTGCCATAAAGCGTGGGCGCCATGCGATGCGGGGAAACATCAGATGGAAATTATTGGAAACGAAGACATCCTCACCTTCTAGTAAGTGCATCGGTAGCTTGTTCAACGAGGGGCCGTTTCCAACAACGATAATCCTGTCTCGTCGCGCCTTATTTCCCGACTCTCCTACGGTCTTGTTGTGCGACAAGACTCCACGGCTGCGCAGGAGCAACCTGAGCGTGGCCATGAGAAAGTTGCGGAGGCGCGCCAGTGCGTAAAGCGTACCGTATTTGCTGCGTGTTTCGCGAAATTTTGTGAAGAGAGAACTCATCGCTTCACCATGAAATACAGGGCCGGCTCGGCGAGGTTACGGACGTATCGCGTGGCCGCGACAAGGAAAGTGCGAACCGAGGCGGGTGCTGCGAGTTGTCCGCGATAAATCTCGCGCAGCTCGCTGTTGATCGCTGGGCTGTTGGTGCGCCGCACGAACCTGCTCTGACTGTTGAAGGTTAACGAGTCCTCATGGCGGCGATATCGCACCAATGTTTCGGAGTGTTTGCACACGCTTGGCGCGAGTTGGGCTAGATCGAACAGGAACTTCCGATCGGCGCAGATGCGGTAGCTGTCATCAAACGGCAGTGCTTGAAGCACGGATTTTCGGAAGATCATTGAGTTGACATAGCAATACCAAGTATCCATCAGTCGCGCGCCGTATGAACCAGACCGGTAGCATACTATCTCGCTTGAGGTATCGCCGTTCTGATCAATGAATTGCACGTTAAAGGCATGAATGTCATGGGTGCCTTGCGAAATTGCAGCGATGACTTCATCGCTTATCGGAGCCATTTCGTCATCCACATTCAGCCAGGCAATATAATCTGACGAGGCTTTCGAGATTGCGAGATTCACCGCGCTATATAGATTTTTTTTGGGTTCCTGGAAAAAAAGAATACGACCACTCTCGATATCGGCCCGCACTACTGGGCTTCGTCCCGCACTGGTGGGGCCTACAACGATAATTTCTGCATCTGGGAAATTTGTAAGTATCGAACGGACGGCCTGTTCGTAAAACTGGCCTGGCTCTTTCATGGGCATTACAACAGAGATCATTTAGTTTGACTTTCAGATTGCCGACTTAACCGAATGGTAATCGGAAGATAAATGATTAAATATGTAAGAAGGAGATTGATTGGGATATTCTGATAATTCCAGATGATGGCCAGTACGCCAACCTGCACCAGAAGCGCCAAGGTCGCCGCAAACTCCGCAGTTTGGAAATTGACGAATCCCATCAACGCCGAGGTCTGCAGATTGGTAGCCCCGATCCTGTAGAACGTGAAGGCGATTGACAGCACGATCCACATTTCTGGATCTGGAAGCTTGTCTTGCAAGCCAAAGGCTGCGGACGGAATCGCAAGAAGCGCAACCGTTATTGTCTGCGTTGCCACGATGAAAGCAATAACCGTATACCTTTGCTTTTGCCGCGCCAAGGTCTGAAGTGTGCCGACCCCTTGGGATTTATAGATTCGGGCGAGTTGTGGGATGTAGGTATAGAAAATCGGGTTGGTGAAGGTTGCAATCGACTGGATCATTCGTAGGCTCAGCAAAAATGTATTGGCATAAGCAATGGTGTTTGTCGCATTGATATAGATAGCCACGATTTGCAGTGTGCCGAAGCCGAGAAGCGAAGCGCCCACCTGGTTCAGGGTCGGTGTAATAATATCAGCTTTATGAGCGATCAGAGATGAGACTCGGAACTTTTCGGTCTTTTGGTACTGTCTTGCTGCTTTGCGAATGATAGGAAGAATTGCCGCTTGTGGAATGATCTGCATGCATAGCAGCAGTGCGACATCCGTTGTGACGGTCAAAATGGCGATTGTCAGAAGCGTTAACGCGATGTTGGCGGCAGCCTCGACCATTCGGTGATACGGAATCCTGTCATTTGCATGCAAGATCGCAGCGTAAAATGAGTTGAGCACTTTGAAATACAGCAACAACGGTATCGCCCAGACAAGTGGCGAGAGAACTACGCCCGCATCGCTGAGCCGCAATTGAGAGAAAATTGTAATGCAAGCAATAAGCGTGACGCAAAGGGCGGCGGTTTGGTGCAATGTATAGGCAGCCGTCACCATAGAGTCGGTTCTGTTCTCTGCGGCCATGCCTTTTTGGTAGGACAGTTGCCTGATGGTGGTGGGTGTGATCGAGAATTCAAGCAGATTGATGATGTTGATTGCAACGAGTCCAAGCATCCAGACATTGAGTTCGATATCCGTAAGCTTCACGATGGCGATGGGAAGGATGACCGCGAGGCCAAGCAGCTTCGTCCCGGTGGAAAACCAGGTGCTCAGGACACGCATATCTTTTGTGATTCCGGTCACAGCTGCCGTGATTTTCTGCATTAGGGCACCGGTGACGCCGAAGGCCTTTGCCCTGGCATGGAAGTGTTATGGGGGTTGGCACTTGTGCCACAGCGCCCTGGTGAGAGGACGTTGGCGGCCGAGCTCATGCTACCTTGATTTCCCAGCGCGCCCTCAGTCAAGCCGCTATCGGCAAGAATGTCGCGAGCATTGGTGTTGGTTACAATTTGGTCGATTTCGTCTATCCTCTTCAATGTGTCGAGAATCCAAGCATAGAGCGGCTTACCGGCTAGTTGACGGAAGTTCTTCGACCTCACGCGGGCGCGGTGTGCTTTCATTGGCAAGAGTGTAGTTTGGGTAGAAATACTGCTCCTTACGGGCGCGCGAGATTTCACGTGTTGCCGCGTTTCCGCGCCATGCCCCCCAGTACTGACACGTCCGGAAAGCGATAATACTTGCAACCTCGCGATGGAAACATCCCTGATCGAGGGCCTGCCCACAGTCAATGAGAATTCCGCTGATTGTATATCTTAAAAAATCTCCAAAGTTGAGATGAACGTCCGGCATAATACCTCGCAGCGCTATAGCTTCACGCTCAAAGCGGATGCATACCTTTCTCCAACTTTCTTCATGCAGATGCTCGACAGCCGCAGTGCCGATATAGGAGATTTTTTCCCCCCGAGCAACCAACCTCTTGGCAAGCGCCATATCTTCAAGGCCGGTGATCGTTTCGTCGAACTGAGTCTCGCTCCAAATCCTACGTTGCAGCGCGGAATTGGCGTTGTTGCAGAAAAAACCCTCTTGGGGCACTTTGTTTTCGGGTGGGAAATACTTGGCAAAGAGCTGATGTTCAGAGAATTTGGTTATGCGCTGCCGTCCGATCTGCCTTCCATAGCTATAGACGGCTTGGTTATTGCTCAGAGGGGCTGTGAGCTCGGTTAGCCAGTTTGGACCTACTGGTATACAATGCCCGGACAAGAGCACGAGGATTTCACCGCGCGCAAAAGCGCAGCCGCGGTTCAGCGAACGCCCAAAGGTGAACTCGGACTTCTTGATATGGGTAATGCGCGCACCGTGTGCCTTGGCGATCTCGAGGGTCCGGTCAGTGGAACCTGAATCGATTACCACGACCTCGACCGATAGATCACCGACTTCCTGCATAGCGATAGCAGCAAGGCAATCACCTAGATATTTATCTTCGTTCAGGGTGCGGATGACGATGGAAATATCTGTCATTTTTAGGGTCTCACCGGCTCTTTACGTTCCAGCCAATGGGCATAGGCATTTGCAATTCCATCCTTGAGACTACGGACATTGTTCCAGCCGATTGCATGGAGCCGGGAGCAGTCCATCAGCTTGCGTGGGCTGCCATCGGGTTTGGTGGCATCGAAGGTCAGCTTGGCCTCGTACCCCACGACCTCTGCGATGGTTTCCGCCAGCTCCCGGATCGACACTTCGACACCGGAGCCGACGTTCACATGGTCGTAGCCAGAGTAGGTTTTCAGCAGGAAGACCAGCGCATCGGCAAGGTCGTCACAGTGCAAGAACTCCCGCAGCGGCGTGCCAGAGCCCCAAACCGTAACCTCCGCTGACCTGCTTTCCTTGGCCTCATGGAACTTGCGCAACAGCGCTGGCATCACATGAGATGACTGCAGATCATAGTTGTCGCCGGGCCCATAGAGGTTTGTCGGCATGGCAGAAATCCAATCCCGCCTGTACTGCTTGCGATAGGCCTGGCACAGCTTGATGCCGGCGATCTTGGCAATCGCATACCACTCGTTGGTGGGCTCCAGCGGCCCGGTCAGAAGGCTGTCTTCTGCCATCGGCTGGGGTGCGAGCTTGGGGTAGATGCAGGAGGAGCCAAGGAACAGGAAGCGCTCTACGTCTGCCTTATGGGCGGCAGTTGCGATATTGGTCTGAATGGCGAGGTTTTCGGCCAGGAAGTCCACCGGGTGGGTATCATTGGCCAGAATCCCGCCCACCTTGGCCGCAGCCATGACGATAGCGTCAGGTTTGGTCTCGGTCATCCAGTCTTCAACCTCAGCCTGCCGCGTGAGATCGACCACCTCCCGCCCCACCGTGATCACCTCACAGTGCTCAGAGGCCAGGCGACGCACCACCGCACCGCCAACCATGCCCCGGTGTCCGGCCACCCAGATCCGTTTCCCACTCAGATCGTACATCTCAACCCTCCAAGCTCACTGGTAGATCCAGCCCGTGCTCTTTCAAGAGTTTCAGACGGCGTGCGGCCTTGTAATCCTCGGCCACCATCTCTGCACACATCTCCTGGGCGGTGATTTCCGGCACCCAGCCGAGCTTTATCCTTGCCTTGGCCGGATCACCCAGCAGGGTCTCTACCTCAGCAGGTCGGAAGTAGCGGGGGTCAATGCGCATCACCACATCGCCCACCTTCAACGCCGGGGCGTTATCCCCTGCGATTGCGGTGACCGTGGCAACCTCATCCAGACCCTCACCAGTGAACGCCAGCGTCACACCCAGTTCTGCAGCACTCCAAGAGATGAATTCGCGTACGGAATATTGCTTGCCCGTGGCAATCACGAAGTCCTCCGGCTCCTCCTGCTGAAGCATCAGCCACTGCATCCGCACGTAATCTTTCGCATGGCCCCAGTCCCGCAGGGCGTCGATATTACCCATATAGAGACACTCTTCGAGCCCAAGAGTGATATTAGCCAGGCCCCGCGTGATCTTGCGGGTAACGAAGGTTTCTCCCCGCCGGGGGCTTTCGTGGTTAAAGAGGATGCCGTTGCAGGCATATATACCGTAAGCCTCGCGATAGTTCACCGCGATCCAATAGGCATACAGCTTGGCCACCGCATAAGGGGAACGGGGATGAAAGGGCGTGGTCTCTGTCTGCGGGATTTCCTGCACCTGCCCATAAAGCTCTGAGGTGGAGGCCTGATAGAAACGTGTCTTCCCCTCCAGGCCGAGAAAGCGGATCGCCTCCAGCAGACGCAGGGTGCCGATCGCATCGACATCTGCTGTGTATTCCGGAGTCTCAAAGCTCACCGCCACATGGGATTGCGCCCCGAGGTTATAGACCTCATCGGGCTCAATATCGCGAAGCAAGCGGGTGAGGTTGGAGGTATCAGTCAGATCCCCGTAATGGAGACGGAACCGGACATTGTCCTTCTGCCGATCCTCATAGAGGTGGTCTACCCGCTGGGTGTTGAACAGGGAGGCCCGGCGCTTGATACCATGGACCTCATACCCCTTTTCCAGCAGAAACTCCGCCAGATAGGAGCCGTCTTGCCCGGTGATGCCTGTTATCAGTGCTTTCTTCATTCTCTATCCTGTCCCAAGCTACCTCTTAGCGCCCCGTCCTCTTGCATACACATCTTCGTATCGGATGATGTGACCCAAGGGGGGCAAAATTGGATAAGTATCATCCCGCCAGTGTGGTCAGCATTCCATGCCTAAACACACCTTGCTGAGGGGTTGGACGAGATGGGTGCCGATAACGCCCGATCCGCCGGTCAAGAGAATCCGCTTCGGTCCAGAAGAATTATCCATGTTCTATGCTTTCAAGCTTGTCGTCCGGCCGTCTTGGTCAAATCGGGTACGACCGCCGTCACGCGACACGGTTGCAGGTCTCCAGGAAATCCGGGTTGATACCGAGCATGGCGAGCGCAATATTAACGCTGATTGCGTTGGTGCGCTGGATTGCTTCTGTGGTGCTCGATCCGGAGTGGGTACCGAACAGACAATTGTCGAAACCGCGCAGCGGGCTATCTCCCGAAAGAGGCTCGATCTCGAACACATCGAGGCCTGCCGCCGCGATCTTGCCGGAACGAAGTGCATCCACCAGTGCCGCCTCGTCGATGATCGGACCACGAGCCACGTTCACGATCATCGCGCCCGGCTTCATGGCCTCAAATATCGACGCATTAAAAAGGTGATGGTTTTGGGGTGTTAGGTTGCAGGCCAGGATGACGATATCGGACTGCGAGACCACATCCTCGAACGACACCTGCCGGGCGCCGACACTGTTCAACAGCTCATTATCGAGGTTAACAATATCCGAACCGATTACCTTCATGCCAAAAGCCGCGCAGCGCCGCGCGATTTCGCGGCCGATGCCCCCGAGCCCGACTACGCCCGCCGTCTTGCCAGCAAGCGACATGCCTTCGTAGCGCGTCCATTTGCCGCCGCGGACGTCACGATCCATTTTGTGAAGATGGCGCGCCAGAGTCAACACATGGCCGAGTGCCAGATCCGCCACCTCATTGTTAAACATGCCGGGCGTATTGTAGACTGGAAGGCCAAGCGCCGTCGCGACCGGCTTATCGACGTTGTCGGTCCCTATTCCCCAGCGCACTAGCCCCCTTAACTTGCCTCCGACACCCGCTTCCAACACGGTTCGACCGAGCGGATCGTCGCCAGCAATGGCCACGTCTGCCTCAGGAATCATCGCGATCATTTCTGTTTCGGTGAACTGCTGACCGCTCAGAGCAGGGACCCAGACATGAATACCATGAGCGTGAATATCCGCCTGAAAGCGGGCGATGTGGCGCTGCAGATGTCCGCATGTAATGAGGATGGTCTTCATTCCACAATCCTCGCGGACTGCGCATGAAATATCGCTTCTGCAACCTGAAAATTGATTTCCTCGTCAATGTCCTGAGCTTCGAACGGATCCATTTCGAACATGATTGGCCTATAGCCAATGCGGTTCTGGCGTTCAACGAGAGTTCTCTTCTCGAAAATGTAGATGCAGGAATTTTCGTTATATACGGGTGGAAGATCTTGCGTTCTTAAGAGTATCGACGGGTTGTGGTTGATCGCCCGTGCTAACTCATCCCAAAGTCGCGTCTGCATGCGGGTTACGGAGAAGAGCGAATCGTTGATGGGATATTTTGCTAAGAATGTGTCCACCGCCCGCTTCAGGGTGTCTTTGGTCATCAGCGGGTTGGTGGAGTGTGTCTGCAAATAGAACTCGCTATCAACCTGATTGATGTCATGTAGGAGCACATTGTTCATTGGTGTAGAGCCATCGCGAAGATGAAGTGGGCGCTCAATAAGAACGACTTGAGGATAGTCTCGCCTGCATATGTCGAATATCACCTCGGAATCCGTATCGATAACGACTTTATCTACGCCTTCGGTCGATACCAGTAGATCCAGCATATGTTGAAAAAGCGGTCTGCCATCTCCAAACGCCCGATAGTTCTTGCCTTTTATACGCTCCGAGGAGTGACGCATGGGCATCAAAGCAACTAATTTATGTTTCAAAGTGAATCCCTTCTAATTTTATTAAAATATTCCAAACCATTTTACATGGACAGTAATTCAGCACGATCTCTTGTCAAAAGCAGTCCAAGCAAATGGGCATAACCTCGTGCGTCCGATAGCGCGCTATGATCGTGAGGAATATTACCAAGCCACGCGTCTCGATAGTTTTCCCGGCGACATTCCTGATAATTCCAACCTAACTTACCCATCAACAGCGAAATGATATCAAGCCCACTTCCCGCGCAGAGCCCAGGCTCCCTTGGCCTGTCAAAAAGGCGGCGTCCAAGAAAATACTTAATATTCCAATCCACCCAATGGCCATCAAAGGCCAAAGGATGTGCTGCAAACACCTTTATTCCGGCGTGGGTTAGCACCCAATCGCACCACAAGGCGAGGCACTTGCCTGGCTCGCCACGCCCCACCTGAAGCTTGGACCAAGCGTCGTCATTGTGTCCCCACCAATGCATCGTTCCCGAATCCTGTTTGGCGTTCTCGCGCTCGATAAGATTCGCTGAAAAGTGATCCAGGATCTTACCGGTTGCGTCAATGGCCACGGACGCAATGCTGAGCATCGAGTTGTCTTCAGGATAGGGGCCATCGGCCTCAATATCAGTTACTATGTACACCACGCCAGTCATCTTGGCCCTGTTTCAAAATCAATATTAAAAAGTCTTTGAGCAACGCTGAAAGAATTTGGTGGTCATAGAGCAGCTGGATTGGCAAAATCCCGGTAGGTTGTTTGTACAGACCTCAGAAATGCCAAAGGACGAGATATATTGCAACGCAAAATTATATTTTGCAACGCAAAATTCAGGCGACTTTAAGAATCGGTTAACGTCAGGGTAGTCCCCCGTTTTTTAACTGGGCCAATCAGTGGAATTCATATTGCACGTAATCACAAGACAGGCCCGATAACAACGCGGCAGCGGCATGAACCGGATGATTTCATGCAGATAAGCCACCCGCATGAGTTTAAATTCAAACGGGTGGCACTGGCTCCGGCGGGCGTTAATTGAGAAGAACAGAGACCAGATTTGCTGCAGCGCTATTCAGAGGCCCTCTGTCGCAACGGTTGGTAGCCGGACTTTTCTGGCATAATTTATTTAATGCCTGGATCGTCGATCGTGTCAGCATGCCGTTGAGCGGACCTGAATACAAGCCCCGTTGCTTCAAGCGATCCTGCACAACATAAACATAGGCGTTGGGGTTACTCGCGCGAAGTCGCGATATCGTACTGGATTGTATCACCGGCGGCGCTGCACTGAGAGATTCCGACAATTGCCTATAATCGGCGATTGAGCTGGCAGATGCCGCCAGAAGCACAATTCTCTCCCTTGTGAGATCAGTCGGAGAATAGAGATTTTCATAGCGTGAGAGATACTCACGGGCTTTAACGAGGTTTTTGGAAATGTCCTTGCCTCGACCATCTCTATAAATCGCGACAAGCGTATTTGCAGCCCGCGCATTGCGCGCGTCTGCCGCTTCCAGCAGCGCTTTGACAGCTTTGGCTGGATTTTTCGAAACGCCGTTTCCGGAAATCTGTAGATTTGCGAGGATCACGACCGCTTGCTCATTTCCCAGCTTTGCAGCATCCGCGATAAGTTTAAGACCTGCATTCCTGTCAGACTTTCTTCCGTAGCGCTGATAAACATGGCTCTCGCCAAGCGATAACAGAGCAGAACGTTGCCCCATGCCCGCGGCCTTTCGAAAGTATTCGACTGACTTCTCTACATTTCGAGGCACCAACATGCCGTCACGATAAATTTCCGCGAGACGTAAGTAGGCCCCTGCATTGCCTGCCTCCCCTGCCGTCAAAAACGCATCAAGGCTTGCCTTTGCATCCGCCTGAACAAAGTCCCCGCGAGAAAGATAATCTCCGAGAGAGATTAGGGCTCGACTATCTCGCGTCGTCGCGTCTTTAATCAGTGCAATGCCACGCTCTGCATCCTTTGAGACACCGATACCCTTAATAAAGGCATCACCCAGACGAATCTTGCCTGTAGCGTTTCCGGCATTGGCAGCCCGCTGAAACGCTTCGAATGCCTTCTGCGGATCGGCTGTTACAATCGTACCATCGCGATAGACTTCACCGACACGAACAAGAACATTTGTGTTGCCGGCATCGATCGCGCGCTGATAATAACTCAGTGCTTTCTCACCATCTACTGCAACCGCGCCCCCTTGCGAATAAGCATCACCAAGAGCTTGCAAGGCACCGCCACTGCCCGTTTGAGCAACCTCTTCGATAAGCGAAATACCTTTGGCAGGATCTGCTTCAACACCGATACCCTTAATAAAGGCATCACCCAGACGAATCTTGCCTGTAGCGTTTCCGGCATTGGCAGCCCGCTGAAACGCTTCGAATGCCTTCTGCGGATCGGCTGTTACAATCGTACCATCGCGATAGACTTCACCGACACGAACAAGAACGTTTGTGTTGCCGGCATCGATCGCGCGCTGATAATAACTCAGTGCTTTCTCACCATCTACTGCAACCGCGCCCCCTTGCGAATAAGCATCACCAAGAGCTTGCAAGGCACCGCCGCTGCCCGTTCGAGCAACCTCTTCGATAAGCGAAATACCTTTGGCAGGATCTGCTTCAACACCGATACCCTTAATAAAGGCATCACCCAGACGAATCTTGCCTGTAGCGTTTCCGGCATTGGCAGCCCGCTGAAACGCTTCGAATGCCTTCTGCGGATCGGCTGTTACAATCGTACCATCGCGATAGACTTCACCGACACGAACAAGAACATTTGTGTTGCCGGCATCGATCGCGCGCTGATAATAACTCAGTGCTTTCTCACCATCTACTGCAACCGCGCCCCCTTGCGAATAAGCATCACCAAGAGCTTGCAAGGCACCGCCACTGCCCGTTTGAGCAGCCTCTTCGATAAGCGAAATACCTTTGGCAGGATCTGCTTCAACACCGATACCCTTAATAAAGGCATCACCCAGACGAATCTTGCCTGTAGCGTTTCCGGCATTGGCGGCCCGCTGAAACGCTTCGAATGCCTTCTGCGGATCGGCTGTTACAATCGTACCATCGCGATAGACTTCACCGACACGAATGGAAGCCTTTGCATCCCCAGCCGCAGCCAGCGTTTCCAACTCGGCAAGGGCTCCTTTAATTTTTTGCGGATCTTTGGATTGCTGAATTTCATTCCGCAATTCTTCAAATGTTTTAACCGCTTTGAGTGATTCAGCAATAGATGTGTCTTGGGCAAATGCGTGCCCGATCGACGCAACGCTCAAAGAAACTGTCAAAAGAAGTGAGGTAAAAAAGAACCAATTTTTCATGGAATTTCCTTCCCTAATATTCGAGTAAGACGAAATAATTCGTCGTTTTTCGATACAACAGCTTGTCAGCTACGTCCAGCTTGATGACACCGAGATACGTGTTCGAACTGACTCGAACCACCACTTCTCTTCAAATCACATCCGGCCGGCTCGAATAATGCTAGCCGACCCGCGTGGGGCGCCATGTTTCCTGCGGGTTTCGCCAGTCGGTTCCAGACAGCAAATACGAGAGCTGCGCCGTGGAAATCGTTACCGTGCCATCGGCCGCAGACGGCCATATGAACCTGCCTCGTTCCAATTTTTTCTTGAACAAGCGGGCCCCCTGGCCATCATGCCAAATCAATTTTATCAGATCACCGCGGCGGCCCCTGAATCAAAACAAATGACCGCCGAGAGGGTCGTGTTTCAGAACTTCCTGCACCCGGAGCGCCAGCGACGGAAACCCGCACCGCATGTCGGTATAACCTGTCGCCGACCAAACCCGGACACCTGCCGGGATCGGGATCATCGTAACTTCTCCAGGCCGCGCACGATCCGCAACAGTACGTCAATGTCGACATCCCGATCAACAATCACTCGCCGGCCGTTTGAGCTTACAATCTCGAAACGACCTTTGCCGGAGTTTAGGTCATGGCTCTGGTTGTGCCGTCGAGGGCGCAGCTCGTCCGCAATTCGCACGGCTGTAAAACCGGTCCCGGATGCGATTTCGCTCCATGCCCCGTATTCCCCATCGCGGGCCGCTCGACGCCAACCAAACAATTGGGCTGGAAATATGCCGTGTCGACGAGCAACGGTCGAAACGCTGTCGCCGCTCGTATAGCTTTCATCAACGATCTGCCGCTTCGCTTTAATGCTTAACCGGCGCCGCCGGCCCATGTCCACGATCTCCATGAGCTGGAAATCGTTCTTGGTCGTATAGGTGTCCATACGACCTATAATCAGGACAGCGCAGACGCCTCACAAGACGGCCTTCCTCGGAAGCGTGCTGTTGTCCTGAAAAACTCGCCGGCGCGGAATGTAAAATGGGAGGTGCGGCCGCGGAAAACTCGCGATATAACTGCATAATAGTAATATTGCAATCATTGAAAGCAAGTACGAGGTTTCGACTATGGCTATCCTAACCGTGCGCAATGTGCCCGATGAAGTGCACCGTGCTCTACGCGTGCGGGCCGCCATGCACGGCCGCAGCACGGAGGCAGAAGTCCGCGACATTCTGGAAAGCGTCGTGAAGCCGGAGCAGCGCGTCCGCATAGGCGATGCCTTGGCGGAGCTCGGCCGACGGCTGGGACTGACCAATGATGATTTCGCAGTGTTTGACCAGGTACGCGACAAGGCGCCGGCGGAGCCCATGAGGTTTGAATGATCGTCTTGGATACCAATGTCGTCTCCGAGGCGATGAAACCAGAACCCCATTCTTGCCGTGCACTCCTGGCTGAACGAGCTGAAACGCCGTACCTGTCCAGTGTGACGCTGGCCGTTCTGCAGTTTGGCATCGGGCGTTGCCGGGCGGGCGGCGAAAGGAGGCCCTGAGCGAAACGCTGGCCGGTGCGTTCGAATTGTTCGCTGATCGTGTATTGCCGTTTGACACCGGGGCCGCCGAAAATACGCCAACTTAGTGTTGAAGGCGAGGGCGGCCAGCGAGGGGTTTGCGACCCCCGACGGATTGCCGCTATTGCCGCTTCCAAGGGATTTATCATAGCTATGCGCGATATCAGTCCCTTTGAAGCGGCAGGACTTGCCGTTTCAAACCCTTGGAATAACCAATAGATCCAGAGATACCGGACCCGGGCTCTAGCGAAAGAACAGGCGTTGGGTTCGTCCGGGTCTTGTCACCGGCAACTCCCTGTCGCAGCAACATGATAAAACCCTGCGCGATCGGCCGGAAAAAGGGGCCGCCGGGTTTTCAAATGATCTGAAATCTATGAAGTAGGGTGTCAGTTATCGGCGCTAAGTGGTTGAGTTATTGCGAATTATTCAGCCGTCCTCGTCAAACACATCAATTCATACTCACCCGAGACAGGAACGCATCCGTCGGGTAGCAGGCTTTGAATCGTAGTCCGCACCCGCCGCTCTCTATGCGGCGGGTCTTGTCGAGATAGCCCCGTCCGGGCTCAGGCGTGGGCGTGGGGATGATGATGATCCCAAACTGCCCAGAGCGACACGACGGCGACGAGCAATCCAAGCACCACGTTGGTCCACATCAGGTTCACATTGGCCGTAAAGCCAAGCAGCCAGGGAGACGCGGCCAGCCAGAGGCCGAGCACCAGATTGACCCATTCTTCCCATTCGGCGAAGGCCGAAATCGCCGCGACCGCCAGCGCGCCGAGCACGATACCGACGATCCACGAGTTCCAGGTTGGGATCGCTTCGGCCGAAAAGCCGATGACCCACGGCGAGATGAACACGCATACCGCCAAGACCACATTGGCCCAATCCTGTACCTTCTTTCCTTCCATCAGAGCATTTGGCATATCAGACCTCCAAGCCTGAAGTTTAACTAAAGTATTATACCGCGTGAACGGCACTTTTAACAATAAGAATTATTTTGAGTGCGGCGACCATCAAGAGATGGCAGAGGCGGAACCTCGCCGTCGCGCAGTCACGAGTTGTCTTGAACAGTTCTTTCAAGCGAGCAATATTCTTGACATGGCCAAGATTTAATCAGGATCCGCAAGTGACGGGAGCAGCGCAGGCGAAAACGTTGTTCCATGACATCCGCTGCGCTGCCGTTTATCTATAGGAGCAAGCTTCGACACTCGCACATGCCAGCCCTTCCTTTTCTCCGATTTGGGTGTGGATCACGCTCCGGCTCTCTGAGACATTCCAGATACCCTGCCGCGCAGCCGTTCCCTGCCTGGCCGGAACATTTCAATCCGGCCGGCATCGGTTCACGGCGTGCTGCGTCACTGGATAGAACCCACCCAACTGACGATCATGTCTTGAAGCGGGCTGCTTCCTCGGAGCCGCCCGTCGCATTCCCCGCACTATAGGAGTGGGCCCCGGTGCCGGCGAGTTTTCCGCCGTCGACGATCAGGTATTCCTCGCGAATGGGCCGTCCCTCAAACCAGCACTCAAGAATTTCCCGCGTCCCGGCTGCGTAACGCGCCTGGGCGGACAAGGATGTGCCGGCAATGTGAGGCGTCATCCCGTGATGGGGCATGGTTCGCCAGGGATGTTCCTTTGGTGCTGGCTGCGGAAACCAGACATCGCCCGCATAGCCGGCCAACTGGCCGCTTTCCAATGCCTTGGCGACAGCATCGCGATCGCAAATCTTGCCGCGGGCAGTGTTGACCAGATGGGCGCCGTGTTTCATCTGCGAGAGCATTTTCTCGTTGAACAGATTTTCCGTCTCGGGATGAAGCGGGCAGTTGATGGTCACGACATCGCAAACCTTGACCATATCTTCGACAGTCGCATGCCACGTGACGTCCAGCTCTTTTTCGATCGCTTCGGGAAGCCGGTGCCGATCATGATAGTGAAGATGTACGTCGAAAGGTTTGAGGCGGCGCAGCACGGCAAGGCCGATACGCCCGGCCGCGACCGTTCCCACATGCATTCCCTCGATGTCATAGGAACGGGCGGCACAATCGGCAATGTTCCACCCGCCCTTGACCACCCATTGATAGGACGGAATGTAGTTTCTCACCAAGCCGAGGATCATCATCAGGACGTGTTCCGAGACGCTGATGGAATTGCAATACGTCACCTCCGCAACGGTCATGCCGCGGTCGATCGCAGCCTGAAGATCGACGTGGTCCGATCCGATGCCCGCCGTGATCGCCAATTTGAGCTTCGGCGCCTTGGCCATCCGTTCCGCAGTCAGATATGCGGGCCAGAAGGGTTGCGAAATCACGATTTCGGCGTCCTGCAGTTCCCTTTCGAAGACGGAGTCGGGACCATCCTTGTCGGACGTGACGACGAGCGTGTGGCCCTGCGATTCAAGATATTGTCGCAGTCCCAGTTCGCCCGAAACACTTCCAAGCAATACGCCAGGCTGAAAGTCGGTCGCCTTTGGTGTGGGGAGTGTCTGGCCGCCAGGATAGTGGTCTATCTTTGGAAGGCCGTCGCGTGCATAGGATGTCGGATATCCATCGACCGGATCGTCATAGAGAACACAAACTATTTTGGCCATGGTCGTTTCCTTTCTGATGCTGACAACAGAAAACGCCGCTGACAAAGCCGGAGCAAAGTCAGTGATCTGGATCGTCATGGGCGAGCGAAACGTCTCGGGTCGAGCCCGAGAGACTCCGGCTCTTTGTGTTCCCGTCCCTGTAGCGCAAGCTTCGCGAAGCTGCTTTTGCGGGATGTGGTCATTCTCTCACGACAGGCCGATGCACACAAATCAAAGATTTGGGATGGGTGTCTAAGACAGTACTTTAATGACGGCGGCGTTAAAGCCCTGTTTCGGGAACCGGACGCCCCAAGCATCAGGACGCGTTATGCGAGATGGTAGCAGCATGAGCAGCAGGGCCTAGTTGCGCCTTCCACCGGGTTCATCGTAGGTAATGGCCTTGCGGCGCACTTTCTGTGGCAGCTTACAACTTGGACCCCTGTCATGACGACCCTTCAGCAGGTTGCCTTCCGCGCTGGCTGTTCGCTTGCAACAGCCTCGCGGGTCTTGAACGGGACCGGCCCCGTCAGCGACGAGATGGTCCGGAAAGTCCGGCGCGCTGCGGCCGAGGTCGGTTATCGTCCGGCGGGAGGGCCGTCGGGTTCCTCAAGGCGCCGGCCGGTCATCGGCGTTCTTATTCCCAGCGTCACCAACCCTGTCTTTGCCGCCTCTTTGAGCAGCATTCAGAACCGCATGCTGGTTGCCGGCCACGGCGTGCTGATCGCCCAGTCGGACTATGATCCGGCGCGCGAGGCGGATGCGGTCGCGTCCCTGCTCAACCAGCAGCCGACCGGGCTGATCCTCACTGTCTGCGATGCGCACCGCAGCAAGGCCCTGTCGGCAGACCTGCCGCCTACGGTGCTGCTCGGCAATCCCACGACCGCGCGCTTTCCCGCAGCCGTCTGCGCTGACAATCGTCAGGCTGGCCGCGATATCACCGAATATCTCCTGTCCTGCGGCCATAGGCGCATCCTGTTCGTCTCTGGTTATTTCACGGCTTCCGACCGGGCAAGGCTGCGCTATGTCGGATATTGTGATGCGATGGAAGCAGCGCGCATGACTGTGCTCGAAGCCACGCAGATCCCTTTCGTCGACGGGTTCGAAACGCTCGATCTGTCGGCGACCCTTTCGCGCATTGCGCCCTCGGCGATCATCGCCTCCAATGACCTTCTGGCGCTTGGCGTCATCGCAGCCGTCAGGCGTCACGGACTGTCGGTTCCGGACGATATCTCGGTCACTGGCTTTGATGGCATTGCAATCGGCAGGCTCACCCATCCGGCCCTGACGACGGTGGAGATTCCGGATGCGACGATGGGGGCCGCTGCCGCATCGCTTTTGCTCGACATGGCGGAAAATGCCGCCGCGCCGCGCCACCTGCAGGTGGCACACCGGCTGCGTCACGGCGGGACGGTACGCGACATCAGCAATGAGGGCTGACAAGCGCACAACGCAAAACGGCCGCCTCGGAGAGAGGTGGCCGTTGTCTGATCTCAAGTCTGTTTAGCTGCGCGGCAAAAGGTCTTCGACGTCGGCGGCTGCGTCGTCCAGTGCTTCCTGCGGCGTTGCAGACTGTTCGACCACACGCGACAGGTTCTCGACGATGGTCTGGGTGACCTTCACGCCGTTGCTGCCCGGGAAAGCATACCAGGGCTTCATGAGCGGCATCTGCTCGAGGCCGGCACGAAACAGCGGGTTCTCCCTGTAGAAGGTGCCGAGATAGTCCGGCGAAGCGGCGGCCAGTTCATTGTTCGGAACATAACCAGTGCCGGGAACCACAACCGAGGCACCATAGGGGCCGGCGGCGAATTTGGCGAACTTCCAGGCCGCATCCTGTTTTTCGGCGTCATGGGTCAGGATGACGACGGCGTTGCCGCCGGTCGGCAGCTTGCCGTTGACCGGATCGATCAGCGGAATATGGGCCGTGCGAAGATCGAACTTGGTGCCGACATTCTTGATCGTGTTGCGCAGCGCGCCGGTCGTCTGGAAGGCGAAGCCGATCTTGCCGGCAACGAAGGCCTGCTCGCCGGCCTGCTTGGTCAACACCGGAAGGCCGCCTTCCTTGACCATGCGGTCCAGTACTTCGACGGCCTTCTGACCTTCAGGACCATTGAAGGTCACTTTGGTCTCGTCCTCGTTGAGCATGGTGCCGCCGGCGCCGAACAGAAGCGCGGAGAACATCCAGTCGTCGCCCTGCCAGCGGAAATCGATGCCTTCATTGCCGTCGCCGAGCGCCTTGATCTTGCCGCCGAGCGCGATCACCTCATCCCAGGTCTTCGGCGCAACGTCCGGATTGCCGCCTGCAGCCCGCACCAGATCTGCGTTGTAGTACATGATCGGATTGGACGTGGCGAAGGCGAGGCCCACCTGCTTGCCCTTGACCTGGGCGAGCTTCAGGATGTTTTCGGAAAAGCCCTGCGCAGCCATGTCGGCTTCCTTGGAAACCAGCGGGCCGAGATCGACGGGGATGTCGCGCTCGTTCAGCATGCGCAGGCGGTTGAGGCCGATGAACGTGACGTCGGGCATTTCGGCCGTGCCGGCCTGACGCATGATCGTCTGGATGCCTTCTTCGTAGGTCGCCGACGGATTGGCAAACTGGATCTTGATATCCGGATTCTCTTCCATGAACTTCTTCGAGATCGTGTCCATCACGTCCTTGAAGAAGCCGGGCATGGGGTAGTGGACCGTCAGGGTCGTTTCGGCATGTGCCGGGATCGACATGGCGATCGACATCGCGGCGGCGGCGAGGGCTTGGCTGATACGCTTCATCGCGTGGTCTCCTTGAGTTACGGCTTGGGTTGCGACCGGTCAGCCTTTGAGACCGGTCATGGTGATACCCTCGACGAAGCGTTTCTGCGCGAGCAGGAAGGCAATCACGAGGGGAAGAGTGATGATGAGGGTGGCGGCCATCAGCGCGCCGTAGTCGTCGCCGGCCTCGGCCGCCCGGAAGAACAACAGGCCGAGAGGAGGCGTCGCGTAGGACTGGTTGGTGACGACGATCAGCGGCCAGAACAGGTCGTTCCAATGCGCGACCACCGAGAAGATGGCGAACGCGGTGACCGCCGGCCAGGCATTGGGCACGATCACCCGTGCGACGATGCCGGCCTCCGACATGCCATCGAGACGGGCGGCATGGATCAGGTCGTCCGGCATCGCACGGAAGAACTGCAGAAACAGGAAAATGCCGAACACCGAGATCGAGAATGGCGCAACCAGCGCTGTGTAGCTGTTGAGCAGCGACAGGTTGTCCAAGGCGACGTAGAGGGGCAGGGCGGTCGCGTGGATCGGTACCAGCAAGCCGAGCATCACCAGTGCCATCATGATACGCGCAGCACCGAATTTCAGCTTGGCCATGGCATAGGCGCAAGGTACCGCCACTGCCACCTGCAGCACCAGGATCAGCCCGCAGACAATGACCCCGTTCAACAGCAGGTTCGGCATCGACACCCGCATCAGGGCCTTCGTGAAATTGGCCACATAGGCCGAATGCTGCGGGATCAGCGACAGCGACGCGGAGAAGATTTCGCTCTGGTCCTTGCCGGCAGTCGAGATCATGAAAATGTAGGGCGCAAGGAACATCAGGGCGCCGAGCGACAGCAGAAATAGCCGGAACAAACGTCCAAGTGTCAGGGCCTGGGTCATGTGTAATGCACCTGCCGGTCGAGGAAGCGATACTGAAGGATCATCAGGACGACGAGGATGGCGAGAAACACCACCGTCATTGCCGAGGCGTAGCCGACCCTCAGGTAGACGAAGCCTTCCTGGTAGATGGTGAAGAGCAGCATTTCCGAGGCCTTGTTCGGCCCGCCTTCGGTGAGGGTCTTAACCGTCTCGAACACCTTGACCGAGTTGATGACACTGATCGTGCCGACAAAAAGCGTGGTCGGCCCGAGCATCGGCCAGGTGACCAGACGAAATCGGTCGATCGCGGATTTTGCCCCGTCGACTTCGGCTGCCGCATACAGTTCGCGTGGAATGGCAGTCAGACCGGCGAGAAACAGCACCATGTTGAAGCCGACCGATTGCCAGATGCCGATGATCGAAAGTCCGTAGACGACCGTGCTTGAGGCGCCCAGCCAGTTCGGGCCGGGAATGCCGAACAGCGCAAGGAAGCTATTGAGCGGGCCGATGCTCGGATGGAAGATGTATTGCCAGACAGTCGCCATGGCGACGAGCAACGAAGCGACGGGCAGAAAGTAGACCGTTCGGAAGAAGTCGCGACCGCGTGGTTCTGACTCGATCAGCAGCGCTATGCCAAGACCAAGCAGGATCGACACCGGCGTCACAATCGCCGTGTAGACGGCTGTGTTCCACAATGAACGGCGAAAGGTCCGGTCGCTGATCAGGTCGGCATAATTTTCCAGGCCGACGAAGCGGAAGCTGCCGTAGCCAAGTTCAAAATCGGTAAAGCCGAGAACGATCACGGCGAGGGTGGGAAGCACGATGAACAGCATCATCAGCACAATGGCGGGTGCAGCAAGCAGCCAGGCGATCTGCGCCTCGCGCCGCCCTGCCGTTTCAACCGCCGAAACCTGGAGGGCTATATCAGCCATGAACAGCCTCCCGCATGGCTGCGGACACTGGCGCGCACGCAACGCGACGGCCATCCTCGGCAAAGAGCATGATGCGCGAAGGATCCATGTGGAGACCGATCGCCTGTCCGGCGACAAGGCCGCGCGCTTCGGCGGGAGAGACCTTGGCGAGGACGGTCTCGCCGATGGCGGCCAGCTTGGCAAAGACGATGACTTCAGAGCCCAGGAACTCCAGACGCTCGACCCGGGCCGCGAGCGTGCCTTGGCCCTCGGCGCGGAACTGCACGAATTCCGGGCGGATGCCAAGCGTGACGTTCGCGGCGCCTGCCGGGGTTGCAGATGACGAAACGCGCAACGCGCCGAATTGAACGATGCCATGGGCGTCTTTCTTGCCCGGCAGCAGGTTGATGCGTGGCTGGCCGATGAAACGGGCGACCTCGACATGGCTCGGATCGTCATAGATCACCTGGGGGGCGGCCAGCTGCAGCAGATTGCCGCCGATCATCACCGCCACCCGGTCGGCCATCGACAGGGCCTCGGACTGATCGTGGGTGACATAGAGCGTCGGCACGCCGGCGCGGCGGTGCAGCTCGACGATCTCGCCGCGGGCGTGGACGCGCAGGTTGGCATCGAGGTTGGAGAGCGGTTCGTCCATGAGGAAGACGCTTGGATTGCGCACCATCGCGCGGGCAAGCGCAACGCGCTGACGCTGGCCGCCCGACATCTGGCCCGGCTTGCGATCGAGCAGGTGGTCGATCTTCAGAGACGCGGCGATGGCTGCGACCTGCCTCTGGATATCAGTGCAAATCTGGCGCTGGCCTGGCAGCAACGCGCCGACGAAGGGCAGCCGCTGCACGCCGGTCAGCTTGCGCATGGCAAGCGGCACGGCGATGTTCTGGCCGGCGCTGAGGTGCGGGTAGAGCGCGTAGGATTGGAACACCATCGCGATGTTGCGATCGGCAGCTCTCAGCTGCGACACGTCGCGATCTGCAATGCGGATTTCGCCGCCATCGGCATGATCGAGCCCGGCGACGATGCGCAGCAGCGTGCTCTTGCCGCAGCCGGACGGGCCGACCAGAGCGATGAACTCACCAGCTTCCGCCTCCAGCGACACACCCTTCAAAATGGCGTTTCCGGCAAAGGATTTGCGAATGTCACGCAGCGAAAAGACACTCATTGTGCCGCCTCCGCCGCCTGCTTTGAAACGGAACGCGGATAGACCTCGTGGATCACCTCGTCGATGAAATGCGCAGTGAGCTCAGGCAAGGCGACGATCTCGCTCGAAACATCCTCACTAAGCGTATGGATGACGGCGCCAACTACCCGTTCGCCCGGCATCTCCCGCTCCAGCGTACCGATGATGAAGGCCGACGAAGGCCCCCAGACGAGCGAGGTGTTTTCGAATGCGCCTTTCCAGGCCCAATGCAGATGGCCGCTCGCAAAAAGCGCCACATCATGTGCAGCGAACAGGTCGTAGAGGCGCCCGCGTGGAGCCGGACGGATGCTCCAGTAGCCCGTATCGCCTTCATGCGGATCATCGACGAAAAGCGGCTTGTGGGTGAAGATCGCCACCCGCCGGCCGTCGCGAGCCGACAGAATGTCTGAAAGCCAGGAAAACTGGGCCTCTTCCTCGGCATCGTCCTGGCCGAACAGCAGACTGTTCAGCCCGATCAATCGCCAGTTATCGTGATCCGATACCCAATAATCAGGTCCGACCAAGCGGCGCCACCGTTCCAGCCTTGCGGCATCCACAGGTTGGTCGGAGCCCGGCAGATGGCCGACATCGTGGTTCCCCGGCACGATCAGCATCGGTATGGGAAGTTGACGCATCACCTCCATCGAAAAGGCGATATCGTCTTCCTGGTCGGCACCATCAATCGTGAGATCGCCGGTATGAACGACAAGATCTGCACCCGTCCGGGTGATCCAGGCGGCAAGCGGTTCCCAGTTGCCGTTGAAATGCGCCTTGTTGGGGCTCAAATGAGTATCGGTGATCTGAATGATCTTCATGGTGCGTCCCTCCGCATCGGCTTCTGCAACCGCGCCAAAGAGTGACCCGGCGCTTTCGCAGCCTCTGTAGAGCCCGCACATGTCAGGCGATTGACCGGCGTTTTCAGATGATTTTCAGGTTTGTCACAGAGTCGTCAAAATAGACGGCAATCGGCGTACCCGGGACGGCCGCGATCAGACCTTGAACCCCGACGAGGGCGATCACCAAACTGTCCCATAAGGGCCAGATCTCTGTCGCCATCTCGCCTCCACGCATCGCGAAGGTCGAGGTTGGCTATCAGTGCGAGTTCAACGCGACAGCCGACAACGACAACAAGCCGAAGTGAGGAGCACCGTAGTGCCGAACGGCACGGTGAAGCGCCGCGGCGTGAGCCACGGCCGACGATCTAAATCAGGCTGCGACCACCTACGGCTCCTCCCATAGCTTTTGCGCAACCGCTCCGCCGAATGCCGGCAAGAACCCGAAGACCAGCAATCTTGCAGGGTCCGGTATCGCCAGTAGCGCAGTAAAGGCGAAAGCGAGAGCCAGGCCCACCACACATCCGACGGCGAACGGAGCATATTCGAGCAACTTCATGTTGGGTTCCACTCCGGCCTGGCCGATCTCGTCGGTCTCTTGCGGCAGGCAATCGAACCAGCCGATCTCGTCACCGTCGTTGTTGAGGATTTTCCCTGCCTCTTCACCCCTTCGATCCGATCGCAAGCTCCCGCAACGATCGCACGGTTTGCGCCACGCATTCCTCCATCAAAGGGGACACCACGCTGATCTCGATCGACAGCGCGATGATGTATCCGCCAGCGTCCTCATTCCCCGCCAAGTGTTCGACATGCATTGCTCCCGTGCTTCCCGATAAAAGCAAAGGTACTTCCAATGCTCAGAGTTGCAAACCGCCTGCTCTCGCCATATCCCACCGCCTCAAGCAATGGCACAATGGACCGGTGCGTCTGTCTGGGTGTATTCCCATGATCCAGCGCTGACGATTTTCAAACCAAGTGACAGCGCCTGTGTGCAAGGCTATCATGGACCTTGCCAGCTCCGGGAATTCTCCAGCGACCGCATCATTGCTGAGTACGCGGCCGGGATGCGAGGCGTTGACCCGTCCAATAGGCTGCAAACCCCGCCCAGCGTGACCTGGGCTTGGTACCCTTAGTCGTTGCAACGGCAAGACCAATCGACTTGCAAGAGGATTATGGAGTGACTCCAAGCGAGATCGCGGCGCGGGCATAGTCAACGTTCAAATCGCGTGTGTGCCGACAGGCAAGTGGCACGACGGATCTTCTGCAAAAAGGAAATCGCCATGATTAAGGGCTTGTCGTCGAAGGGACAGGGAGGGCTCTCCAGACGAGAGCTCCTCGTAATGGTGGGAACTGCCGCTGGCACCCTTGCAAGCTATAGCGATGCTGCCAAGGCGGCCGACCAAAGCACCATTGCGGTCGGGGAGGTCGGGCCGGGCGAGGACGTCTTTGCGTATATCCGCAGAATCAAAGGGGATTTTGATCAAACAGTTTACCGGCAGGTGGTCGGCGCTGCGAATGACTTCAAGGAGGGAGATCGGGCCATCGGAGTAGGGGCTGTGGATGAGGCAACACGGAAAAATGCCCGCGCCCTTCTGACAAACACGAAGATCAAAGATCTCTACCAGCACCCGCTGCTTGAGGACGGCCTCCAACAGTTGATCTGGCAGACCACGGACCAGGCCCAGTACGCAAAGGTCAAAGACTGGACCATGGGCCAGTTGAAGGAATTTCTCTTGGCTGAGTCAGAGGCCAGGATCAAAGGCATCATGAACGGCCTTACCAGCGACACGATCGGCTGTATCCCAAAACTGATGAGCAACGAAGAGCTCATCGCCCTTGGTCAGAAAATCTTCAATGTGCTGCCGGGTACCAAGATGGGGGCAAAGGGATACATGGGCGCTCGAATCCAGCCCAATTCTCCAACAGATCATCCCGAGGACGTGGTTTGGCAGGTTTTCGATGCGCTTTCCTATGCAACGGGCGACATCGTCATCGGGACCAATCCCGTGGACAGCACGGTCAAAAGCGTCGCCGAGGTTGAACGGGCGCTCAAGGACATCGTCGATACCTTCAAGTTGAACGAGGCGATTCCCTGGTGTGTGCTGGCCCATATCGATGTCCAGGCAGAGGTGAGCGAAAGCTATCCGGGAACGGTTGCCACGATGTTTCAGAGCCTTGCTGGAACAGATGACTGCAACAAGATCTTTGATATTACAATTGAGAAAATCCTGAAGTATGCAAGCGCGAAGAAGGGGGAAAGATATGGCCTCTACTTCGAAACGGGGCAGGGCTCCGAATTTACAAATGGCGCAGCAAACGGCGTCGATATGATGGTACTCGAGTCCCGAAAGTATGGCTTCAGCAGGGCGGTGGGCATAGAACTCGCAAAAGTGCAGCCCATGGGGGCGTGGCTTCATGTCAACGATGTTGCCGGATTCATTGGGCCGGAGGTCTTCAAGAGCCGCGAACAACTGGTGAGGTGCTGCCTCGAAGATATTGCCATGGGCAAACTCCATGGGCTGACCATCGGTCTGGATATCTGCACCACCCTGCACATGACGGTCAGCCTGGAAGATCTGGATTGGTGCCAGGACCAGATCATGCCGGCCAATCCTGTTTACCTGATAGCGCTGCCCACCAAAAGCGATCCGATGTTGAGCTATCTTACGACGTCGTTCCAGGATCACGTCCGGCTGAGAGAAAAATTCGGCTTCAAAGTCAATGATGTGATGTGGAATTTCTACAAACGGATCGGCATCGTTGATGAGAACAACCATTACACCAAGAACTATGGCGATCCGCTCTGGGTGTACTACCAGTACCGCCTTGCCAAGGGGGAAAAGCGTTCCAAGGACGCCGTCTACGCGGAAGGCCGGCAGAAGATGAAGGAAGTTGAAGAGAGAGGCGTCGACCTGGCTACCGGGCACGGCGAGAACATCTGGGATCCGAATCCAAAGCTCGCAGCCAAGGTCAAGGGTTTATACGATGATGCCAAGCAGTCTCTCTGGGCCGAGCTCACGCCCGAGTTCGTCGCCGCCATCCCTGATGTCGTGCCGGTCCGTACCTTATCGAAGGACCGCAACGACTACATCGCCCATCCAAGCACAGGTGAAACACTGAGCCCGGAGGCGATTGCCGAAATTGAAAGAATAAGGGACTCATGGGGGGACGACCTGCCCCAGGGCCAGATCGTCATATCCGATGGCCTGAACGCCAAGGCCATCATGGACGACGGACATCTTGCGCCCTACCTGGAGGAAATACGCAGCTTGCTTGCCGACGCCGGCGTCCCAATGAGCGACAAGAACATCCTGGTCACCAGCGGAAGGGTCCGGGTCGGCTATCGGATCGGCGAGGTGCTCTTCGAGAAAGCAGAGCCCAATAGTTTCCGAGGGATTCTCCACGTCATAGGTGAGCGGCCTGGAACAATGCACCACGCCTATTCGGTCTACATCACTGTTGCCAAGGGCAAGGGATGGTCTGAGAAGAAGATCGATCACGACATTACCAAGCTTGTGAGCAATGTTGCAGACACGGCCTTGCCGCCCAAGGACGCGGCCAGGGAAACATTGACGATTATCAGGGAAATCGTCGGGAAAGACGTGAATGGCAGCCGGCGGTACGGGACATAGGAACCAATGGCGCGGAAGGACATCCAATCGCTTCAACGACAGGCTCGAATGCGCCCACTTTGTCGCGGATGACAACCATCAGCGGCTGGGTTAAAAGCACTTTGGCAATGTTGAAAGCATCTCAGCTCAGAGCTGGGCCACTATGCGCGTACAGCATGCTGGTCGCGCCATTTGGCATCTCGCCACGCGAGGTGCGATAACAGTGTGTTGCTTCGTCGATATCGCGTGCGGTCTGGCCATGGCGCTGGCTTCCTCCGGGTTCGGCGGCAGACGATTGTTGACCTGCAGATCGCTGCCGCGAGCCTCTCGCGGTCGGCTGCTTCGCCATGGCTTGCCAGGCGTCGAGCGGATCGTATCCACTGAAGCTTTCGCGAATTCAACGACTTTCTAGCGGGGAGGGTGCTAGTAACACCCTCAGTGTCATACCTCGCTCCCCCCAGACACTTATCAGTCTGATTGCTTGAATCGGTCACGATGCTTGGGGATCTTGATGCTGCGCCCCAGTCGTCGAGTTGGGCGTTTATTCTTGCAATAGAAACGCCTTGGGAGCATGCTTCAACCCGCTTTCGTATGATCGTGGGAGGACGTGCGATGCAAACCTCCAGCACAAGAAGGTCCCTTGTCCACCGTGCGGGCGCGGTGGCTTTCACCTCTACGACTGCAAGCGTTCTTCCAAAGGTTGCGTGTGCCCATCACCATGTGCACGAAGTTCGGTATCGCGATGACCTTCGGTTGTGTAAGCACATTTACAATACACGTCGCCACATTTCGAGAGTGCGGGACGGCGTCGCTTCGATGCGGGACCTAGTCAGGATCTGATTGCGAGCAAGATGCGTTGAACGGGAGGGATGGGTATCGCCCTCCGCGGCGATCCACTCGTGCAATACCGAAATTACACAAACCGCGGACGCGATCACATATTTCTTGGTCTTCTTGACTTGAAGTGGAGCAACGAGATGCCGGAAAAAAAAGACATAGATCCGAATGCAGCGCCTCCAAGTGCCAAAGACTTGCGAATGCAGCTTCTCCAGCGGGAAATGGAGGAAATGGAGAAAGAGCGAAAGCTCAAGGCATTAGATGAGAAGAAACACGCTGATTTTGCTGGGGACTTTCTGGAGAAGCATGTGAGTGAAGAGGAAATTGCGGTTGTCCGCAGGCTTGTTGCCAATGCGGTGAAGGACGGCAAGTTCGAAGCCATGGTCTACAGTTTTCCTTCAGATCTTTGCACCGACAGCGGTAGAGCCATCAACAGCAGCGACAAGGACTGGCCCCAGACACTTCAGGGCAAGGCTAAGGAGTTCTTCGAGCGTTACCAGACATTCGGTAAGCCTCAAGGCTACAAGATGAAGGCGATGATCATCAACTTCCCTGGTGGCGTGCCAGGTGACGTGGGGTTCTTCCTGAACTGGGCCCCAGACGAAGCTTGAGTGCTCGAGGCCACCTCGGGCTGGTGCCGATTGCGTACTAGAACGGGAAGTTGCCGACACGCGGGAAGGATCGAATAATGGGTCAGGTTCCAAAAAATCAGGCGGCGATCACTGCTTTCTCTGTGGCGTCGGCAACACCAGTGCCCGCAGATGACTATTTTGAACGCAGCGACATCAACCGGCGCCCCATTGATGGAGAGCGCCAGCCCATTGACACCTGCCTCCTCAAACGCAGAGCTGCGGCAAGACCGGATCCCGGCGCTACAGGGACCGTGACGAAGTCCGTGCCCACACAGGCCAACAAGCGCAAACCGTGGTCTGAGGCAGGGCAATGGGCCGGCGGCCGTCGCCCACCCTACTCGAGTATGGGGAATTGTGGCCCTGAGAGCTTGTCTTGGCCGAAGTGCTTCACCTTAGGGGAAAGAAAATGTTGATAGAGCGGATCGTTGTGCTCTGCCGCGCCGCGGTGATCACTCTAGCCATGCTTGCAACAAGCGGTGTCGCGCTAGCGCAGGAAAAGGAAGCTTCTGTCCCGCTCACGCAGGAGCGTGCTACCCCCGAACCGCTCACCGAGGACGAGTTGGAGGTTCTAGTTTCCCGCATCGCGCTTTATCCGGACGAACTGGTGGCGCTGGTCTCGGCCGCCTCGCTCTATCCCTTGCAAATCGTCGAGGCGGAGCGGTTTCTCAAGGCGCGCTCGAAAAAAACTGATCTCAAGCCCAAGGAAAGCTGGGATGGCAGCGTGATCTCGCTGTTGAACTACCCGGAAATCGTCAAGATGATGAGCGAGGATCTCGATTGGACGCAGAGCTTTGGCCAAGCAATCGCCAATCAGCAAAAGGACGTGCTGATCGAAATCCAGCAATTGCGCGACGAGGCGGTCGCCAAGAACATCATCAAGTCGGATGACAAGATGAAGGTGGTCGAAGAGGGTGACAACATCATCATCCAGCCGGCGAACCCTGAAACGATCTATGTTCCTCAGTATCCGCCGGAGATGCTCTACGAACCGGATTATGTGCCAGCGCCGATCGATTATTACGATGAGCCCTATCCCGCCTATTATTACCCCGGAGCGGCCTTCTTCGCCGGCGCGGTCAGCGGCGCGATCTTCGGCGCCATTGTCGACTGGGACGACTGGGGTATCTGGGGTGGCGACTGGGACGGCGACATCGATGTAGACTGCGACAAGTGCTTCAACAACATCGACTTCGACGGCAAGATCAAGTGGAACGACATCGATTGGAAGAATGTCGACCGTAGCAAGCTCAAGTTCGACCGCGACCAGTTGCAGAAGTTCGACCGCACGAACATCAAGGATAGCATCAAGGCGAGGGGCGACAACAATATCCGCAACCGCGCTGCCGCGATCAATCGCGATCGGCCGCAGGCGCGCGCCGGCGGCGGTGGCGGCCAGATCAAGGACGTACGCAAGAGCACGCTCGAAGGACTGAAGGCCCAGCCTCGGCCAGCCGCCCGCGCCAGCGATGGGAGAACGGTGGCGAAAGCGAAACCCAATGTGTCGAAGTCCAATGTCAACCGTTCCAAGGGCAAGAAGCCCAACGTCAATCGACCAGCCGGCAAGCAGAAGATGGCAGCCAAGGCGCAGAACCGCTCTAGAAAACCGTCCGGCCTCGGCAACGTCAACTCCGGGCGGCGGGAAGTGGCGTCGTCGAGACGTGGTGGCCACAGCATGGGCGGCGGCCATCGCGGCGGCGGGCGCAGCCATGTAAGCCGCGGCGGCGGCGGGCGGCCGATGGCCCGCGGCGGCGGAGGGCGTGGCGGTGGGGGCCGTGGCGGCGGCAGGCGTTGAGCGACGGGAGCACAATGATGACCAAACTCATTCACACTCTTCTCATGGGATCGGCGATCTCGCTCACACTCGCCGTTGCACCGCTTCCTGGCGCTCATGCACAGGCACCGGGTCCGGCGAGCATCGATGCCTATGCCGCGGCGGAAGACTCTCCGGCGTTCGACGATCCCTCGAAGGCGGTGGAGGCCTTCAAGTCGGCGCTTGCCGCCAATGACTTCGACGGTCTGGCACGGCTTTTGGGCCTGGACGCCATGAAGCTCAAGGCAGGCGAGGGGGCGATGGAAACCTTCGCGCTCATTCGCGAAGGGGCTTCCCGCAACGTCATCGTGCGCGATCTCGACGAGAGCAAGATCATCGAGATCGGCGACCGCCTCTGGCCCCTGCCGTTTCCGCTCACCAAGGGCGAGGACGGCAAATGGGCGTTCGACACCTATGTAGGGCTGGAAGAGATCGTCAATCGCCGTGTCGGCGAGAATGAGCTCGAGGCGATTGAGACGGCGCGCGCCTATGTCGAGGCACAGAAGGACTATGCCGCCACGGATCGAGACGCGGACGGCGTCTTCGAGTTTGCGCAAAAGCTGATCAGCAGCCCGGCTCAGACCGACGGCCTCTACTGGCCGGCGGATCAGGGCGACGGCGAGAGCCCGGTCGGCGACTCGATCAGCGAGGCCGCCCTGGAGGAGGCCAAGGCCGGCGAGGGCTATTTCGGTTACCGATACCGCATACTGACCTCGCAGGGCGACAACATTGCCGGGGGCAGATACGACTATGTCATCAACGGCAACATGATCGCCGGATTCGCGCTGATCGCCTGGCCGGTCAAATATGCCGAGACTGGTGTCAAGACATTCGTCGTCAATCAGCAGGGTATCGTCTACGAACGGGACCTCGGCCCGAGCACCGAGGCGATCGTGCCCTTCATCGACCGCTTCGACCCGGACGACAAGTGGACTGTGGCAACGGATTAGCTTGAAGCATCGCTGGGTCCAGCCGCGGGAAAACGGCTTTGGACAATTGCGCGGATGACATCGATGACACCGGACTGAAGGAAAGTGAACATCGACGATCTCGACCACGATGACGACGATGATCCCAAGACCCGGGCGCCTTTAGTCGCCGACATCAGACGCAGGCGTAGGCTTTGCGCCCGGAAGAGCTGTCGGCCCGAGTGCGGCAACTTCCTCCGGACGCACACGTCGGGAAGGAGCAATTGACGACATGGTCCAAGAGGTGGAACTGAAACTCGAGCTTTCGCATTCAGGCGCGACGTCGATCCTGAAGCGAGGTCCGTTTGAATCGCCTCCTACGGTTCTTCACCAGAGGTCCATGTATTTCGATACGGCTGAATGGGATCTGGCCAAGCACGGCTATTCATTGCGCATCCGTCAATCGGGAAATGAAAGGATGCAGACCATCAAGGCCACGGATGGGGTTTCCGCCGGCTCATTCACCCGCAACGAATGGGAGCGGCCGGTCGCAAGCAGTCTGCCGGTTCTCGACGAGACACCGATCCGATCCTTGCTCGACCGGACTGATCACAAGCTCGAGGCTTTGTTCGAGGTCGACATCAAGCGGCATCTTTGGAACGTGACGGAAGGCGATGCTGCGATCGAAGTCGCTCTGGACATGGGCAAGATCGTCGCAGGCGATCGAGATACGGCGGTCTGCGAGATTGAGTTCGAGCACAAGGCGGGTCCCCCAGGTGCGCTGTTCGCGCTCGGTCGGAAAGTCGACCTGACGACGCCTGCCCACATTGGCGTGTTGAGCAACGCGGAACGGGGATATCGGCTGCTTGGCCCCGTGCAGGACGCGGTGAAGGCGAGCATCCTTCCGCTCAAGCCCGACATGGATGCCGGTACGGCCTTTGCGCACATAGCGGCCGCATGCCTAAAACAGTTCCGCGTCAATGAGATGATATTGCGTACCGCCCGACATGCGGAAGCCCTGCATCAGGCCCGCGTATCTCTGCGGCGCCTCCGGTCGCTTTTTTCGATTTGCAGATCCATGTTCCAGGACAGGCGTTTCGAGCATCTGAGGGACGAGCTGCGATGGCTGGCGTCGGAACTTGGCGACGCGCGCAGCATCGATGTCATGCTCGGTCGGGCAAAGGTTGAGACGCTTTCCAGTCGCCTGCAGGAGGCGCGCGATCATGCCTATGGTGCCGCAGAGACGGCGCTCTCGTCGGCGCGCGCCCGCGCATTGATGCTCGATGTCGCCGAATGGATTTCGGTCAGAGACTGGCGGAGCGATCCACCGGGTGAAGGCGTTCGCCAGCAAGCGACGAAGGACTTTGCGTCCGGTGCGCTTGGCAGGCTTCGCAAGAAGGTCACAAGGCGCGGTGACAATCTTATCGGCGCCGACGACGAGGCCCGACACGAGCTGCGAAAGACCGCGAAAAAACTCCGTTACGCTGCGGAGTTCTTCGCACCGCTCTTTCACGGCGATACTGAGGCTAAACGCCATCGGCGTTTCATTGCCGCGATGGAGGAACTGCAGGAACAGCTCGGCCTCCTCAATGATCTGGTTACGACCCCCGTCGTGCTGGCGAAATTCGGTCTTACCGGGGCCACAGGGACGGAGGCTCTCTTTGGTGCTGCGGACAAGTCGAAACTTTTGCGGCGCGCCGCAAAGGCGCACGATGTGTTCGTTGAAGCTAGGCGCTTCTGGCGCTGACGACGCGGACATTACGCTTGTCCGGTCGCGCTTTCCGTTCAGGCGAGAATACAGCAACATCCTGAGGGCTGCGACAGTCTGCGATCAAGTCCCTTTGTACGCCTGGATGAAGGGAAGCCGAACCAGCCGCAGAAGCTTTGCATCGACGAGGGGAGTGGACACGGGATGCATCTCCTTTGAAGTCGGCCTTAAAGAGTTCCGATGAGCGCCAGGGTGTGGCGCGCGATCATCAGTTCCTCATCAGTAGGCAGGATATGAAGCGACACACGGCTCGTCGCCGTAGAGATCGTCATCGCGCCCGCTTCATTGACCGCGGGGTCGCATTCAACCCCCAGCCAAACAAGCCGCTCGGCGATGCGGGCACGGATGGGCGCTGAATTCTCTCCGACCCCGGCCGTGAACACGAATGCATCAAGACCGCCGAGTGCTGCCGCAAGCATGCCCGCGTTGAGCGCGCAGCGATGGACGAAGTGATCGATGGCGAGGGCCGCGCGCGGATCGTCGCTGGCAAGAAGGTCGCGCATGTCGCCGGAAATGCCGGAAAGCCCTTTGAGACCGGAACTCCTGTACAGAAGGTCCGTCACCTCGCCAGAGCTCATGCCCTTCTGGTCGATGAGGTACAGCACGACACCGGGATCCATCTGTCCCGGCCGTGTGCCCATCGGCAGGCCGTCGAGCGCGGTGAAGCCCATCGTGGTTTCGACGCTGCGGCCGTCGTGCAGGGCGCACATCGAAGCACCACTGCCGAGATGGGCGACGATGACACGGCCACGCGCGACATCCGGCGCCGTCTCGACCAGCCGCTCGGCAATATATTCGTAGGACAGGCCATGAAAACCGTAACGTCGCACGCCCTCGTCGTAGAAGGACTGTGGCAGGGCGTAGCAGTCCGCGTGCGCGGCGTGGCCGCGGTGGAAGGCGGTATCGAAACAGGCGACCTGCGGTACGTCCGGATTGATCTCCATGGCAAGGCGGATCGGCGCGAGGTTGTTGGGCTGGTGCAGGGGCGCAAGGTCCTGAAAGGTGGACAGCCTGTCCAGTACCCCGGGACCGATCAGGACTGGCTTGGTATAGTCCGGACCGCCGTGGACAACACGGTGGCCGATGGCCTTGAGCACGAAGCCTTCGAGGGTCTGAACCCAGGCGCGTGTTTCAGCAATAGCGGCCGGCAGGTCGCCCACGACTTGCGGTTCATAGCTGCGATCGACAAGGACTGCTCCGTCGACAGCGGTTGCGCGCAGTCGTGGACGGGTCCCGATGCCGTCGATCTGGCCGCGAATGCGGCGCTCAATACCCGCCCCGACGATCTCGAAGAACTGGAACTTCAGGCTGGACGAGCCGGCATTGACGACGAGGATCGCATCCATTGACTTAGGCCACCACCGGAATTGCTTGCCGTCGGGCGGTGGCATAGAGCGTGGCGACAGCGCAGGAAGCCAGGCGGCTTCGAACGGAATCCGCCCGCGAAGTGAGGACGATCGGAACGCGCGCGCCGAGCACGATACCTGCGGCATCGGCATGGGAGAGGAAAGTCAGGTTCTTGGCGAGCATGTTGCCGGCCTCGAGATCAGGCACGACCAGGATCTGTGCGCGGCCCGCCACCGGCGAGGTGAGACCTTTGATGCGGGCAGCCTCCGGGCTTATCGCATTGTCGAAGGCAAGCGGTCCGTCGAGCAAGCCACCGGTGATCTGGCCACGCTCCGCCATCTTGCACAGAGCTGCCGCTTCAATGGTCGATGGTATCTTGGTCGTCACCGTCTCGACCGCCGAGACAATCGCCACGCGCGGTTCGCCGAGACCGACCGAGACCCAGAGATCGATCGCGTTCTGCACGATGTCGCGTTTGACATCCAAGTCGGGAAAGATGTTGATCGCCGCATCGGTGATAAACAAGGTTTCCGGATGACCGGGCACGTCCATGACGAAGACATGGCTGATGCGGCGTTCAGTGCGAAGGCCTGTGGTCGAGGCCGTGACCTCGCGCATCAATTCGTCCGTATGCAGACTGCCCTTCATCAGAAGTTCGCCCTTTCCCTCTCGGACCAGAGCGACTGCCTTTGCCGCGGCAGCGTGGCTATGCGGCGCGTCGACGATCTCGTGCGCTTTGAGATCAAGGCTGTTTTCCGCAGCTACGTTGCGGATTTTTGCCTCGGGTCCAACCAGAACAGGAACGATCAGACCGTTCTCGGCTGCTTCGAGCACACCGCGCAGCGAGGTTTCATCGCAAGGATGGGCGACGATGGTGACTGCGCAAGGGACCTTTTGCGCAGCCGCAATCAGGCGGTCGTATTTTGTCGGTTCGGGCGTCGTCGGGGTCGCGTCAGACAATGGAAAACTCCTGCGGGTCTTGATCGGGATGCGCACCGTGTGCGGGTGACGGGGCGGGCAGGTATGGGCACCGCTTCGTCGCCCACATCTCCGTTCCCAGGATCGAAAAGCTCTGCCACGTGCTGGAACTGCCCGGCGGCGGCACCGTTCAACGTCCCCGATGCATCGAGCACACCGCCATCATGGCTTGAGCCAAAAACTGGTGGAGTGCAAATGACTAGCGCCTCAGATCGTGGGCTTGCCCCGACGCCCGTAGTTGCTCAAGTGTTTTACCCAAACAACTTCCCCCGATTGGTTCGCCCAATGTTTTAGCAGTCCCGCCTACAGATATCGTTCCCGCAAGCCTGCTTGGGTTGATGTAGGTAGCCACGCCATCCGAATCCAGTTTCGAAAAATAAAACGCATGGTGCATGCCCTTATATTCACAGCTTATCAGAAATGGGAAATCCTCCAATGGCTCGCTTGCATAGGTTTCCGAAATGGCACTAAACTGAAGCAGAAAAACAATTGTTACAGATATCGCAAGATACATTTTCGCAGAAATATTTGACGTTATTCGGAGAATAGATAGATAGACCATTGATCTAAGACTCCTTTTGATTGAAACGTCCCTTCGACGGGCCGACGTGCTTGCGCATCGTTCGCCGCGATCTGCTTTGTCGCAACGGCGAGGTGCCTGGACATGAACGCATGCTCAAGCGTGAGACGCCGACATGCCCCAAAGCACCCGGAAGAGTTGCATACCGCTTGCAATCAGATCCTGATTAGGTCCCGCATCGAAGCGACGCCGTCCAACGCCCGCGATATGTGGTCCCGCGTAAGGCTGGCGGTCGTAGAAACGAGAGCCACGGTACCCGCGCAATGGATGAGGGACCTTCTTGTGATGGAGGTTTGCGTCGCATCTCTCCCACGATCTTACGAAAGCGCGTCCAAGACTGCTCCCAGTGCGTTTGTATTGCAAGCGTAAACGCCCAGAACATCGACGACCGCCACCAATGGTCGCCGTATACGGACTATGCAGCTGGACTTTGCCCCGGGCAAATAAGGACGCCCGCGGTCGTCAGTTGGTTGTCGAATTGTCACAACAGGTTTAATGTCGCAGGGCAGAGGTCGGTGCTGAAATCCATAGAGGAGTTGGAACCGAGATGCTCGCAAAAGATGTAATGACAACGAAGATTGTCAAAGTATCACCCAACAACAGTGTCAGGCAGGCATGCAAGATCATGCTGGACAATCACGTCAGCGGCATTCCGGTCGTTGACGACGACGGACATCTCCTCGGTATCATCAGTGAAGGAGATCTGATCCGCAGAACGGAACTAGGCGGCGGAGTGTTCGCGCCCACCGAGACCGCGATGCCTGCCGAAGCGAGAGCCGACGCCTATGTGAAACGCAGCTCATGGAAGGTCGGCGACACAATGTCTCGTGATCCCGTGACAATCGATGAGGAAACGTCACTTACACGCGTTGCGCAACTCATGCAGGAGCACGGCATAAAGCGCGTTCCCGTCATGAGAGCCGGTGAACTGATCGGCATCGTTGGCCGGGCGGACCTGCTCCAGGCAATTCTAGCGGCCAAACAGGATGAAACGGCGGCAGGCGATGAGGGCATTCAGCGCAGCATCGCGACCCGGCTCGGAGAGAACACCGGTCTGGAAGGCCTCGACGTGAAAGTGACCGTTGCTGACGGCACCGTGCATCTGTGGGGCAATGTCGAGACTGCAGAATGCAGGAGGGCCGCGCGCGTCGTCGCAGAAAGCGTTCGCGGCGTCAGAGGTGTTGTCGAGCACTTTTCGCAATCTTGTCCGGAAGGCGGAACAGGTAACTGAGCACCATTTCCCGGCTCGGGGCGGTTTCGCGCACGCAGTGCATTACTTTGCACGAACGGAGGGAGCCAACTCATGGCACAAAGAATGAAAGCGGCTGTTGTCCGAGCCTTCCGGGCACCACTCGTCATAGAGGACTTGGCGGTTCCAAGTCCGAAGGACGGACAGATCGTCGTGAAGTATGAGGCGACCGGCGTCTGTCATACGGATCTTCATGCGGCGAGCGGAGACTGGCCGGTGAAGCCCACTCCGCCCTTCGTACCAGGACATGAGGGGGTCGGGTTCGTCTCTGCAGTGGGAGCAGGCGTAAAAAGGGTAAAGGAAGGTGATCGCGTTGGCGTGCCCTGGCTGCACAGCGCTTGTGGTTACTGCCCCTATTGCCGAACCGGTTGGGAAACGTTGTGCGCATCACAGTCAAACACCGGCTACTCCGTAAATGGGACCTTCGCGCAGTTCGGTCTTGCTGATCCTGATTTCGTCGCCCGCTTGCCAGACAGCCTTGACTTCGGACCGGCGGCTCCGGTGCTATGCGCTGGCGTCACTGTCTATAAAGGGTTGAAAGAAACCGAGGTTCGCCCTGGCGAGTGGGTTGCCGTTTCCGGGGTGGGCGGTCTAGGTCACATGGCCATTCAGTACGCCAAGGCGATGGGTATGCACGTGGTCGCCGCAGACATATTCGAAGACAAGCTGGCGTTAGCGAAAAAACTTGGCGCCGACATCACCGTCAACGGCAAGGAAAAGGATGCGATCGAGCAGGTCCACAGGGCCACGGGCGGGGTACATGGGGCACTTGTCACGGCGGTTTCCCCGACGGCGATGGAGCAAGCCTTCGGGTTCATGCGTTCGAAGGGAACGATGGCTCTCGTCGGCCTTCCGCCCGGAAAAATATCGCTGCCTGTTTTCGAGACTGTGCTGAAACGCATCACCGTACGCGGCTCAATCGTGGGAACGCGTCAGGACCTCGAGGAATCTGTGCAGTTTGCGGCAGAAGGCAAGGTTGTTCCTCATTTCTCCTGGGACGAGCTGGAAAACGTCAATGATATCTTTCACCGGATGGAGGAAGGGAAGATTGACGGTCGAATTGTTATGAGATTGCAATAAGATACGGCCGAAATCTCCGGCTTTGGATCAGTTGATGTAACACCGACTTCACTAGGAGGCTGCGATGGCTTCGCTTGAAACGGCAAAGGTCCAACAACGTTCGGCAGAGGAGACACGATCAGCAAGCCCCCTGTCGGCGGACGAATTCCGCCTGATCGATGCTTACTGGCGGGCTTCCAACTATCTCTCGGTTGGCCAGATATACCTGCTCGACAATCCGCTCCTGATAGAACCGCTCAAACGTGAGCATATAAAGCCGCGTCTGCTGGGGCACTGGGGAACGTCGCCTGGCCTGAACATGCTCTATGCTCATCTAAATCGGGTTATCAAGCGGGACGATCTCAATATGGTCTATGTGATCGGTCCCGGCCACGGTGGGCCTTCGCTGGTTGCTCACGCTTATCTGGAAGGCACCTACAGCGAGTTCTATCCGAATATCAGCCAGGACACGGAGGGCATGAAAAGGCTCTTCAAGCAGTTCAGCTTTCCTGGCGGCATCCCGAGCCATGTTGCCCCAGAAACACCGGGCAGCATCCATGAGGGCGGCGAGCTCGGATATGCCTTGAGCCACGCCTATGGGGCGGCCTTCGACAACCCGGACCTTATCGTCGCCTGCGTCGTCGGCGACGGAGAGGCTGAGACCGGGCCGCTCGCGACCGGCTGGCACGGCAACAAATTCCTGAACCCTGCCCGCGACGGCTGCGTGCTACCGATCCTCCACCTCAATGGCTACAAAATCGCCAATCCATGCTTCCTCGCCCGCATTCCCGAGGACGAATTGCGAAAGTTTTTCGAGGGCATGGGCTACAAGCCCTATTTCGTAGAAGGGCATGACCCGCAGGATGTGCATCAGAAGCTTGCTGGCACGCTCGACACTGTCGTAGGCGAAATCCGGAAAATCTGGTCCGATGCACGCACGAACGGCAACATGAAACGCCCCGCATGGCCAATGATCGTCTTTCGAACGCCAAAGGGGTGGACCTGCCCGAAGGTGATTGACGGCAAGAAATGCGAAGACTACTGGCGTTCGCATCAGGTGCCGATGGGCGAGATGGACAAGCTGGAACACATCCGCATTCTTGAGCAATGGATGAAAAGCTACCGGCCCGAGGAACTGTTCGACGAGCGAGGCCGGTTCAAGCCCGAATTGGCAGCGTTGGCTCCGGCAGGCCGTCGCCGTATGAGCGACAATCCCCACGCCAACGGCGGACTTTTGTTGCGTGAACTGAAGCTGCCGGATTTCGAGCAATATGCTGTTTCGGTCCCCAGCCCTGGAGTGACAACGGCCGAGTCTGCGCGGGTGATGGGCAAATTCCTGCGCGATGTGATGAAGTCGAATCTGGAGAACAAGAACTTCCGGCTGTTCAGCCCGGACGAGAACAACTCCAACCGCTGGCAAGATGTCCTGGAGGTGACCGATCGCTGCTACATGGCGGAAATTTATCCGGATGACGACCATCTCTCGCCGGACGGCCGCATCATGGAGGTTCTCAGCGAGCACCAATGTCAGGGATGGCTGGAAGGCTACCTCCTGACGGGCCGCCATGGCTTCTTCTCCTGCTACGAAGCCTTCATCCACATCATCGACTCGATGTTCAACCAGCATGCCAAATGGTTGAAAATATGCAACGAAATCCCGTGGCGGAGACCCGTCGCCTCGCTGAACTACTTCCTCAGCTCTCACGTCTGGCGGCAGGATCACAATGGCTTCAGCCATCAGGACCCCGGCTTCATCGACCACGTTGTCAACAAAAAGGCGGACGTGATCCGGATATACTTGCCGCCGGATGCCAACACCCTTTTGTCCGTCACGGACCACTGCCTGCGCAGCCGCAATTACGTCAACGTGGTCATCGCAGGCAAGCAGCCCGCGCCGCAATGGCTCACCATGGACGATGCCGTCAAGCACTGCAGCGAAGGTCTCGGCATCTGGGAATGGGCAAGCAATGACAAGGGCAGCGAACCCGATGTCGTCATGGCATGTTGCGGTGATGTTCCGACTGTGGAGACGCTGGCTGCGGTTCAGTTGATCCGCGAACACTTGCCCGAGCTGAAGGTACGGGTCATCAACATCGTGAACCTGATGAAGCTCCAGCCTGCGGAAGAGCATCCCCACGGACTGTCAGACCTCGATTTCGATGCTCTGTTCACCAGGGAAAAGCCGATCATCTTTGCCTTCCATGGTTATCCATGGCTGATCCATCGGCTCACATATCGCCGGGCGAACCACGGTAACCTTCATGTTCGCGGCTATAAAGAGGAAGGCACGACAACCACGCCCTTCGACATGGTGGTCCTTAACGAGCTTGACCGGTTCCATCTCGTCGAAGATGTCATTGACCGGTTGCCACAACTCGGCGCCCGCGCCGCCTACTTCAAGCAGGCAATTCATTCGAAGCTGATCGAGCATCGGAAGTACATCGAGAAGTACGGCGATGATATGCCTGAGATAATCGGGTGGAAGTGGGGTCTAAAAGCCACTGCAGACGTGGCCCGGAAAACGTCTACCGAAGGGGACAATATCTAAGAGGGAAACAAAACAGGAGTTGGAAGGAACATCGCGCGGTCCAATTTTTCATGTCGGCGATTGAGGCTAAGCTAGACTGCAAGCAATCGCCGTAGTCAAGGGCCAGCGCATCGCCGAAAGAGAAGCGCGTGATGGTGGGTTCTGTCAGTGATTATGGCGCGCATGACACCGCGCAAAGCTGTCGCCCTGCGGACGGAATGGCTCCAGGCCCTGCCGTAGCCTTGCTATCCAATGGTCGCTACAATGTGCTGCTCACCGCGGCCGGGGCCGGTTATGGGTCATGGAGAGAGTTGGACGTTACGCGCTGGAGGCAGGATTCTACGCGCGATTGCTGGGGGCAGTTCTGTTACATCGAAGACCGGACGCAGAACAAGATTTGGTCCATCGGCAAGCAACCCCTCTATCAGCCTGATAATGTCTACGAGAATGCCTTTTACGGAGATCGTGCCGAATTCCGCTGTCTGGCCGACGGCATAGAGGTGTCCTGGGCAGCATGTGTCGCACCCGATATCGACGCCGAAGTGCGGATGCTCAAGATCTCCAATCATGGCACCACCGAACGAAGCCTACAGCTGACCAGCTATGCCGAAGTCTGTCTGAACGACCGCCGCGCGGACAGAGCCCACCCGGCCTTTGCCAACCTTTTTGTGGAAACGCAGTTTGATCACCGGACAGGTGCCTTGTTTGCAAGACGCCGACCGCGCAGTGCCGAAGAATGGCCTGTCTGGGCAGTTCATGTTTCCTCGTCGAGCGCGCCGGGTCGTCACTTGGTCGAGTATGAGACCGATCGGCTCAAGTTCCTCGGCCGGGGTCGCACGATCATAAACCCTTTGGCATTGGGCAGTGCAGCGGGCCTCTCCGGGACGGCTGGCCCCGTTCTCGACCCCATCTTCTGCCTGCGAACCGCCATTCATCTTCATCCCGGTGCAATGGAACGGATCGCATTTGCGACGGGCGCGACTGACAGCGAAGCGATGGCACAGACGATCGCCAAGCGATACTCGAGCCTCGACGTGGCCGACAAGGCCTTTTCCGACGCCGCGGAAAGCTATCGCAAAGAACTTGCGGATTCGAAACTGACCCCGGAGGACGTTGCACTGTTCAACCGATTGGCCGGAAGCATCGTGTTTGTTGATCCGGGGTATCGGGACGCATCCGCCCTCGGAAAAAAACCTCTCAGCAGAGACGCTCTTTGGTTTCACGGAATTTCCGGCGACCTTCCGATTGTGCTGGCGCGCATCGAAGCAAGCGGGGACAAGTCGCTCATTCGCGACGTGATACGCGCGCACGAGTTCATCTCCCACCGAGGCTTGCGTTTCGACCTCGTCCTGCTCGACGAGCGAAACGCTAACGATGCCAAGCGGTTGGCAAAGAAACTGAACGTGGGCCCGCAAGCCGCGTTGGTGGGCAAGCCGGGGGGAATCCATCTCATGTCGGCAGCCGAGGTTCCAGACGATCGCAAAGACGCGATCACCTTTGCGGCACGCACCGTTCTTTCGAACAGTCGAGGCTCGCTGGCGAACCAGCTTAACAGACGACAAGATGACGCATCATCTCCCTCTCGAATATCGGCGATTCCTTCTTGCGAAACGGCCACGAAGCGCTCCGCCGGGACTGACGCGGATTTGCTGTATTGGAACGGTTTTGGTGGATTTGGCACGGACGGACACGAATATGTCATCGTGGTGGATGGCGTGGAATCGCAGACGCCGACCCCCTGGTGTAACGTCATGGCCAATCCTGAATTCGGCTGCCTGACGAGCGACAACGGCCTTGGCTATACCTGGGCCGGCAACAGCCAGCTAAACAGACTGACGCCCTGGTCGAACGATCCAGTTTCGGATCCACCCGGCGAGATCGTCTACTTGCGGGATGAGGAAACCGGAGAGCTTTGGACGCCCACCCCCTTGCCACTGGGGCAGGGGGCTGTCGTAACCGTTCGACATGGGCAGGGCTACAGCCGATACGAAAGCGCCAGCCGATTCCTGCATCAGGAATTGACGGTGCATGTTTCCTCGAAGGATCCAGTCAAGATCATGCGCCTTGCTCTTCGCAATGACGGAGCGCGAGCGCGCCATTTGACGGCGACGTACTTCGCCGAATGGGTTCTCGGGATGCAGCGTGAAGACGCGACGATGCAGGTCGTCTGTGAACGCGATCTCCAATCGGGAGCGGTCGTTGCCAAGCACGCCTGGGCGGGGGACTTTGCCGGAAAACTGGCATTTGCCGCGACAAACCGGATCGTGCGCTCGGCAACTTGTGATCGCTGCGAGTTTCTGGGAACGTACGGTTCCGTATCGCAGCCTGCTGGAATGGGAAAATCCGACTTCGCAGGGCGCTTTGGCTCGCTGGTTGATCCTTGCGCCGCGCTGATGGTGGACATTCCCATGGCGCCGGGCGAAAGCGCGGAGGTCGTTTTCGTTCTCGGGCAGGCCGATAGCCTTAACGAGGTTCGCACCCTCGTGCGGGAATATGCCGAGCCAGGACACGCGCGAGACAGCCTTGCCATCGTTTCTCGCCAGTGGGACGGTATCCTCAATGCAATCGAGGTCAAGACACCGGACCGCGCCTTCGATCTGATGATGAATCGCTGGCTGCTGTATCAGGTTCTGTCTTGTCGCGTCTGGGCGCGCTCTGCCTTCTATCAGTCCGGTGGCGCGTTCGGCTTCAGGGACCAGCTGCAGGATGTGATGGCATTGGTCCACAGTGCGCCGAACGAAACACGCGCGCATATTCTGCGAGCAGCAGCGCGCCAATTCACGGAGGGAGACGTACAGCACTGGTGGCACCCTCCGTCGGGTGCCGGGGTGCGCACGCGCATGACCGACGACCTGTATTTCCTGCCTTTCGTGGTTCACCACTATGTTTCGACCACTGGCGATACCGGCCTGCTGGAAGAGCACGTACCTTTCATCACATCGCCGATCCTGAAAGAGGGACAGGACGAGGACTTCGGCAAACCGGAATTCAGCGAACAGACCGGTACCATCTACGAACACTGCATCCGTGCGCTGGAACATGGTTTCCGGCTTGGCCGGCACAGCTTGCCGCTCATGGGAACGGGCGACTGGAATGATGGTATGAACAAGGTCGGGGCCCACGGCAGAGGGGAAAGCGTCTGGAACGGCTGGTTCTTCCTCACTGTACTGAAATCATTCGTGGCGATCGCGTCTTCGCGTGGAGACCAAACACGCGCAACGTGGTGCCTCGAAAGAGCTGAAGGACTGCGCGCTGCATTGGAAGCGCACGCCTGGGACGGCGCCTGGTATCGCCGAGCCTATTTTGACGATGGCGCGCCTCTCGGGTCATCCTCGAACGACGAATGCCAGATTGATGCCCTCCCTCAGGCCTGGGCCGTCATCTCCGGCGAGGCCGACAAGGTGCGTGCGTCGAAGGCGATGAGCGCGGTCCATGAAAGGCTTGTGCGCCGGCAGGACAAGCTGATCCAGTTGTTCGACCCGCCGTTCGACAAGGGGTCGCTGCAGCCCGGCTACATCAAGGGCTATGTTCCTGGCATACGGGAAAATGGCGGTCAATATACCCATGCGGCAGCCTGGGTTGTGCTGGCTACCGCGCTTCAAGGTGACGGCGATCGGGCCGTGGAGCTTTGGAACCTGATCAATCCGATCAATCATGCTTCGACGATGCAGGACGCGCAGCATTACATGGTCGAGCCTTACGTCGTCAGTGCCGACGTCTATGGCGCGCCGCCACATACCGGACGCGGTGGCTGGACGTGGTATACGGGATCGGCCGCCTGGCTGTATCGCGTGGCGCTAGAGGCCATCCTTGGTTTTCGGAAGCAAGACCAGGTTCTCTCGATTGAACCATGCGTTCCGACATATTGGCCGGAGTATGAGCTGAACTACAGGTATGGGTCGGCCACATACCGCATCCACGTAGACAACAAGGCGGGAGTTTGCGGAGGGGTACGTTCGCTTTTGCTGGATGGCCAACCGCTGACCGATCACAAGGTGCAGCTTGCCAGTGACGATCGTTTGCACGATGTGCGCGTAATCCTTGGATAAGCATATGTCCCAAATGCTCTCGACAGACCCTGAGCTGCGTCGGACGCCGACCGAACAGGACCTCGGCCGGCTGCAGTTCACGACGCTGCTGTACTATCTTCATTGCACCAATCCCGACAATGGGCTTGTTCGCGATAAGACCCAGCCCGATGCTCCGGCAAGTATCGCCGCAATCGGGATGGCACTGGCAACGATTCCGGTCGTCGTGGAGCGCGGCATCATAATCCGGAAGTTTGCAGCCAAGATCGCCCGAAAGCGACTGGCATTTCTGCTGGGATGCCCCCAGGGGCCGGAACCTGACACGTCGGGGTACAAGGGCTTCTTCTATCATTTCCTCGATGTGGAGACGGGCCGCCGGGTTTGGCAGTGTGAATTGTCCACCATCGATTCAGCATTCCTGTTCGCCGGAGCATTGACCGTAGCTACCTACTTTGACGGCGAGACTGCCGATGAGGTCGAAATTCGACAGCTTGCCAATGCGCTCTACGAACGGGCGGACTGGAATTGGGCTTGTGATCACGGACTAACTCTGACCCACGGATGGCGACCGGAAAGCGGGTTCATTCCCTATCGCTGGCGCGGATACGACGAGGGCCTGCTGCTTTACATCCTAGGGCTGGGGTCGCCGGCCCATCCACTGCCGCCCGAGGCGTATTCCGCCTATACCGAAAGCTACGAATGGAGAAACATCTACGGGCGCGAACTGCTCTACTCGGGACCGCTCTTCACCCACCAACTCTCGCATATGTGGATCGATTTCCGCGGCATCCGCGACGAATTCATGCGAGACCACGACAGCGACTACTTCCAGAACAGCCGCCATGCGACCTACGTGCAGCAGGAGTATGCCATTCGCAATCCAATGAACTTTATCGGCTATGGTGAGCACTGCTGGGGTTTCACCGCAAGCGACGGACCTGGCTGGATGAAGACGAAGATCGATGGCGTGGAAATGGAGTACTTCGACTATATCGCCCGCGGCGCGCCCTTCGGACCGGACGATGGCACCGTCTCGCCATGGGTGGTCGTGGCTTCATTGCCTTTCGCTCCGGAAATCGTCATTCCGACCGTCAGGACCTTTGCGCAAATGAATTTGGGAATGACGCGTCTTTACGGGTTCAAGCCATCATTCAATCAAACATACGCGATGGAAGACAGCGAGACGGGATGGTGGGTCAGCCCCTATCATTTCGGCATAGATCAAGGCCCCGTCGTGCTGATGATCGAAAACTATCGGACTGGCCTGCTCTGGAACATCGTGCGCCGGTGCCAGCCGATCGTGACTGGGCTGCGTCGGGCCGGCTTCACGGGAGGTTGGCTATAGGATGCCGGGGCTCGCGTAGATTACGACGATTCCCGCACACCATCTATGGTCCCCGACGACAATCCGGTGAAACAGGCATCATTGGTCGCGTGTCATGCGGGGGCGATCGGCAGCTTGTATGCGACAGACCTGCCAGCCGTCTGTTTGACGATGCGCACGCATTAGCCGCAGGGGTTTGATGTCTTCCGGCATCTGCTGCTCGGTGTCCCAGGAAGAGAAGCCGGTGAGGTTGACGTGCTCTCAAACTGAGCGGCGAACGAGGACATGCTTGCGCTGTCAGAATTTACGAAAACTTTAGGTTAATTTTATCGATCTCAATCTGTCCATTTCGATCGAAGAAAAGAAAGCTAAGGTTGCACCAACACGTCCCTGGGCGTGTCCCAATCTTATCAGAGACAGCCACGGATCGCGGGATGAACCAAGCTGACCACCCCAATGGTCCGATCAGCCTCTATGCCAAGAGCCGCTCCTCGGCCTTCGTCATCGCCCGTTCAAACAATGATGGATCGCCAAGCGCGCGGGCGACTACGAGCCCGCCCTGAATGCTGATTACGGCCTCTTCGGCAAGTTCGGAAGCCTTGGCTTCATCGTGGCCAGCCCTTTGCAACGCCGCTGCAAGAGCGGCTTTCCAGTCGGCAAAATAGACCCTGATCTGGTCGGTAAAGCGATCGCGGACATTGTCGAGGGCAAAGGCGCCGACCAGGCAGACGCGCCGGCCGGAATCGAAATAATCCGCCACCGTGCGGCACATCGCGCTGATCGCCGTGCGCGAGTCTTCGGCCTCGCGCAACGGACGATAGATGTGATTCTCGAACCATGTGTCGATTTCGTTCAGGACGGCTGCCGCCATCTCTTCCTTCCCCCCGGGAAAGAAGTGATAGAGGCTGCCTTTGCCAAGCCCGGTCTTTTCGCCGATGATCGACAGGCTCGCTCCCTCGAAGCCATGTTCGCGGAAGATCTCGGCAAGGACCGGAATGGCGTCCGAGCGTTCGGCAACGGTTTTTGCCATAGATTACAATCCCAAATCCGACAGGCCCGGATGATCGGCCGGGCGTGGCCCGGAGCGGTCCCAAAAGAACTTCCTTTCGGATTCTTGGATGGGCAAATCATTGATGCAGGCAAAGCGCTTTTGCATCAGGCCGTTCTCGTCGAATTCCCAGTTTTCATTGCCATAGGCTCGGAACCAGTTACCAGAGTCATCATGATATTCATAGGCGAAACGGACGGCGATACGGTTGTCGGTGAAGGCCCAAAGCTCCTTGATCAGCCGATAGTCGAGTTCCCGGCGCCACTTGCCAGCCAGGAAGGCGACAATGGCCTCACGCCCCTGTACGAATGTCGAGCGGTTACGCCAGTAGCTGTCAACCGTATAGGCAAGTGATACGCGTTCGGGATTGCAACTGTTCCAGCCATCTTCTGCACCCCGAACCTTCTGGATGGCGGTTTCGCGGGTGAATGGCGGCAGCGGCGGGCGTTGTTCAGGCATGATCTTTCTCCTTTTCTACAGCGCGGTGTACCAACTGGTAAACAGTTTACCGATTGGTACAGGAAAGAGTCGAGCGAGTCAACTACCAAGAATATGAACCTGCATGAGGGAAGGCTTCCGCATTCTGCGTGCTGTTTTCTCGGCTTTCCATGTCCGGTTGCCACCACCCTTCAACGACCTTCGACTGTGGCCCCAATAGGGGACCGGAAGCAGGTCGAAGTTCATGGTTTGATCTTTCTACCGCATATCCGTGCCCCTTAGTGATGGGCCTTAAGGCCTGAACGGCTATTTGCCGATCGAATGGCGCATGCCGTGGCGACCGGCGCGCAGCGCGTTCGGTCTCCCCTTGCATCCCGCCAATCCGTGAGTTATATACTGAACCACATGGTTCAGTATATTCGACCCCGTCTCGATGCCTCGTTCGCCGCGCTCTCAGACGTCACACGACGCGGCGTTCTCGAGCAGCTCGGACGTGCAGATGCTTCGATCACGGAGCTTGCCGAGAAGTTCCACATGACCCTCACGGGCATGAAAAAGCACGTCGGCGTCTTGGAGCAGGCGGGACTCGTCACTACGGAGAAAATCGGGCGCGTGCGGACCTGCAAGCTCGGCCTACGCCGACTGGAGGAAGAGGCGGCATGGATCGAGAGGTACCGCCAACTCTGGGACGCACGCTTCGATGAGTTGGACAAGGTTGTCGAGGAATTGAACCGGAAGGAGAAAGTCGATGGACCAAAAAAAAGATAGTGAATCCACTCCCATGAATAACCGCACGACGATCGAACGGAAGTCCGAGCGTGAGCTGGTCGTTGCGCGAATCTTCAACGGCCCGGCGCGCATCGTGTACGAGGCGTGGACCAAGCCCGAGCTGTTCATGCGGTGGTGGGCACCGAAGTCGACGGGCGTGCCTCTGCTTTCCTGCGAGATGGATGTTCGTGTCGGAGGCGGCTACCGTGTTGCGTTTGGCCAAGACGCCTCAGAGCCTATGGTATTCTTTGGTAAGTACATCGAAGTGATACCGAACGCGCGCCTCGTCTGGACGAATGAGGAAAGTGATGACGCAGCAGTGACCACGGTGACCTTCGAGGAAAAAGGCGACAAGACGCTGCTGATCCTGCACGAACTCTATCCCTCGAAGGAAGCTCTCGACGAAGCCATAGCCGGGATGGAGGATGGGATGCCCGAGCAGTTCGAACAGCTGGACGAGCTTCTCGTGACCCTGGGCGCGAGCACGGGAGGGTCATGAAGTCGTCTCGCGGTCGGCCGCCTGGCTCTTCGTCATTCCCGCTCCCAAAACTCACGGTGAATCTCAACACGCCCTAGAGCAGCGTTCGCTGCGCTGACTCTGGCGGAACGGGTTTTTGATCTTCGCCGCGGCGGGCCATTTCGGTCTGAGCGCTGAAACGAATATCGACGTCCCGGTCCCGTGAAAATTCATGCAACGTGTCCAAGCTGAGCCGATCCCAGCCTTTGCCTCGGCTTGGTCCAGACGGCACCCGCGGCAAGAGACCCGGTTCACTGCTCCACGCCAGAAGCCGCTCGAGCGAAGCCTCGTTCAGGAGGTCGCGTAGGTGATGCGCTGTGACGTAGGCATCCGGCATGGCTCAATGGGCCGGCAATCCGATTTCGTGTTCCAGTCCTTCCGGCATGCGCTGATAGCGAAGCATTTGATTGGAAAACCGTGGAAGATGTGGCCATACGCGCAGGGCGCATTTCCAGGTGCAGATCCATGGTGCTCCGCCCGAAAGCCGGGAAGTGCAGTACCGCTGTTCAAAGGCCGCTCGATGCGCAGCCAAGGCAGTCACGCCTTCGTCAGGGCGAAGAACGCTCGATGCGACATCCTTCCAATAGGGTGCCGATGCGACCTGGAAGTCCATAATGTGGTGGATTGCCATCGTCTCAGGCGAGATCGGGCGGCCGGGATTGATCAGCAACGCGCCGCGTTCATCGTCCACGTGCCAACGCTCATCCGGTCCAAGGATAACATCCTGCCAGCCGATTTCACAGACATCGTTCGGCCCGTTGCCTGCGGTTTCGAGATCGATGACGCGAATGCGGGAACTGCGCATGTTCTGGACTCTGTCTGTCGTTTCGGACCTTCATGGTCACAAATTAAGATCGAGTTGCTGCCGATCTTGCAGATCGTCGCTTCGATCGTTTGTCAGGGATGACAGCGTCACACCCAAAAGGCGCACGGATCGTTTGAACGGATAGACGGTCGCCAGAAGTCCGGATGCGGCGTCAAGCACATCGGTAACTCCCGCATAAGGAATGATGCTGGTCCGGCTGCGAGTCGCCTGCGTGAAGTCCGAGTATTTGATTTTCACGGTCACAGTCTTGCCGCTGATGCCCTGCGCCTCGCAGTAACGCCAGACCTTCTCGGCAAGCGGCTTCAATTCAGCCGTGGCGCGTTCGAGCTCATCGATATCCTCCACGAATGTGTCTTCCGCTCCCACAGATTTGCGGATGCGGTCGGGTTTGACCTGGCGCTCGTCAATGCCACGGGCGATGCCATAGAAATAAGGACCGGACTTCCCGAAATGCTCCTGCAGGAAGATGAGTGACTTCGATTTCAGATCAAGCCCAGTCTCGATCCCGTATTTGCGCATGCGCTCGGCGGTCGCCGGCCCCACCCCGTGGAATTTCTTGACGGGCAAGGTTTCGACAAAGCCTGGGCCGTTCTTCGGCGTGATGACAGCCTGGCCGTTGGGCTTGTTGAGGTCGCTGGCCATTTTGGCGAGAAACTTGTTGTAGGAGATCCCGGCCGAAGCGTTGAGCCCGGTGACCTGCTTGATCTTGGCGCGGATCTCCTGGGCAATTTCGGTGGCGATTTCCATGCCCTTGAGGTTTTCCGTCACATCGAGATAGGCCTCGTCGAGCGATAGCGGCTCGATCAGCGGCGTATATTCGGCGAAGATTTCGCGGATTTGCTGGGAAACCGCCTTGTAGACGTCAAAGCGCGGCGGCACAAAAATCAGCTCCGGGCATTTGCGCTTCGCGGTGACCGACGGCATAGCTGAATGGACACCAAAGGCGCGCGCCTCATAGCTTGCGGCCGCCACCACGCCGCGTGCGGCAGATCCGCCGACGGCAAGCGGCTTGCCACGGAGTTCCGGGTTGTCGCGCTGTTCGACCGACGCGTAAAAGGCATCCATGTCCACGTGGACGATTTTCCGGACTGGAATGATGCTCATATCGTTCATGGCGGCTTCAGCAAAAAAGGCTGCGGACTCGGCGTCTCCTTTGAAGGTTTACACCGAAACAAAGAGAGAACATAGCCGTCTTCGCGGCGATATCAACAATCCCATTTACCCGGCCCTGAATGCGGTGAAACTACTGGCTCGCTAAGGCGTTCTGATCCTGTGACCATCAACAAGCAGGAGACAGTCCAATTGCGGACGACAGCACCACCACGATCGGGGCGATTTTCGAGACACGTCAGGCCGCCGACCTTGCGGTCGAACACCTGGTTCAACAGCACGGCATATCGAGGCCCGACATCTTCGTTCAATCTACAACCGATCGAAATATCGCCGGCTTGGCGCCATCAGGCGGCGACGCTTCCCATGAAGAGGGCGACCGAGAAGACGCAGCCCTCGAAGGCGACATTGAGGTCTCGGCGGATATCGCAGCCAGTCAGATCGCCGCCGTTCAACGTAGTTTCGGTGACGCCGGCGCGATCCGCGTAGCGGGGTCGCTAGGTCCATGGTGGGAGCCGATGGGACAAGCCGGCTCCGCTCTTTTTGCCAGATTGGGAGGAACCGGGAGTTCATGACCGATAATCTGTCGAAGTACCGCGCCAAGCGCGATTTCAAGAAGACAGGCGAACCGAGTGGCGAGGCTGAGGTCAAGCCGTCGAACCGCCGACGGTTTGTCATCCAGAAGCACGATGCTACCCGCCTCCATTATGACCTTCGGCTCGAACTCGACGGGGTCTTTAAATCCTGGGCCGTCACCAAAGGCCCGTCGCTCGATCCGCAGGACAAGCGGTTGGCCGTGGAGGTGGAAGATCACCCACTTGACTACGGGGATTTCGAAGGCACCATCCCGAAGGGCCAGTATGGCGGCGGCACAGTGATGCTGTGGGATCGCGGCTACTGGGAGCCGGAAGGAATGAAGACGCCGGAGGAGGCGCTCGCCAAAGGTGATTTCAAGTTTACGCTGGAAGGCAAGCGGCTCCATGGCAGCTTCGTCCTCGTGCGCATGCGCCATGACCGCGATGGCGGCAAACGCACGAACTGGCTGCTGATCAAGCATCATGACGACTTCTCGGTCGAGGAGAACGGAGCGGCCGTGCTCGAGGAAAACGATACGTCGGTGGCTTCCGGCAGGACGATGGAGGCTATCGCATCCGGAAAAGGCAGGAAGCCGAAGCCATTCATAATGCAGAATGGCGACGTCGAGGCGGATGCGGTGTGAGACAGCACACGGGTCTTGCCGCCGGGGAGCGCCAAGCGGGCACGCGTCGAAGGTCTTGCGGCTATCGCCCAGATCGGCGGCGTCGAGCTTCATCCCTGGAACTGTGAGCCTGGTCAGCCGGAAGTGCCCGGCCGTCTGGTGTTCGACCTCGATCCTGGACCTGACGTCGAGTTCTCCACCGTCGTCGAAGCCGCTCGCGAAATCCGCGACCGGCTGGAGGAACTGGGCCTGGTGAGCTTCTGCAAGACGACGGGTGGCAGGGGACTGCATATTGTGACGCCGCTTACCGTCGGGAAAAGCAAGAAACTCAGCTGGGACAGAGCGAAGGGCTTTGCTCATGACGTCTGCAAGCAGATGGCACGTGACAATCCGGATCCCTATCTGATCAAGATGGCAAAGAACCAGCGTGAGGGTCGTATCTTCCTGGACTATCTGCGCAACGATCGTATGGCGACGGCTGTCGCTCCGCTTTCGCCCCGGGCGCGGCCGGACGCCACCGTGTCGATGCCGTTGACATGGACGCAGGTAAAGTCTGACCTCGACCCCAAGCAGTTCACGGTCCGCACTGTCCCTGTGCTTCTTGTAAAAAGCTCCGCGTGGCAGGATTACTGCGATGGTCAGCGGCCGCTGGAACAGGCGATCATGCGTCGCGGGAAATCCAGGCAGGCAGCATGAGCGTTCGAGCAAAATACGGCCAAAACAAAGGCCGCATTGCTGCGGGAAGGCACCATGGAAAAGGAACCGAACGACAAAGTCCAAGCTGAACCGCGTGTCGGCGCAACGACCGACTTGCCGCACGATCGCATGACCGTGCAGCGTTTTCGCAAGTCTTTCCCACGCGCACGCTGGAGCGACAGTCTGCACGCCTGGTTCGTGCCTGGCCGCACTGCCGAGAGGCGCATCAGTCGCTGGCTGGCTGAGATGGAAGCCGAGGCCGACGCTTTCGCTGACGATAAGGGTAGGGATGCGTTCGCATTCGAACCGATCGAAAGCCGCTATCTCGAAGCAGCCCCTTCAGCCTTCCACATCCGCACACCCTACTCGCGGACCATTGTGAACGAGATCAGAGAAATTCCCTTTGCGCGATGGGATCCCGATCGCCGACTTTGGACTGTGCCTTACCGATCATACGACGAACTGCGCCGACGGTGGCCGGCGATCGAGGCGGCGGCCGAGCGCAATGAACCCGAGGTGAGGAAAGCGCGCCGTGAGGCAATCAAGGGTACGGATGAAGAGGAGGCCTCGAAGGTGAGATTGAGGGAGCGCCGGCGAAAACGCTATCCTGTGCCCGCTGACGATCTCCCGCCGTTCGAGCGCGCGATCAGCACGCATGCTGGTGTCGTTTTCTTCACCGGCTCGGATGGCGAGTTGGCAGATCCTGTGACTGTCAGCACGTTCTATTTTCCCGTAGGGCAAAACGAGGAGCATGTTTGGGCGTCGTGGCGAGCCGGTTCGCTGGAAGAACTGGTGACGACCTGGCCTGCGCGAACACCTCCGGGACCAGAAGAGCTCGACCGGGGCTGGTGGCTACCGACCCGGGAGGAATTGCGGACCGCACGGCAAACTGCCAGATCAAAGTGGCGCGCCAAGCAGCGCAGCGAAGAACAGCAGGGCGACACCGCGTAGGTCATGTCGTTGTGAGAGGAGCGTCCGGATTGAGCAGCCCGCAGATGCAGAAAGCGCTTGAGGAATTTCAAAGCTTGCCACCTATCGAGCCGCGCGAGATGATCGGGCTATGGACCGGTAGGGGCATTCCGTCAGGCCACCCTTTTGACGGCGTGCTGGAAAACCTCGGCTGGTTCGGCAAGCGGTTCACGCCGGACATGCGCGCCGATGCGCTGCTGTTTCGCTTCGACGAGCGGAAGCTGATTGCGATCGACCCGGCGAGAATACCGCTTCGCCTGGTCCTCCGTTTCCATATGGTCGGCAGGATGCGTGCCACGCGAAACCTGTTTTCGTATCTTCAGCATGGACTTCGAGCGAAAGGCCCGGTGGCTTCCTTGAAAACCATGTCGTTTCAGGGCGAGGCGAGTGCCGCGATGGTCTATGACGACCAACCTATCGTCGATCATTTTCGCAGGATCGATGAGCGCAGGATCATGGGGGCGATGACGATCAACGCTGACGATCGGATTTATTTCTTCGAGCTCGCCCGGGTCCCGTTTTGATAATCGCTTGCCGCGCAGCTTGTCTGTCGCGCGCGGTTGTCAGGGTCTGACAGGGCGCTCCCCGCACGGGTCGAGCGCCCTGCTCATTCTAGCTGGCTATGTCACAGGTGTCCGGCGGTTCAAATATTTGCCTTTCCTTTCCAGCGTTTCCGGACAAGAAATACGGCTAGACGCGCCGCCGCCCTGCAGAGAGCCCTCTTTGAACCTGAAGCATCCGTTGCCACCGCTCAACGCACTTCGTGCCTTCGATGCACTTGCCCGCTGCGGCAGCCTGCGTGCCGCGGCCCAGGATCTCGGTGTGGTGCCGGGAGCGGTAAGGCAGCAGCTTCAAGGCCTTGAGGAGTATTTCGGCGCGGCTCTCTTCATCCGTAAGGGTGGCCGTGTGACGCTCAACGCCGCCGGACTTCGTTTTGCCGATGCAGTTGGAATTGCCTTCGCGATCGTTTCCCGCGCGGCAGAGGAGGTCCAGCAACGAGATCGCAAGACACGCCTTCGGCTTGGGGTACCCATGCCTATGGCCCTTTCCTGGCTGATGCCGCGACTGCCGCGCATCCATGCTGATCTTCGCGATCTGGAAATCGATGTCGTGCCGATCGCCGTCACCCGCACGCTCGCCGACGCGCCCGACCTCGACGCCATGATTGCCGGCGGCGAATACCGTCCTTTGCCCGACATCGCAGCGACCGCCTTCATGGTCGATGCATTCGGCCCCGTCTCAAGCTCCTCATGCCTCGCCCCGCCTGATGCCGATCTTGCCAATTGGCTCGAAAATGCCACAGCGCTGGTGGCGCGCGATGTGCCTTACCTCTGGGATGACTGGTTCCGCGAAAGCGGCACGCGCCCGTCGCGCTTTGTGAAGCGGATCGAGATCGATGACCTGACGCTGGCAATCGGCGCGGCGAAGGCGGGCCTTGGCGTAACAATAGCACCGCGTGCCTCCATCGAGCTGGAACTCGCCAGCGGGGCGCTGACAGCGCCTTTCGGCTTTGCATCCCGCCCGGTCGGCTACAGGCTGTGCTGCCGCGACGCCGATCGCAAGAGCAAGGCGATAGCTCTTCTGGCGAGTTGGCTGCGTCGGGAAGGCCACGCGGACGATCCCGCGTGAACAGGAAATCTACCCGCTACCGCAGTTTTATGTCCCTTTTGACCACCGGCTTCGCACGTTAGGGAACATCCGCAGAAATACCGGCAGCGCGCCTGGGCCCAGCGGAGACAAAAGCCATGACCCGACAACACCAGCTTTCGCGGATCGAATGGGTGGCGGACAGTTGCCGGCTGTTGACGGCAATCGGCGAGGAATTCTCCCGCACAAAGCCTTTCCAGGGCCTGACAATCGGCACCGCCATTCACCTGGAACCCAAGACCGTCGCCCTTCTGATGACATTGCGGGCCGGCGGAGCCAATCTCGTCGTGACCGGCAATCTCAACAGCACTCAGCCTGCGACCGTGGAATACCTTAAACAGCACCAGATCGACGTCATCGGCGAGCAGACCACAGATACGACGGCGCATCGCGGTTTCATCGACACTCTGCTCGACCGCCGGCCAGACTTACTGCTCGACAATGGCGGCGATCTTTTCGCCCGCGTCGCCGAGTGTCCCTATAAGAACTTGCTGGGCGGCACTGAGGAAACGACATCCGGACGCCGGCGTCTCGCGCCGATGCGCGAGGCGATCGGACTGCCGATCCTTGTCATCAATGACAGCCCGATCAAGCAGTTTGCCGAAAACCGCCACGCCGTCGGCCAGTCGCTGTTTGAGAGCTATATGCGCTTCACCAATCGCTCGACCAATGGCAAGCGTGTGACCGTTTTCGGCTATGGCGCATGTGGCAAGGGAACTGCCGCCTGTTTCCGCAGTGCCTATAGCAATGTCAGCGTGGTCGATGTCGATCCTGTCACTGCTCTTGAGGCCCATCTCGATGGCTTTTCGACGCCGCTCAGAAACCAGGCCATCGCCTCCGCCGATGTGATCGTCACCGTCACCGGCTTTGCCAATATCGTCACGGCTGCCGACCTGCCGCTGTTCAAGGATGGTGTCATTCTCATCAATGGCGGGCACTTCCCGACTGAAATCGATGTCAATGGCATCAAAGCCGTGGCGAGGGTCAACGCGGTCGATACCTATGCTGTCGATGGCATAGAAACCCTGCATTTGGATGATGGCCGGAAAATCCACATCCTCGGCGATGGGCATATGGCCAATCTCGCCGGCCCCCGTCCGCTTGGAAACTCGATCGAATCGATGGATCTGGGCTTTGCCCTGCAGGCGCGCTGTCTCGAACGGGTCGCGGGCGGCAAGCTCGATCATACCTCCTGTGTGGTTCCGGTGCCGGCCGACATCGATGCGCACGTCGCTTCTGCCTATCTCGATCTCAATCGCTAAGGGAAAATACCAAATGTTGCGTTGGGGAATTCTCGGAACAAGCTTCATTTCAGACACCATGGCTGAAGCCATCGCGTCCAGCGAAAACTCAAGCCTCGAAGCGGTGATGGGCCGTGATCCCGGCCGGCTCGAAGCGTTCGGAAGCCGTCACGGAATCGCAAAGGGTTATGGTGATATCGGCACTCTGCTCGGTGATGACAATATCGATATCGTCTACGTCGGACTGCCGAACAATGTTCACCACAGCGCGGTGATCGCCGCGGCCAAGCGCGGCAAGGCGATCGTTTCGGAAAAATCGCTGACCGTGACCATGGCTGACGCTCACACCCTCGCCGATGCCGTTCGGACCTCCGGCGTGTTCTTCATGGAAGGGCTGATGTATCTCAATCATCCCGTGATCGCCGAATTGGGTGCGATCCTGCGATCAGGCCGCCTTGGACAACTCAGGTCGATCAACGGCCTCTATGCGGCCGATATCGCGAAATTCGTCAATCCCGCAGGCGGCGGCACGCTTTTCAACCTCGGTTGCTATCCGGCATCGCTCCTGCATTATGTCATGCAGACAGCTTTCGGCGATGACGCGTTCGGTCTCCGGAAAATTGCGGGCCACGGCAATATGTCTGAGACGGACGGCAATATCAGCGATGCGGCGGTATCCGCCTGGTTCTCGAACGGTGTGCTCGCCACGCTGCAATCGACCGACAGTTTCGGCATGGCGTGGAATTTTGCCATCTACGGCGACAAGGGCGTTGCTCGCTTCAAGACCAACCCTTGGCTTCCCGTCGCCGGCGACAATATCATCGAGGTGGAAATCTACGGCAAAGCGCCTGATCAAATCGTCTCAACCGGGCTTGACGCCTTTCAGCACCAGGTATTGACCACAGAGGCCGCCCTCCGCGACGGGCTCAAACAAGCCCCCAGGCCTTCGCCTCGGCTCGCCGATTCGCTCGAAATCATGGGATTTCTCACCGAGTGGGACGCTTGCTGCCGTGCCGGCGGCTGACGAGCAGGATTCATCATGAAAAAACAAGACGTCATCCGCACGCTCGGCCTCACACCGCATTTCGAAGGCGGTTATTTCGCCGAAACATTCCGGCCTGATGCCGCCACGAAAATTGTCACCGCACGCGGCGAACGCCTCGCCATGACCGCGATCTATTTCATGCTGGATGATGCCTCGCCGCCGGTGGCGTTTCACAGCAAGCATTCGGATGGCATCCAGTTCCACTTGAAAGGCGATCCCGTCACCTATCATCTGATCCATCCCGATGGGGCCTATGAAAAGATCGTGCTAGGCCCGGATATCGAAAACGGTCAACGCCTGCAACTTGCCGTCGCAGGCGGTACATGGAAGGCGCTGGAGCTGGAATCCGGAGATTATGGGCTCGTCAGCGAAGTCGTGTCCCCAGGCTGGGAGCTTGAAGACATGATCGAAACAAACCGCCAGACACTTTCGGCACTTTTCCCCCAGAACGCCGGAATAATCGCTCGGCTGATGCGGGAATAGGGCCTCCTTGCAACATCTTCGCCATGCCGTTCCGGTCGCCAACAATCGACCGCAGACAACCGTCAACGAGCAGCTTGTGGACACGTCCAATATTCTTGTCGGTCCTTCTGGACGCGCATAGGCAGCAGCACCGGAATAGCCATCCTGCACGGTGGAGCGGTTTGTGGCTGCCGAAAAGCCCGCATTGATCAGCTGGTCTCAGCGGTGAATCCAGACACCATCGATCTTGCCCAGCTCGGGGGCCTCAAGGCCAATCGCACGGTTAGCCGCCATTTTCTTCGCGGTTGTCTCAATGTTCGGACCGACGCCAGTCAGTCCTTGCGCTTGCGGCAGTAGAGCTCCAGCCGGTGACGCACAAGATCGTAGCCAAGTTCTGCGGCGATTTCCGCCTGCAATTGCTCGATCTTGTCGGAGCGGAATTCGATGACCGCACCCGTATCGATATCGATCAGGTGATCGTGATGTGGCGCATCGGCGGTTTCGAAGCGGGCAGTGGCGCTTTCGAAAGCATGGCGATGCACGACGCCCTGTTGCTCAAGCGCTGAAAGCGTTCTGTAGACTGTTGAGAGCGAGACGGTTGCATCGATTTCTTTCGCCCGGCGGTGCAATTCGCTTGCATCCGGGTGGTCTTCGGCGATGGCAAGGATCTTCAGGATCGCTGCCCGCTGGCGCGTCACGCGCACGCCGCCGTCCCGCAGGACGCCTTCCAGTTCCTCAACGCGATTCTTGTTCTGTTTCATGGCTCAACACTAGCCAAGGGTTACAAGTTTGAAAATAGCTAGTTGCGAATGCTTCTCATTTGCATTGACTTATGCAAACCATTCACCTAGTCCTGTCAGCGACCACAAGCAGGGAGTATGGAATGATCGATCAGACGAGGCGCGCGATCCTGGCGGCGGCAACAGCACTGGCAGTTTTCGCGATCGCTCCGGGTGCCGCATGGGCGCAGGAGAAATTCAAGGCAGTCACCACCTTCACGGTGATTGCAGACATGGCAAAGAACGTTGCGGGTGACGCCGCCATCGTTGAATCGATCACCAAACCCGGAGCCGAGATCCACAACTATCAGCCGACTCCGCGCGATATCCTGAAGGCGCACGATGCCAAGCTGATCCTGTGGAACGGCCTCAACCTCGAGCTCTGGTTTGAGAAGTTCTTCCAGAACTTTGACGACATCCCGGGGGCCGTCGTGTCCGAGGGCGTCGAGCCGATGGGCATCGCCGAAGGTCCGTATACCGGCAAGCCGAACCCCCATGCCTGGATGTCGCCCTCGGCCGCGTTGATTTATGTCGACAATATCCGCGACGCCTTCGTGAAATACGACCCGGCCAATGCCGAGACCTACAAGGCCAATGCGGAGGCCTACAAGAAGAAGATCGCAGCGACGATCGATCCCATCCGGGCCGAGATCGCCAAGATCCCAGAGGAGAAGCGCTGGCTGGTCTCGAGCGAAGGTGCCTTCAGCTATCTGACCCGCGACTTCGGCCTGAAGGAACTCTACCTCTGGCCGATCAACGCTGACCAGCAGGGTACGCCACAGCAGGTGCGCAAGGTGATTGACGCGGTCCGCGCCAACAACATTCCGGTTGTCTTCTCGGAAAGCACGATTTCTCCGGACCCTGCCCAGCAGGTCGCGCGCGAGACAGGGGCAAAATACGGCGGCGTGCTGTATGTTGATTCACTCAGCGAAGCGGACGGTCCGGTTCCGACCTATGTCGACCTCTTGCGCGTCACGTCCGAAACCATCGCGAAAGGCCTGTCGCAATGAACCTTCAGGTGAAAACCCAGCCCAGCGAAGCGCCGGCGTCGGGTGAAGCGGGTAGCGGTATCCGTGCCTCAGGCGTCACGGTCACCTATCGCAACGGCCATCGCGCGCTGCGCGACGCCTCGTTCGAGATCCCGACCGGGACCATCACGGCACTGGTCGGTGTCAACGGCAGCGGCAAGTCGACCCTGTTCAAGGCGATCATGGGGTTCGCCAGGCTGGCGCGCGGAGAAATCTCCATCCTCGGCCTTTCGGTGCCAGAAGCACTGAAAAAAAACCTGGTTGCCTATGTGCCGCAGGCCGAAGAGGTCGACTGGAACTTCCCGGTCCTAGTCGAGGACGTGGTGATGATGGGCCGCTACGGCCACATGAACATGCTGCGTATCCCCAAGAAGACCGATCATGAGGCAGTCGAGGCCGCACTTGCCCGGGTCGGCATGAGTGATTTCCGCAAGCGGCAGATCGGCGAGTTGTCCGGCGGTCAGAAGAAGCGCGTCTTCCTCGCCCGCGCACTTGCGCAGGACGGCCGCGTCATCCTGCTTGACGAACCCTTTACCGGCGTCGACGTCAAGACCGAGGATGCCATCATTCGCCTGTTGACCGGGCTGCGTGACGAAGGCCGGGTCATGCTGGTCTCCACCCACAATCTCGGCAGCGTGCCGGAATTCTGCGATCGCACCGTGCTTCTGAAAAATACCGTGCTCGCCTACGGCCCGACCGACACCACCTTCACCCGGGAAAACCTCGAACTCGCCTTCGGCGGCGTGCTTCGCCATTTCGTGCTCGGTGGCGAAAACCTGCACGATGATGCCGATCCGCGTCAGCTTTCCGTCATCAGCGACGACGAGCGGCCGCTGGTCATGTACGGCGCCAAGGGCCACATGGTATCGCAGCCGGCCAAACCTGAGACCGATCCAGAGGCGGACGGCAAATGATCGCCGCACTCTCAGAACCCTTTACCTACGGCTATATGCTCAACGCCATGTGGGTGAGCGCTCTGGTCGGCGCGGTCTGCGCCTTCCTGTCGTCCTATCTGATGCTGAAAGGCTGGTCACTGATAGGCGACGCGCTTTCCCACTCGATCGTTCCGGGCGTCGCCGGCGCCTATATGCTCGGCCTTCCCTTTTCGCTCGGCGCGTTCTTCTCCGGCACGCTCGCGGCCGGCGCGATGCTGTTCCTCAACCAGCGCACCCGGCTGAAAGAGGACGCCATCATCGGACTGATCTTCACCTCCTTCTTCGGGCTCGGCCTCTTCATGGTGTCGCTGTCGCCGACCTCGGTGAATATCCAGACGATCGTGCTTGGCAATATTCTCGCCATCACGCCCGCCGACACGCTGCAACTGGCAATCATCGGCATCGTGTCGCTCGTCATCCTCACGGCCAAATGGAAGGATCTGATGGTGACGTTCTTCGATGAGAGCCACGCGCGCTCGATCGGGATCCCGACGTCCTTTCTGAAGGTGCTGTTCTTCACCCTGCTTTCGGCCTGCACCGTCGCGGCGCTCCAGACCGTCGGCGCCTTTCTCGTCATTGCCATGGTCGTCACCCCGGGCGCGACCGCCTATCTGCTCACCGACCGGTTTCCCCGGCTGATCATGATCAGCGTGGCGATCGGCGCGCTGACAAGCTTCTTCGGCGCCTATTTCAGCTATTTCCTCGACGGCGCCACCGGCGGCATCATCATCGTGCTGCAAACGCTGATCTTCCTGTTCGCCTTCATCTTTGCCCCGAAGCACGGCCTTCTTGCCGCCCGCAGGCGCAGCGCAGAAGCACTGGAGGTCGCCCGATGATCTCACTCGACATGCTGCTCGCCGTCTTCGAGTTCGGGTTCATGCGCAACGCGCTTCTGATCTCCGTGCTGGTGGCGATCCCGACGGCGATGCTCTCCTGCTTCCTCGTCCTGAAGGGCTGGTCGCTGATGGGCGACGCAATCTCGCATGCGGTCTTTCCCGGTATCGTCATCTCCTACATCGTCGGCCTGCCGCTCGCCGTCGGTGCCTTTGCCGCCGGCATGTCCTGCGCGCTCTTGACGGGCTACCTCAAGGAAAACAGCCGCATCAAGCAGGATACGGTGATGGGTGTGGTCTTCTCCGGCATGTTCGGCTTCGGACTGGTGCTTTACACCAAGATCCAGAGTGACGTGCACCTCGATCACATCCTTTTCGGCGACATGCTCGGTATCGGTTGGGCTGACATCGTCGAAACCGGCCTGATTGCCCTGGTGGCGGCTGGCATCCTTGCCGTCAAATGGCGCGATTTCCTGCTGCATGCCTTCGATCCTGCTCAGGCAAAGGCCGTCGGACTGCGCGTCAACTGGCTGCACTACGGGCTGCTTGCCATTCTGTCGCTGACGATTGTCGGGGCGCTCAAGGCCGTCGGACTGATCCTCGCCATCGCGATGCTGATCGCCCCCGGCGCCATCGCCTTCCTGATCACCCGCACCATGGGCAGCATGCTGATCGTTGCTGTGCTGGTTGCGACGGTGGCCTCCTTCTCCGGCGTCTACGTCTCGTTCTTCATCGACAGCGCGCCGGCACCGACGATCGTGCTCCTAATGACCGCGATGTTCGTCGCCGCCTTTGCCTGGTCCTCCTGGCGAACGGCACGCATCGAGGCGCAGCGGACGATCGTCGAGTGAGCTCCTCTTCGTGAGCCGTAGCATACCCGTGGCTTGAGGTGGACGGTCTCCGATCCCGGCATCGCCGTGCCATAAGTGTTGCTGTCAAAGGTCACGCTTGCGCGACACGGGCTGATGCCGGGATGACTGCAAAGCAGAATAGCCGAGGTGTATTCGAGCCCGTCATGCTTCGAACCGCCTAGTTTCAGGAATATCGAGAGTTCCAGCGCGTGAGTTATAGACATCCTTCCTATCACTCATATCTTGCCGAGATTATGAGTGATAGGAAGCGTTTCCATGCCTCATTGATAGACCTCTCAACACCCCATCGGGGCACATGTTGACCAGCGATGTTCTGCTTGCGGGGACGCAGGCTCGTTCAGGTGGTCAGTTCCCTAGGCGGCACCACGCATTTTTGCCGTGGTCATGGCGCGGCCCGCTGCGTCGAAGCGGTGAACGCGCCCTTCAATCGGCGTGATTTGCAGTCTTTGACCGGGTTGATGCCCCGAGACGCCATTTTCGCGAACGATCACCGGCTCGGCCGATCCGACATCGAGATAGACATAGCTATCCGAGCCGAGGATTTCCGAATGAACGACGGTTCCGGCCCACTGCCCCTGGTGAGGGGTGATTTCGATATGCTCGGCGCGGATCCCGATCGTGTGGGCGTCGTAGGGCCGCGAGAAATCGCCGGAGAGGAAGTTCATCTTCGGCGACCCGATGAAGCCGGCGACGAAAAGCGAATTCGGGCTCTCGTAGAGCTCCAGAGGCGTGCCGATCTGCTCGACCAGCCCGTCGCGCAGCACGCAGATCCGATCCGCAAGTGTCATGGCCTCGACCTGGTCGTGGGTCACGTAGATCATCGTCGTCTTGTGCATGCTGCGATGGAGCTTGGCGATCTCGAGGCGCGTTGCCACGCGCAGCGCCGCGTCGAGGTTCGACAGCGGTTCGTCGAAGAGGAAGACTTTCGGATCGCGCACGATGGCCCGGCCGATCGCCACGCGCTGGCGCTGGCCGCCCGAAAGCTGCCGCGGCAGGCGCTGCAGATAGGGCGTGAGCTGCAGCATTTCTGCGGCTGCCTCCACGCGATGCTTGCATTGCGCCTTGTCCCGACCGGCGAGCTGCATGCCGAAGGCCATGTTCTCGTAGACCGTCATATGCGGGTAGAGCGCATAGGACTGGAACACCATGGCGATGCCGCGCTTGGGAGGCGTGAGCTGGTTGACGACCTGTCCGTCGAATAAAAGAGTGCCCGAGCTGATTTCTTCAAGGCCCGAGATGAGCCGAAGCAGGGTGGACTTGCCGCAGCCGGAAGGTCCAACGAATACCATGAACTCGCCCGACCTGATGTCCATACTGACGCCCTTGATGACCTCGTAGGCGCCGAAGGACTTGCGGATATCCCGCAGTTGAATCTCTGCCATTTTTTTCTCCTATCCTTTGACGCCGCCGGCGGTGAGGCCGGATATGATCCGCCGTTGAAAGATCAGCACGAGGATCACCAGGGGAACTGTTACGATCACGGAAGCGGCCATGATGCTGCCCCAGGGTATTTCAAACTGACTGCCTCCCGAGAGCATGGCGATTGCCACGGGGACCGTGCGCTGGGTGTCCGATGACGTGAACGTCAAGGCAAACAGGAACTCGTTCCAGGCGGCGATGAAGGCAAGCAGGCCGGTGGTGACGAGTGCCGGCCACATCAGCGGCATGAAGACGCGCGTGATGATCACCCAGGGTGAGGCACCGTCGACAATGGCTGCTTCCTCGATTTCGATCGGCAGGTCTCGCATGAAGGTGGTCAGTACCCAGACCGTGAACGGCAACGTGAAGATCATGTAGGAAAAGATAAGCGCGAACGGCGTGTTGAAGATGCCGATCCAGCGGATAAGCTCGAACAACCCGGCGAGCACCGCAATATGTGGAAACATCGAGACGGCGAGGATGGTCAGCAGCAGCAGAGACCGCCCGCGAAACCGCACACGCGCCAGCGCAAAGGATGCCGTGACTGCGAGCAGCAGCGAAAGAGCCACCACCAGACCGGCGACCAGCAGCGAGTTGCCGAGATTCCTCATGAAGCTGCCGCCGGACAGGACCCCGGTATAGTTTTCCAGCGAAAGCGATGTCGGCCAGTAGTCCACCCGGAACAATGCCGTGCCGGATTTGAAGCTTGTCAGGATCGCGTAATAGAAGGGGAACACCGCGACGATGATGATGGCGGCGACGAGCGCATAAAACGCGGTACGCTTTGCAAGCGTGGCAACCATCATCGGTCTCCTCCGTCGAGGTTGACGCGGCCGAACCACATGTAAAGGACCGTGATCGTCGCGATGATCAGGAACAGCATGGTCGAAGCTGCCGCTCCATAGGCAAATTTGTCGAACTCGAAGAGGTTTTCGCGGGCAAGCACCGACATGGTCCGGGTCTGCGCGTTGTTGGGCGTCAGCACATAGATGAGATCGAAGATACGCAGCGAGTCGAGCATGCGGAAGATGACGGCGACCATCAGCGCCGGACGGATCAGCGGCAAGGTCAGGCGCCAGAAGACCCGTACCGGATGGATGCCGTCGATCCGTGCAGCCTCATAGATATCGCCGGGAACCATCTGCAGGCCGGCGAGGATCAGGAGTGCCATGAACGGCGTGGTTTTCCAGACATCGACAACCAGCACCGCAATCATCGCCGTGTCCGGACTGGCGGTCCAGGCGATCTTCTGGCTGATCAGGCCGAGGCTGAGGAAAATATCGTTCAAGATCCCGAACTGGTCATTCAGCATCCAGGCCCACATCTTGGCCGAAACGATGGTGGGAATGGCCCAGGGGATGAGAATGGCGGCGCGGACAAGGCCGCGTCCCGGAAACTCCGCGTTCAGCACGAGTGCCACGATCAGCCCGAGCGCGGTTTCGATGCTGACCGAGACTAGCGTGAATTTCAGCGTATTCCAGACAGCGCCCCACCAGGCCGGATCGGCGAGGAGGCCACTAAAGATGGTGCGGCCGCTCTTCAGCGTGATCCACGACAGGTAGTTCTTGAGGCCGACGAACTCCGCGCCCGACAAATTGGTCAGCGACGCGTTGGTGAAGCTGAAATAGATGGTTCTGACGAGCGGCCAGCCCGCGACGATGGCCAGCACGAACAGGGTCGGCGCCAGAAATATCCACGCCGAGCGGATGCGCTGCGCCTGCAGGTCGGAACCGATCCGGCTGCGTGCCGCGTGCACCGCCGGCGACGTTTCAAGGGAAAGTTCGGTCATGATGATTGCCCACCGGTTGTCATCCGGCGAGGGCCGGAAGCATCAAACATGCGGACAACAGCCGCCGCCGGCTGCCGTCCGCGGCTGAATGCAATTACCAGGCGTCGCCCTTGAGCTCCGTCAGCTCGACTTCGAGCAGTTCGAGGTTCTCGGCAGCCGAACCGTTTCCGGAAAGCGTGTTGTGCACCGCGCCCCAGAAATCCGACGAGACTTCATTGTATTTGACCTTTGTCACCGCCGACGGACGCGGCACGGCATTCTGGAAGATCGGCTTCCAGCTCGCCATGAAAGGCTGGCTGGCGGCAATGTCGGCGTCATCGTAGAGAGCCGGCAGGGTCGGCAGGTTGGAAAGCTCAACCGCGCGCTTTTTCTGCACCTCGCTCGATGCAAGGAACCTCACCAGTTCGATCGCGGCCTCCTGCTCGTCCGAATATTTCGAGACGGCTGCGTTCCAGCCGCCGAGAGAGGACGACGGCTGGTCGCCCGCGGCGGCGACGGGTAGCGGCATGACATCGAACTTGCCCTTGATAGCGCTGTCGTCGCCGTTGCCGAGCGCATAGGCATAGGGCCAGTTGCGCATGAACGCCGCCTTACCGGTTTGCCAGACGCCGCGAGCCTCTTCCTCCTGGTAGGCGAGCACGCCTTCCGGTGCGATGGTGCCGATCCAGCCCTTGGCACGGTCGATGGCGGACGCTGCTTTTTCGTTGTTGACCGAAATCGTACCGTCCGGCTCGACAATCTGTCCGCCGCCCGAGGATTTGATCCATTCGAGCGCATTGCAGGTCAGGCCCTCATAGGCATTGGCCTGAAACACGAAGCCCCAGAAATCCGACTGTCCGGCGGCGCGTTCCTTTTCCTGGATTTCCTTTGCCGTGGCCTCCAGCTCGTCCCATGTCTTGGGTGGCTGCTTGCCGTATTTTTCGAGAAGATCCTTTCGGTAATACATGGCGGGCGCGTCGGTGAACATCGGCAAGGCGACAAGCTTCCCGTTGACTGTCTGCGATTGGATGACCGATGGGAAAAACTCGCCCATCACATCCTTCGTCGCTTCCGTCAGGTCGACAAACTGGTCGGCAAGCTGAGGCGCCCAGATGACATCGGTCTGGTAGATATCGACATCAGTATTTCCGGCCGCGAGCCACAGGCGGTACTGCCCGAACTGCTCACTGCTCGACGCGGGCATCGTCACGAGATTGACCTTGTTGCCCGTTTTCGCCTCGAACTCGGCAAGGCGCGCGCGGAGGAATTCGGCAGCCTTGCCGGTCGCGTTTGCCGCCATCGAGAGTTCGGCGGCGAAAGCACCGCCGCTTGTGATCGCGCCCAGAATTACGGCTGTCGCAAAAAGTTTCATGGTCATCGGCTCCTCCCAGGCCTCCAAGCGCCGGCTGAAACTGGATCAGCAAAATCGAAAGCGCTTTGGTTTGGAAAAACTGTCAGAAACGGGAAATTGAGTCAAGCCGCAACAAGCAGCTGCGTGTAAACACTAAGAAGATTAATGAGAAACGCCAATATAATCAGTATGATAAATAAGACCTGGCGGTTGCGGTGAGTTTCCTGATCTTAGTGGAGACATTGTAACGTGGAGGCTAATTTGAAAACGTTTTAGTTTGGCCACAGCGAGAGCACCCGGATCTTGCGGTGAGATGGATTGCTGACAGCGGAGTGGTCGAGCTATAGCTAATAATCAATATGCGAAGCCGCGTCGGACCACATGAAACTCAAAGAATTTGCCAAGCATCTCGATCTCTCGCCGACCACGGTAAGCCGAGCCCTGAGCGGTTATCCGGAAGTGCGCGAAAGCACCCGCAAGCGCGTTGCCGACGCGGCGATACGCCTGGGCTACCGGCCGAACATCAACGCCGTGCGCCTGGTGACCGGACGCGTTGGCGCCATCGGCATACTGATGGAGAGGGGGCGGGAAGTTAATTTCGCTGAATTCCTGAGCGGAATGGGCGAGCGTCTGGGGGGAGAGGACATCGATATTCTCGTCAGCCCGATAGCCGAACACGATGCCAAAGAGGAGATGCAACTCTTTAGCCGGCTGGTGGAAAGCGGGCGCGTCGACGCCTTTATCGTCAATGCGCCGAGACCCAATGACGAACGCATCGCCTTGCTTCATAAACTCCGAATGCCGTTTCTGGTTCACGGCCGGTCCGAAACGGACGTCCCCTATGCCTGGCTTGACATCGACAACGAAGGCGCGATCAAGCGCGCCACCGCTCAGTTGCTCGATCTTGGCCACAGGCGGATCGCCATGATCAATGGCCGCCCGGGCGTGACGTTTTCCATGCATCGCGACAAGGGATATCGTGACGCTCTTGTCGAGCGCGGCCTGCAATTCGATCCGCGTCTGGTCGCCCACGGGAGTTTCACCGACGAAGTCGGTTTCCGGTTCGCACGGTCCTTCCTCGAACAGTCACCGCGCCCGACCGCCTTCGTCGCTGGCTCGATGATGACGGCGCTCGGCGTCTACCGTGCCGCCCGATCGCTCGATCTTGCTGTCGGCAAGGATATTTCGGTTATCGCCCACGACGATGTCCTCCCCTATCTGAACGCGGACAACATGGCTCCGTCCCTTTCAACGACGCGGTCATCGATACGTGCTGCCGGCAAGCGGTCGGCGGAACTTGTACTGGAACTCCTGGCAGGCAAGCCGCCGACGGAAATCCACGAGCTCTGGCCGGTTGAACTGATACTTCGGGAGTCCACTGGCCCGGTCAATGCTGTTTCCCGGAAATAGCAGGTGCCACAAGATTTCGGCTGCCAAAATTGTTACTCCCGATTGCGTCGATGGAGTTCGGGTGTATGACGTCGGTCGTCGTGGAATTGAAGGGCAAGCTGGGTGAACTGGATGCCAGATTAGACCATGTATGTTCGCGGGGTGAGCGTGGCCCGCCCCCCGCGGTTCTGCTACGAGGCCGGTCCCGACCGGTTACGTCTTTACCGTCAGATTATCGAACTGGGGCATGAATGCATGGCGGTGGTCCCTGGTGCCCACCCTGCTAGCGCAGGTAGGTTGGATTAAGGTAATATAGATTAAGGTAATCGTAATTACGGTAATTTAAATTACCTTATTGCGGACCAATGGAATTTTTAGGTCGTGAGCGCGAACTCAAATTATTGAGAAACGAATTGGAGGCTGCAAGGCCGTCCCTCGTCATTCTGTTTGGTCGACGCCGTGAGTGCAGGGTAGATCATCAATCCGGATGGCCGCCGCAAAATGGGCCGCAGCAAGACTACCGCCGGGCTGATGGGAACTGCAGCAGCTTTCTATCAAGGTGGGCAGTTTGCGGAGGATCCGATCCTCACGGAAGAGGCGCGCGTTAGTGAAATCACGACGCCTGAACCGCTGCCATGCAGAGCGGCGGCAAAGCTCTGCTCCACTGAAAATTCCAGTTCTGAATGGCACGACTATGGGACGCGGATCACAATTCCTGCATCCTAAGTCGTTCAATCCATAAACTCGTGCTAAACGAGCGCCCGCGCAAACGGACACGGGCGCTCGTTTTCGCGGCGGCTCCGGAGAGCCGACGCGTCAGGGAGCCTAGAGATTGGCGAGCAGCTCGTTGATGCGGGTTTCGGCATCGGCAAGGGCCGCGTCGGTGTCCTTTTGGCCGGTTTCTGCGGCGTTCATTTCCTCGCCGACGATGTCCTGGATTGCGAACCGGCGCTGCACGGCCGACGGCAGAGGACGGCCCAGAGCAGCAAGCGGCGCCAGTGTATCGCGGTGCGGCAGTGCCTTGAAGGCGTCAGATGCGAGGACCGCCTTGTAAGCAGGCAGATGGCCGGTGCGCGACCATTCGAAATCATTGTCGGCGAAGAACTTCAGAAACTTGCCGATCGCGGCAAGCTGTTCCGGGCTGCGGTCCTTCTGCGAGACGGCCCAGGTGTGGCCGTCAGCATATTGCGCCTTGTCGCCCGCAAAAAGTTGCGGGAATGGGTAGACGGCATAACCGCCTGCATTCAGCGCCGTGCCTGCCTTTTCGGAGGCAGCGGTATAGTCACCAATGACCCAGGTGCCGTTCAAATGCACGCCACCCTCACCGGCCAGAAACGCATTGATGCCTGTTCCGTAGTCGAGGTTCGGGGTAATATTGCCATCCGCATAGAGCGTCCGGAACATATTCACCACGGTCTTGGCTTCCGGCGTGTTCAGCTTGACATGCGTCGGATCAGCCAAGAAATCGGAGTTCTGCTGGAAGAGATAGCTATAGAGATTCCAGGCCAAATTGGCGGTCTCGTTCGCCGTCGGTTGGACGAAATACGGCTTGCCTGTCTTTTCCTTGAACTGCTTGGCTTCGGCCAGAAGCTCGTCCACGCTCGTCGGCAGTTTTGGAGTGCCGTCGGCATTGACGAGTTCCGCTTTCTTGAAAAGGTCCATATTGATGTGGAACAGCAGGCTCCATGTGTCGATCGGCAGGCCGTAGATCTTGCCGTCATCCCTGGTGACGCCGTTGCGAGCTGCATCCGTGAAACTGTCGGGCGTGACGCCGACCGACTTCAGCACGTCGTCGAGCGGCAGGAGCAGACCCTTGGACTGGTAGTCCGACAGCACGGATTCATGGATGGTGACGATATCAGGTGCGTCGCCCGACGCGAACTGGGCGGTCAACTGATCATAACCCGGCCACTCCACAGTGGTGACGGACACATGCACGTCCGGATTGTCGGCATTGAACTTGTTGATCATCGAGGTGATGATCCCACATTCGCCAACGGCCTTGGCGACATCGGTGTTGGTGCCGAAATCGGCGTCACAGGCACCGAAAAAGCGCTGTACGGTCAGTTCCGTCGCTGCAAAGCTTGGGCTTGCGAGCACCATTACGCCCGCAGAGACTGCGGCAAGCAGTATTGTTTTCATTCTCATATCAGTTCCTCCTACTGAGTTTCCGCCACTCCACCCCGGATTGGCTTCATTCTTCGTTGCCGCGGCCGTTCCTCTTCGACCGACAGGCAACTTTCGCTATCGCACCGCAGCACCAGAGACGGCTGTGACGATGTATTTCTGGAAAAAGAGGTAGATGATCAGGATCGGCGCGCCGGCGAACACTGCCTGAGCCATCAGGAAGCCGATGCCCTCCGACTGGGCGAAATTTGTCTGTGTCGAAGCCATGCCGACCGTCAGCGTGAACATGTCCTTCTTGGTCGCCGAGATCAGCGGCCAGAAGTAATCGTTCCATGCGCTGAGGAAGGTGAAGATGCCAAGGGTTGCCTGCGCCGGCACGGTGAGTGGTAGAAGCACCTTCCAGAAAATCCTGAAGCGGCTGGCATTGTCCAGCATGGCGGCTTCGTCCAACTCCCTCGGGATGGCCCTGAAATACTGGGTCATCAGGAAAACGCCGAACGAAGCCGACAGGCCGGGGAGAATGAGGCCGTGATAGGTGTTGTGGAACTTCAGCATGCTGAAGATCTGATGGCGGGCGACCAGTACGGCCTGTTCCGGAACTGCCAGGCCGAAGAGCACGATGACGAAGAGGATGTTGCGACCGGGGAAGTTCAGCCGCGCAAAGCCGTAGCCGGCGAGCGACGACAGGATTAACGTGCCGAGTGTCAGGCCGCCCGAGACGATGATGCTGTTGAGCACCCAGCGGAACACCGACGATGTGCCGATGGTATTGATGTAGTTCTTCAACGTATAAGGCGCATGGAACACCGAATTCGGATTGGCCATCAGCTCGGCGTTTTCCTTGAGTGACAAGCCGATGACCCAGAGAACCGGCGCGATCATGATGATCGACAGCAGGATGACGAGGGCCAGCAGGACCCGGTCGCCGAATGCCCGTCCCTTGATGGAAGTGGCTGGAGCGCTCATGCCTGGTCTCCCTTGTTGCGCGTGACGAGGTACTGGGCCATGGCCGCAATAAGGATGAGGACGAAGAGGATTTCCGAGGCCGCGGCACCCATGCCGAGATCCCAGCGACGGAACGCCGTGTCATAGATGTAGAGCACGATTGGCTTGGTGAGATTGTTCGGACCACCGCGCGTCATCAGCCAGGCCTGGCCGAACAGCTGGAATTGCAGCACGATCTGGATGATGATCACCAAGATAAACGTGCGTTTGATCGAGGGCAGGGTTATCGACCGCAGCGTCTGCCAGCGGTTAGCGTTGTCGAGCGCCGCAGCCTCATAGATATCCTGCGGGATCTGCTGAAGGGCCGAGAGAAACAGCATCATCGGCAGGCCGATGCACCACCAGATCGTGGCGATGGCAATGCCGATCATCGCGAGGCTGGGATCGGAGATGAACGCCGGTGCGGTTGCGCCGAACCATCCGTAGATCGTCGACAGCAGGCCGACATTCGGAATGTAGACGATCCGCCAGATCAGTGTGACGATGGTGACCGACAGCACTGAGGAGGAGAAAAACAGAGCCCGCAGCACAGCGGCGGTGCGCGTGCGGCGGTTGAGGCAAAGCGCGAGAAAGAGGCCGATCAGCGCCAGCGTCGGCACCGTTAGCAGCACGAAGTAGAAGGTGTTCCAGACCGATTGCACGAAGACCTTGTCGTGAAAGAGCCTGACATAGTTGTCGAGGCCGACAAACCTGCCGGTCGAGAAGGTGTCCGCCTTGTGGAAGCTCAGCCACATGCCCCAGAAAAGCGGAAAGATGAGCAGTGTCGTGAAGAAGAACAGGAACGGTGCGACGAAAACGAAGTTTCGCCATTGCGGCGCGTAGATATTGGCGCTTGGGACCCTGACGCCGGCGGCCGGCGCTGCGGTCTCTCGGATCGTCAGCTGGTCAGCCATATCAGGCCCCCCTCGCATGCCAGGCGCGCCCGGTTTCATTGAAGAGATGCGATTTCCTGCCATCGAAGGCGAGGCCGACCGTGTCGCCAACGGCAACGCGGCTGTTGCCGACGTCGGAGGCGACGATGATCTGGCCATCGCTGAGGCGGGCATAGACCAGCGTGCGTTCGCCAAGACGCTCCAGCACATCGACCTTGCCGTTGACATTGCCCTGACCGGTTGGCGCGATGCGCACATCTTCCGAGCGGACACCAAATGTATAAGCGCCATCGACGACCTGGTTTGAGGCAATATCGGTGGCGATAGCTGTGCTGTCGGCGAATGTCACGGTAACGACGGCGCCGGGTCTACCGATCGTAACATCGACGAAATTCATCGCCGGTGCGCCGACGAAGCCTGCAACGAACTTCGTCGCTGGGCGCTCATAAATCTCCATCGGCGAACCGATCTGCTCAATCTTGCGATTGTTCATAACGACGATACGGTCGGCGAGCGTCATCGCCTCCACCTGATCGTGGGTGACGAAGATCATCGTCGATTGCAGGCGCTGGTGAAGCTGGGCGAGTTCTATGCGCGTGCGGGTGCGCAGGGCGGCATCGAGATTGGAAAGCGGCTCGTCGAACAGGAAGGCTTTCGGCTCCTTGACGATGGCGCGGCCGATGGCGACCCGTTGGCGCTGGCCGCCGGAGAGCTGTCCGGGTTTGCGCTCGAGCAGGTGCAGCATTTCCAGGATACGAGCCGCCTCGGCAATGCGCGCGTCGATCACGTCGCGCGCCACGCCGATGTTGTCGAGGCCGAAGGCCATGTTGTCGCGCACCGTCATGTGCGGATAGAGCGCATAGGACTGGAACACCATGGCAATGCCGCGCTTGCCGGGAGGCAGGTGGTCGATGCGCTCACCGTTAATCGCGATCTCGCCCCCATCAACGGTTTCAAGCCCGGCAATCATCCGGAGAAGGGTCGATTTCCCACAACCCGACGGTCCAAGAAACACGATGAATTCGCGCGCCTTGATGGAGAGCGACAGGTCATCCAGCACCGTCATGGCACCGAACTGCTTGCTCACATTCCTGATTTCGATATTTGCGGTCACGTCGACGCTCCTCCTCAGCGCATACACCGTCTCGATGGTTCGCCTGAAATCAGAGCTTCAGGCGGATCATCTGATAGGAATAGGCCGGCAGCGACAGGCTGAGCTTGCCGTCAGTCACCTTGGCGTCCACACCCTTTTTGGGGCCGACCTTGAAAGGATTTTCGGACGAATTGACGGCTTTTAGATCCGCATGCGTCATCACCTGATGGTCAACGATATCAGCCGCGCCGAAGCCGGTCAGGTCGATCACTGTTTCAATTGCGTCATTCGCATGCCGGTTGATGGCAAAGAAGGTCACATGGCTGGTTTCTGTGTCATGCACCCCAGTGACGTCGACATAGGCAACGTCACCTGCAACGGTGGAGTTGTAGGTCGGGCTTTCGACCTTGAGGTCCAGCGCATTGCCGCGGCCATAGATCGAGGCATAAAAATAGGGGTAGAAGGTCGTCTGGCGCCATGCCGGGCCGTTTGGAACCGTCATGATCGGGGCGATGACATTGACCAGCTGCGCGAGGCAGGCGATCTTGACGACATCGGCACGACGGATGAAGGTGTTGAGGATCAGGCCGACCTGCAGCACATCCTCGAAATTGTAGATGTCTTCGAGCAGCGGCGGGGCGAAGGGCCAGCCGTCATTGCCGCCAAGGATCTTCTTGTCCTGCTCCTTGGAATGATACCATACATTCCATTCGTCAAACGAGATATAGACCCGCTTGTTGGAGCGCTTCTTGGCCTTGATGTAGTCGATGACGCCCGCGACCGAGACGATATAAGCATCGAGCTTCTCGCTCATGGCGAGATAGTTCGGCGTGTCGTTGGCCTCGTTGTCGAAATACATGTGCAGCGAGATATAGTCGACCTCGTTGTAGGTATGGTCGAGAACGGTCGCTTCCCATTCGGGATAGGTCGGCATCTTGGCGTTGGAGGAGCCGCAAACGACGAGTTCGAGCGACTTGTCAAAGGCGCGCATGGCTTTCGCGGTCTCATGGGCGAGGCGGCCATATTCATCAGCCGTCTTATGGCCGATCTGCCAGGGCCCGTCCATCTCGTTGCCGAGGCACCAGAGCTTGACATTGTAGGGTTCCTTGCGGCCGTTGGCGATGCGCTTGTCGCTCCACTCGCTGCCGCCGGGATGATTGGTGTATTCGAGGAAGTTGCGGGCTTCGTCGAGGCCGCGCGAGCCGAGATTGACGGCGAGCATCATCTCGGTGTTGGCGGACGCGCACCAGTCGGCAAATTCGTGCAGCCCGACTTCGTTGCTTTCCGATGTGTGCCAAGCCAGATCGAGGCGCACCGGACGTTCTTCCTTAGGGCCGACGCCGTCCTCCCAGTTGTAGGCCGAGACGAAGTTGCCGCCGGGATAGCGGACGATCGGAACGTTGAGTTCCTTGACGAGGTCGATGACGTCCTGGCGCATACCATTGGTGTCCGCCGTCGGGTGACCGGGCTCATAGATGCCGGTGTAAACTGCGCGCCCCAGATGCTCGATAAAGGATCCATAGAGCCTCGGGTCGATTTCCGACACGATATAGCGCGGATGTGCCGTAACGGCGACCTTCATTGTATACCTCCCAATTCATATCACGAATGGTGATTTACATCACCTTAGCTGATATTAAATGATAAGAATTGGGCCGAGGTCAAGTCGTTGCCATGCAAAAGTATGATAAATTAGGACGAAAAGCTCTAACTATTCACCTAGAATGCTGTGTTTGTTCATTTATTTTTAATATCAAAAAGTCGGATATCAAGCTGTTTTCAGCCGCAACACGATGTCCTGATCATAGTTGCCAAAACCCTTGCCGAAAATGTTGATGCCGCCCGGATGGGCCGCATTCTCGTGGACGCCGATGCGCAGCCGAATCGAATGGTGGTTGACGAGATCGAGTTCTGTGATCGTCACATCGGATATCCTGACGCCGTCGACATACGTGCCGTCCCTGGCGATGCGCCAGTTCTTCAGCTTGCCGTACTGCGAGCCCTTGAGTTTCCACCAAGCAGGGGTAAAGACGCCGCGCTTGTCACCGAAGTCGCCCGGTGACATCCACACGCCGACATCCTTGCCGTTGATCGACAGGGTGATGTCGGAAGGCCAGTCGGCGCTGGTGCCGGGCACCTCCGAGCTCAGTTCCATGACAACCTCGATTTCCTGGATTTCGATGTTGGAAAGCTTGGCGTTGTTGGGGAACTGATATTCGACGAAGCCACGGGTGAACCACAGCAAACCGGCCTTCATCCGGTCTGGATCGAGGAAGGAATTGGGTACATCGAGCAGACCAATAATACCCTCGGGAGAGCAGAGACCGCATGGCGCAGTCACCTCGAAACCAGTGTAGAGGCCAATCGGCATGGACACCTCGATCGTGTCCTTTCGCATCTCGCGATAGTCGCTCTTGAAGACGACCAGCACTTCCTCAGCGGCGGGGTAGCAAATCTTCTGGCTGCCTTTCCTGGCCTTCTGGTTTTCAGTGCGGATCAATCCGCAATCTTCCAGCACCTGGACGTTGGTGGAGACCGTTGATTGCGGTAGCGACAGGATGTTGGCGATGTCGTTGACATTCATCGGGCCCTTTTCATGCAGCAGCTTGAGCAGCTGGACGCGTACGGAGGAGGCGAGGCCCTTGAGAACTGCCAGTCCTTCTTCAGGCTCGATGACGAGGAAGTTTCTGCTCATGGCGACCCTAAATGAGGCAATTTAGATGATTCATATCAGATAGTTTGATATATACAATTGTCGTAAATGCAAAATGAACTGATTATTTGATTTCCAGACGGTGTTCATTGATCAGGCAGGCCGCTGACTGGCCGTCCGATATTCGATCTGGGGTCAAAACGACATCAAGACTGGCAGCAGGACGTCGCCCGGCGGCATCGGCGACCGGCGCGGCATGTATTCGACAAACGGGGGGAAGCTCAGCGGTTCCGTATACGCCAAGCTGAAAACCCGGTCGATCGACGACTGCGGCCCCTCGGGGCGAGGATCGGAAAGTCTTGGATCAGACCATCAAGACCCTTGGTGTTGCCGATCACCACTCCATCCGCTTCCGCATCGGCATTGACGAAACGGCCGAAAACCCCGCTGGCCTGAATATTTTCGGCAAGTGTTTCGGCGTTTAGACCAAGACATCGTTGCGTCGATCTTCTTTTTGAGAAATGACGGCGCTTGAAGTTGATCTCATCAATGCATCTCCTAGCGCCTGTTTCGTGGCCCATCGCGGCTAAATCAAATTCCCCTCGGGCTCCATCACCCCATCTGAGGGTCATGTGTGCGCAGGCTTTTCGGTTGGAGAAGCCGCAACGATCGGCCAGTCGGATCGCTTTGGAGGTGCAGCACGCGTGTGAAGTAGCGATTGCCCGGCTCCATCCGACCGATATTCACGACAGCCGCATTGCCAAGGTGCTGCTCCAGGAAGGTCAAGACCGTGTGGTATGCACCGGTTTCCAACGTGTCGAGCGCCTCGTCTATGATGATCCAGCGCGGCTTGTGCAGGCCAAGGCGGGCGATGGCAAGAAGCCGCAGCTCCAGCTCGTTGAGTTTCAGTTTTGTCCGCATGTCCTGGTCGAGGCGGTCGCTCAACTTGGAGAGGCCGACTTTGGAGAGAACCGCCGCGAGCTCCGTTTTGCGGAAACTGCCCGGGTTTCTCGGATAGGAGAGAACCTCCTCCAATGTGCCCGGCGGGAAATAGGGTGTTCGGGGCACGAAGGCCATATCGTCTCCTTCGGGAAGCGAGATGCGTCCGTCTCCCCAAGGCCACAGGCCTGCGATGGCACGGAAAAACGGCGCCTTTTCCACGTCCGGGGCGCCGGTGACGAGAACACGATCGCCCGGACGGATTTCCACATGCGGCTCTGTTAGCCTGGTGCATCCGGTAGGCACTGCAATTTCGAGGTCATCGATTGTCAACCGGTTGTCTGCCTTGGTAAAATCGATGCGTTTGTCGTTCTCATGACGCTCGTCGGTCATCAATATCGCGGAACGGAAAGCGGCGACTCTGAGCAAGGTCGCCCGCCAATCGGCGATCGTGTCGATATTGTCGACGAACCACCGGAGCGACACATGCACCTGGTTGAAGGCGCCAACGGCCATCATCAATCCACCGAAACTGAGGTCGCCGGCGAAATAGACCGGAGCCGCGATGACGATCGGCGCGATCACGGTGACCCAGCCATAGCCGGCCGTTACCCATGTGAGCCGGGTCAGCGCGAGCATCAGACTGTGGCTGATCTCGAGAACCGACGAAAGGTCGCGCTGGAGCCGGCGTTTCTCGTTCGCCTCGCCGGCCGAAAGCGAAACTGCCTCAATATGCTCGTTGACCCGCATCAACGAGAAGCGCAGGACCGCTTCGCGAGCGTAATGTTCGCCGTTGAGCTTGACCAAAGGGCGCCCGACGAACCAGCTCAAAGTCGCTGCCGTGCCGGCATAGAGGAAGGCAGCCCAAACCATGTAGCCCGGAATATTGATGTCGTAACCGGCGATATGAAAGATGAAGCCGGCCGAAAGCGACCACAAGACACCGACGAAGCTTCCGAGGAGAATGCCCGACTGAAACAGGCCGATGGAGAGGCCTGCCGTCAGGTCGGCGAGATGACGCGCATCCTCGTGTACCCGCTGGTCAGGATTGATACCGATGGCGCCGGCATTGGCGAGACGAAAGGCGCGCGCAGGTCTCATCCACTCGTTGATCAGGTCGAGCGTCAGGCCTTCCCTCAGCTTGATCCTGATCCACTGGTTGAGCCAGGTTTGCAGCACGTTGAGGATCAGAAGCCCGCCGGCAATCTCGGCAAAGACGATCAGCTCCAGCAGGAAAGCCGAGAGATCGCGCCGCTCCAGAGTGTCATAGAACGGCTTGTACCATCTGTTGAGCAGAATTTGACCGAAAGCCGTCGCCACGATGAGGGCGGCGATTCCAACGGCGAGCCATGTAATCACATTGCGGACAGGCGATGCGATGAACGCCCGCTGCATCATTCGCAATTGATTGCGAAACGACTGCTCGTCGTCGATATCTGCCCCTCCGTTGTTTTTACCGGTCTTTTGATGTGGCATCGGCGAAGTCTCCAGCATGGTCTTGCGTCTAAGGTATAGCGCGCCTTGGCGCTCATTCTAAGCGTACCAGAAAATGATGGGGCGAAGCTGGCCATTGGATCCCCATTTCGGCCACCTGCTCCATCAGGAAAATGGCTTCGATGTGGTTTTTGATCCCCCTCATGGGGCGCTTTTGTGGAATCGGCATTAATTCTTGCCGTTCGCGCGCCAGTCCGGCGCTTGAACCCAGTGACCGAAATCTGTTTGGACAAGTCGATGTAGCGCCGCCCCTCACGCCGTTGACGGGCTCCTGCAGCCATTTCGAGACGACAAGCTCACGTTGAAAGCTGGGACAGTTTGGCAAGGCTTGCCATTGTCTTGCGCTCCCAGTTTGCAGCGCCCTGGTTGCGCGCAAACGCGATGGCCTCCTGCAGCGTACCTTCGATATCGTCTGCCGACGGATTGGTGCGCCGCTGCACTTCAGCCTTGAGCCTCAACAGCTCGGCGGTAAAATAGTGTTCGCCCGTATGGCTGACCAGATCGAGCGCCTGGTTGAGTGTGGCGGCAGCGTTCTCGATATCGCCTGTTGCGAGATAGCAGTCGGCAAGCAGTCCAAGATAGCAGGATTTATCGATTTCTTGCTCGCCGAGATTGTCACAAGTCTTGCGCATCTTCTCCAAACCACGCAAATCGCCATCCGTTCGGACCATGCTCAAGCCCTGGAAGAACGAAGCCATATTCAGCCACATGCGAAATCCATTCTCTTCCGCAAGCGGGATCAATTCGTCGATCATCTCCCGAAGTGGGCCGACGTCGTTACGAAGGGCCATGAGAATGCAGCCATTGCCGAGGCAAGCTGCGAGCCTATAGGCGGAATGCTGGCGCGCGTTGACCTCGGCGGCGCGATACAACTGCAGTGCGGCCTCATCGGAGCCGGCCAGTTGCAGTGTCCACGAGAGATAAAGCATTGCCATGCTCGGGAAATCGCTGCCGATCTCGCCTGATCGCGCCTCGTATTGAAGAGATTGTTCGAGGTAGTCGCGGGCCTGCCCGATATGCCCCTGGGCGAAGAGACTCATGCCCTTGAATTGCAGCCCCAGCACCAGTGCCTTGAGATTGGTGCGGCTTCTGCCGATATCGAGTAATTGATCGCTCGCCCATTCCGCGTCTGAGAAGTGAGCGGAGTTGAAAGCCGTTCCGAAAAGCCCATCAAGAGCGCGGATCGGCGCTTCGGTATCCCCCAACTTTTCGCTGAGCCGCATGACGTTTCGATAGGCGGCGCTGCCTTCCTGCGTGACATAGCCGAAGGTGGCGTAGAGAACATCGCCGCGTTCCAGTTCGAGCTGCAATTCCTTCCGGTCGCGCTCGACTGAAGCGGGCAGCTTGGCAAGGCATGCCAGCCCATTTGCAAACATGTTTGCTGCCTCCACCTTGGCCCAGGTCTTGCCCATATTGAGCCCGGCGGTCAGCCAGCAGTCGGCCGCTTGTTCGAACAACTCGGCCGCAGCGAAGTGCTGAGCGAGCACTTCAGGGTGCTCCGCCGCCAACCGGGGATGGATAGTTTCGAGGGCGCCTGCGACTTTCCTGTGGAGTTCCCGGCATCTTTCGTGCAGCAGCGTATCGTGTGCGGCCTCCTGCAACAGTGCGTGCGTGAACGTGTAATATTGTCCGCTCGTCGCCAATTGCGGTGAAATCAGTCCGGACGATGTAAGATGCCTTAGCGTCGACTTGAGAGCGGTGGCCGAAAGGTCGCAAAGGTGGGCAAGCGTACTAACATCGAATTCGCGTCCGATCACGGAGGCAATTTGGGCAATGGTCTTGCCGGAACCGAGTTTGTCCAGCCGCGAAAGCAGCGAGGATTGCAGCGAACTGGGAACTCCGATTGCAGGCCTTTGTGAACCTGGCTCGACACGGTCGAAGGAAAGCCCCGTCTCCAAAGCGGCGCGCGCCAGTTCCTCGACATAGAGCGGCACACCTTCAGCCCGGCTTAGAACCGAGATGCTGGTTTCGTCGGGCAGGTTTTTACCTTTGGTAATGCTGCTAACCAGCGTCTGGGCCTCCGCGTCGTTCAGCCGCTCCAACTTTATGTCATGCAGGTTTCCCGACTCGGGGTGTGTCCGTAGTGATTTTTCGCGCGTGGTGACCAGGATGAGCATCGGAAAGGAGGTCGCTTCCCCGATGAGCGTTTCGAGAACCGCGCCCGACGAGGGATCGATCCATTGTTCGTCCTCGATGGAAAACAGGACCGGATTGATCCGCGTGACAGAATGTAGCCAGTCGATCAGGATTCTGTGTGAAACATCCCGCTGCCGTGTGGATGTCAGCTCAGAGGTCAGGTAGCGCGTCTGATCGATGGACAGCAATCCTGCAAATATCGGCATGGAATCGGACAGGGGAACATCGCTCAGTGCGAGAACCCCTTCCAGTTTTTCCAGGCTTACGTGGGCCGGATCGTTGGCGTGCATGCCGGCATAGCGCTTGAGAAGCGATAGGAAAGGGAACAGGGCGGTGTTGGAATAGGCGCTCGAGCACTGGAGCGTCAAACTGGTGCATCGCGGGATGCGGCGCTGGACTTCGAATATCAAACGAGACTTTCCGATCCCGGGTTCGCCGGAGATCAAGACGGTCTCGCCGCGATGGTCGGCAGCCACCCTGTGCCAAAGTTCGAGCAAACGGGTCATTTCCCCGCGACGGCCGACCAGTTCGGTCAAGCGTGTCCGCTTTGCAAACCGGTTCTCGAGGACGCGCGGTTTTTCGACCCGCCAAACCCGCACCTGATCGGAAAAACCCTTCAGCGATTGCGGGCCGAGATCGGTAAAGACGAATGCGCCGGCCGCGGTCTCGTAGGTCTTTTGGTCCGTTAGTATCGTTTGCGGATCGGCCAGTGTCTGAAGCCGCTGTGCCAGGTTGGGAATGGACCCCAACGCGACCGTGGACACGCCGGCTGGCGCGCCGAGAAAATCTCCGACAACGACCAAGCCGCTGGCCACTCCGATGCGAACCTGCAAGGGCGGCCCGTCCGGCACCGGTATGCGAGGCACGAGGTTGAGAATGTCGAATGCGAGTTCAAGCGCCCGTTCCGCGTCATCCTCCTCCGCTATCGGGTAACCGAACAGGGCCTGGAGAGCATCGCCGATATAGTTTGTGGCAATGCCGTTGTGGCTTTTCACAGCGCTGGCGCACCGTGCCAGATAGGTGCGCGTCAATTTGCTGAAGTCTTCCGGATCCATCCGAACCGCATATTCGGTTGAACCGACTAGATCGCAAAACAGGATCGTCAACTGACGGCGCTCGATTGCTGTCGGGGGCAATCTGCTGCCATCCTCTTGCTTGAGCAGCTTGATGCCAGCGAGAATTTTCCTGCGTGGCCCTAGGGGGATCCGCATTTCCTGCAGATCCTGGTCCGACAGGAGACGGAGGCTGTCGAAGTCAATCTGGCATTCCGCGAATATATCGGCGAGGTGGTCGAGCCTCAGTTGACCCAGCCATTTTCTGACGTCGTCCATCGAGACCCCCAGTGGAACAGATATGCCCTCGATCACTCTGCTTTCGGGTTTCTTTTAGCGAACGATAACATGCCAAGCCATCGTTAGCGAAGCCGTTCATAGGCTTCTCAGGGCATGAAGAGACACCGAAATTCAATCGCACCGCATGTCGGCGTACAAGAGCTGCCCTTTTTCCGCATATGCCGTGTCGCTTTGATCGAAGCACAGCCTCTTGGGAAGAAGACGGACCAGGTATCGTCTACCGCATTGCGCCGGCAGGTCTATCCTGAACTGGCGCAAACCAGTCGAGGGTGTGGGCTCGGTAAACTTTGCGTGCCCGAAATAGGAGGTATTCCGGATGAGCAAAGCGCTGCCGGAGGTGCCAACTTCGCCGTCGATGGCAGTGAAATTCTCGCCTTTTGCTTCATCCAGATCTGGGTAGTCACTTGCCAGCGGCGCCCTTCCTGATGACGGGATGGCGACCGTCTTTACGGCTATATTGAAGCGGACATCGTCTCTTTGCGGAACATTGCCGTAGCTGTTGTTGTAGTGCCAGCGCAGGCGGAGCAGGCGATCGGCATCGATCTTGCCTGCAGGCAGTGGAAGCTCCGCGACGGACACGTTCACGGGTTCGGAACCGTCTCCCTGCAATGGTGAGCCAGGCGGAGGACAAGGGGTGTAGAGGGGGCGATAATAGCACTCAGTGCCACCTGCGTCCCACAGGCAATTGCTGAGTTTCTGCCAGTCGGCGGAACTGATTTCCGGTGCAGCTGCTGAGAGATCGTTGCCCTCGGCGGGAAGCATCCACGGATGGATCTTTCCCGGCCCTGAACGCAGCGCCCAGTCCGTCCGGTGAGCGTTGACAGAGGTCAACTCCAGCCGCTCCGCCCGCATTTCCAGAAGCTGGGCCCAGCTCGGGTCCGCAATGAACGGCTCGCGCGCGGTGGCGTCCGATGCGAAGCGCCGCCCCGTGATCTGCGTCGTCAACGTATGGCATTCGGTGCAGTTTCCCGTGGGATCGCGCACGGTCTTGGCCTGCCGAAGCGAGGTGACGTATGTGCTGGTATAGCCTGAACCGACAACCCGGAACGGCCTTTGCTCGTTGCGGGGCGTTTTGGGAAGGTAATCTCCCAGACTGAAGGCGGACGCTTCCCGGCCCTGCGCTCCGGCGCGATAGCCGACCCGTGCCTGCCCGATATGGGGATTGACGACATAGGGGTTCTTGTTGTCATGGCAGGCCGAGCATTCGATCTGGAACGTCGGATCGTAAAGCGCTTCCGCCTGAGCCCGGCCTTCGTGATCCGCATAGGAACGGCCGCCCGGAGGTACGAAGGCCTGTGTCCAGTCGAATTCGGCCCGGTCCTTGCGCCCGTCGAAGAATACGATCTCACCCGATAGATTGTTGAAACCGATCATCCCGAGCCGCGCGAATTTCGGGTTCGATTTCTGCCAGTAGGGTTCGGGTTCGATGCCTAGATGCGGCGTGGATTTGCGGCAGAAAACCAGCCACTCGACGCTGCCCTTGACGATGCGGTTCAGCCGCGAATTCATGCCGCAATAGGTGGCGTTTCCCGCAAGCGATGGCTTGTCGCACTGCGCAATGCTCTCGGTCCATTTGACGATCTTGCCGTCTGCGCCGCGATGTTCGAATTCAAGCGGTTTGCCGACCTTGCCGGGATTGGGCTTCAGGTCGACGATATTGCCTTCGACTTCGAGCGGGATGGACTTCGCGTCGCCGCCGGTGCAGTCGCCATCCGGGATCGGGCCGAACACGGCACGCGCTTCGTCGCCGAACCGGGTGATGATATCGTTGCTGGCAGATGCCGGAGCCCAGAGGACATCTCCGTTCCAGCGCTGCGCGAGTGCCGCAAATGAGCTTTGCTCAGGCGCAGGCCCGTCAGCGCTGACGAGCGTAAAATCCGTCTTTTTACGAAACGCTTCCGACAGCGCCATTTGCCGGCAGAGCTGGAAGGCTTGCAGGTCGCGGACATGGAGGCGATGCGCCTCGTCCTGCGGATAAGCCTCGAGGAGCGGTCCGAACGGACGGGCCGGAGCGATGCAGCCGGTCGCTCTGTCGCAGCGGCCGTTGCCGTAACATGCCGGTCCGCCGCCGGCGCTCAGCGCCTCGGCGGCCGTGCGTGAGCCCAGCCGCCGGATCGTATCCGTGCCGGTCCGCTCCGGCTGGGGCCAGCTCAAACCGATCGACAACACCGCCGCCGACATCGGGAGCAAAAGGAAGCAGCTATTCCTCAAAAGCCATCTCCGAGCTTTACGGGGCGATGTCGGTCCGGCCGATCAGCGTGCGCTTGCTTTCACGACTGCCCCATCGACAACGAGCATCATCTTCGAGAACTTCCAGAGACTGCCATCCCTGCGGAACGTCGTATGTAGGGTTGCGGTATAGTCAAGGACGGGCATGGGGAGTGCTGCGAACTGCACCGTAACCAATAGGGCCGTTTTTCCCTGCACGGTGTCGATGTCCACGGAATGGAGAAGCGTATTACTTTCCATGTGTCTAGTTTTGTATACGACTTTGTCTCTTTCGGCTTGGATCTCCTTGAGATAGACTATCAGATCTTGCTTGTTCTTTGTAATTTTGAGCTGAAATTCTCTGCCGTCGCACAGCTCGTAGATAACGCCGTCAAGAAGCAGAGTGTCGAGGCCGAGGGGTTTCCCTTCGTCCAGCGCCCAGAAGTAGCGATGAAGGAGGTCCATGATCAGTTGCCTGTCGGCCGGAGCAGGGTTCGTTACCGGAGAGACGGAGTAGATGGGGGGCATGCACTTCGGCTCCAGTGTTGCCGACCCCGGTGTCGTTGACTGCGCAGCGGCCGCAGCCGTAAAAGCGAGGAAAAAGAAAAATCCCAGCAATGTCTTGTGCGGCAAAGCGCGACTTGCATGGTTCTGGTTGATGGATGTCATGCTGTCCTCCTGTCGTTGCTGAATTGCACAGCAGCGCTGACCGCGCGAACACTCGTCAGAGCTGAAAATTTCTGGAATGCAGTAGATGCGCACAGATCCAGTGCAGCATCCGGTCAATAAAGCCGGCTGTCGCTCCATCTCTTCCGCAATGCTTTCTTCAATGAACCGCGGATATTCAGACTAAAAAATCTTGATGGCCATGAGTCCAGAGGACGATGACTTGCCATTTCCAATGTACGTTTCGGAATTTCGCCTCCGCAACGATCCCGTTCCCAACGGTCCCGCCTTCTATATTAGGATATAGGAATGTTTCAGTGATGACAACTCGCCTGCCTAGGCGTCTGCGGTTGTCAGACGAACACTGGACGGTCTATGTCCGCCTGTCACAGGTTCCGCAATGAAACAGCCTTCGCCGCAAGCGCAGTCCATTCTCCTCCCGAACGATCATGTGGGTTCTGCTATCTTGCTTGTCGGGGAGAATAGTGTCCCGGCTGCTGTATATCGAGGGGTCGATCTGATCATTGGCAAAGAGTTCCGAGACGAAGGCGGCTGCCGCCGCTTCCGGGCTGGCGGGCTCCAGCGATCTGCCGTCCGGCCCGGCGCTGCGCGCAATGAAAGATGATGTTCGGGCTCCCGCATCGACAAGCAGCGGCTCGCCAAGACCGGCCTGCAACGCCGGAATGGACACTGCAACCAGTTCGGAGAGCGGGGAGGGCTCCTCAGGATTGACGGCGGTGATGCCCGATGCCGATTGCCGCGACCGAATGGCGGCGGCGGTTTCGCCGGAAAGAATTAAACGGCGAACGAAGATGTCCAGCAGGATTGCCGAACACTGCGCATCTATCGGCGCGCTTTCCTCAACCATCCGGCGGGCGACCTCGGCAAAGTAATACGTCACGGCGGTGGATCGGCTGACGCCCGCGGCGATGAAATCCCGCATCTGCACGCTGACATGGAGCAGTTCGTCCGGCGTGGGTGCGTTGCTGTCGGCGGCGTGGTAATCGAGAAAGGTACAAAGCGCCTCGAACAACGCTCCGGTAAAGATCCGCGAAAAGGAATGCGGGTTGGAGGAAAGAGACGATGTGAGCTCTTCCGGGTCAAGGCTGAACGGGTCGCAGTAGTTGAAGCCGTTCCAGGCGTTGCGCAGACAATTGGCATCGGCGAGGTGAGCATCCTCGCCATGAAGCGTTATTCCGAATTGCTCCGCCAGCCGCGTAAGCCGCGAATTGCAGTAAAGCCGCCCTTGGGTTTCGGCCACGATGGAGGTGCGCAGCGACGGCAGTTGCAAGGCCGACAGGATGGCATTCATGTCGCCGAATGATTCGTGAAAGGCCGCGATCTCCGGGACGCCTCTGTCCCAAAGATCCGGTTTCATCGTGTCCAGGATCGCATGTCCCAGCTCGTGGCTGAGCGTATCGGGGCTTGCTCCGGTGTAAACCACCGTCTGGTCGGGCAGGGTCCTGTGGTAGAAATTCAGCGACGTTCGATTGTAGTCGGCGTTCAATTCCTCCCACCTATCGAGGTTTACTCCAAGGATATCGCCGCATTGCCAGCGATTTCCAAGTTTCGGCTCCCAGAAATCAACGCTCCTTCGCAGGACCTCGGCGGCATTCCAGTACCGGAATTCCGCTGTGCCGGTTTGATCGCTTCGGGGCGGTTCAGCCACATCGAACTCATAGACGAAAGGCGGCTTGGTTATGTCCGGCAAAGGGGCTGTGGTCAGCGTACCGCTGGCAGGATCATCCTCCCACACGGTGATACCGGCCGTGGCCGCGAAGTCATTATTGGTCTCGTCTGGCATAACACCCTCCTGATCGCCTTTGCCAACTGGCAAAAATCTCATCGTGGAAATTGAGCTGTCATGTGCATTGAGAACACGGAGAAACCCGCAGGCTGTATGTGTGAAAAGCCGGGTATGTTTGGTCGCCGTCAGATACCCAGTCATCCCCCGATCAGACGCGACAATGTTCTTCTCGCCTCGCGTTATTCGCGAATGACTTTATTACATCTCCCGCAGATATGCCATGGTGTGTTTGATCTACGGTTGTTCCCACAATGGCACACAACGCAGCAGCAGCAGCAGCGCACCCTTCACAACGGGATGTGTTTGCGTTAGAAGCCTTCCGAAATCCGGTCGCAGCCCACCCGGTCAAAACAAGGGATCTCACGTTATGAAAACTATCGTCATCTGCTCCGGCGGATTGGACTCCGTTTCGCTTGCCTACAAGGTCGCCGCGGAACAACAGCTTATCGGCCTTCTCTCCTTCGACTACGGACAACGACATCGCAAGGAACTGGACTTCGCCGCCTCCTGCGCCAAGCGGCTTGGCGTCGCCCATCAGATCATCGACATCAGAAATATCGGCAGCCATCTCACCGGATCGGCGCTGACCGACGATATCGACGTTCCGGACGGCCACTATGCCGAGGAAACGATGAAGGCCACGGTCGTTCCAAACCGCAATGCCATCATGCTTGCCATCGCCTTCGGTCTTGCCGCCGCACAGAAAGCCGACGCGGTCGCTGTCGCCGTGCATGGCGGCGACCATTTCATCTATCCCGACTGCCGGCCGGGCTTCATCGATGCGTTTCAGGCGATGCAGAACCAGGCGCTCGATGGTTATGCCAGCGTTTCGCTCTATGCGCCCTACGTCACCATCTCCAAAGCAGACATCGTGGTCGATGGCGCAAAGAACGGCACGCCGTTTCAAGAGACCTGGTCATGCTACAAGGGTGGATCGCGCCATTGTGGCCGTTGCGGAACCTGCGTCGAACGGCGCGAGGCTTTTCATCTTGCCGGGGTCGACGATCCGACCGAGTACGAGGATCCCGATTTCTGGTTGTCCGCTACTGCCGGCTTCTGTGCCGAAGAGGTGAAATGATGTTCCGCATCACCAAGGAATTTCATTTCTCCGCCTCGCATCAACTGACGCGTCTTCCCGCCGATCATCAATGCGCCCGGCTGCACGGACATAATTATATCGTCGAGGTGGAGCTGTCGGCGGGCGAACTCGATGAAAACGGCTTCGTTCGGGACTATCATGAGCTTGCACCGCTCAAGCGCTACATCGATGACAGTTTCGACCATCGGCATCTGAACGACGTTCTCGGCCATGACCGGGTCACGTCGGAATGTCTGGCGAAACATTTCTATGACTGGTGCAAGGCGCGCCTGCCGGAAACCTCGGCCGTGCGTGTCAGCGAAACGCCGAAGACCTGGGCGGAATACCGGCCATGACTGCCGCCCGCGAGACGCAGATCCGCGTCAGCGAAATCTTCGGTCCGACGATCCAAGGGGAAGGCGTCTTGATCGGCCTGCCGACCGTCTTTGTCAGGACCGGCGGCTGCGACTATCGCTGTTCGTGGTGCGACACGCTGCACGCGGTCGACAGCGATTATCGCGACCAATGGCGTCCGATGTCGGCCGACGAGATCTGGCAGGAAGTCAGCCGGCTTTCCGGCAATAGACCGCTCACGGTTTCTCTCTCCGGGGGCAACCCGGCGATCCAGCCGCTCGGTTCGCTCATCGAGCGCGGACATCGAGACGGTTATCGTTTCGCACTCGAAACGCAGGGCAGCGTTGCAAAGGATTGGTTTGCCGATCTCGATGTTCTCGTGCTGAGCCCAAAACCACCGTCAAGCGGCATGGAAACGGATTGGGAGGCATTCGATACCTGTCTGCGTATGGCGGGAGAAAAGCCGCAGATCGCGCTGAAGGTGGTTGTCTTCGACGATCGCGATTACCTCTATGCCCGGGCCGCCGCAGCGCGCCATCCCGATCTTCCGGTTTATCTACAGCCAGGCAATCACACGCCGCCGCCGCCCGATGACGACGACGCAAGGGTCGACATCGACGGCATCATGGACCGGATGCTCTGGCTGGTCGACAAGGTGACGCAGGACCGGTGGTTCGAGGCACGCGTGCTGCCGCAACTGCACGTGCTGCTGTGGGGCAACAAGCGCGGTGTCTGAGGTTTTGGCATGAGATATCCGCCTCGATGCCGGCGCGGAAGGTGCGCAGCTTGCGATACACCCAGCGGCTTTTGCTTGGCCAGTGTCGTTCGACACTGCCACCATGTGCACGTGGGCGGGGTCAGTTCGTCGATGCTTTGCGACTCGGCTGGTGAAGCCATCCCCCAAAACCGGCTCGCCTGCCTCTGAGCCCTTGGATGAGAGCCGATCTGTCTCAAATCATTCGGTGACGAACAGATTTTTGCACACGTGCTCAAATTTGTCACTTGGTCGTTACGTTCGCCCCATAGAGCAGGACACGCCACGTTCTCGTGGGGTTTCGAAAAGGTAGTCATACAAGCACTGCCCGTCTGGAGGCCTCACATTGCTCTTCTCGGGAGACGACGAAATGACCATTCTGCCAAGTTTGAAATGCGTGACGGTCGCTGTTGCCATTCTGGCCTCGACCACGGTTCTGGCTTTTGCCAAGGATATCACCATCAGTGTCTGGTCCGGCGGAACTGGCCCGAACGACACGTATCGCCTCGACGCCATCGAGATCGCTGCCCAACAACTCGAGCGCGAAGCGGCCATCCGCGGCGAAGACCTGAAGATCACGATTGAAAAAGCGCCCTATTCCGACTGGGAAAGCTTCAAGCAGGCTCTGACCCTGGCCGCCGAAGCCAAGAAGGCCCCGAATATCGTTGCCACTGGACATGAGGATATCGGACCCTGGTCGCAGGCCGGCCTCATCGTTCCGATCGAGGACTATGTCGATCTGGATTCCTGGCCGCTTAATGACGTCTATGAAAACCTGATGGAGATCGCCTCGTTCAACGGCGTTGTCTACGGTATCCCTCAGGATGCCGAGTCCCGGCCGATGTTCTTCTGGAAGCCGCACATGAAGGCGATCGGCTACAGCGATGCAGACCTCGACGCCTTGCCGCAGAAGGTTCAGGACGGCGGCTACACGATGGCAAACGTGCTGGAAGACGCCAAGAAGATGCAGGACAAGGGTCTTGTTCAGCCCGGTTACGGCTTCTATCCACGCACCAGCAACGGCCCGGACTACTGGCAGTTCTACACCAGCTTCGGCGGCACCATGGAAGAAGACGGGAAGCTCGTTTTCGACAAGGCCGCGATGACGCGCGCCTACCAGTTCTTCGCCGATGCGGTGAAGGATGGCGTCACCAAGAAGAACCATATCGGCATGCCCGGCGACCAGTGGTGGAAGGAAGTTGCCACCGGCAAGGCCGGCATCTGGCATGGCGGCACATGGCACTATGCCCGCCTGGTCAACCAGGAAGGCTTGACGAATTTCTTCGACAATGTCGTGTTCACACTGATCCCTGGCGGCGAAGGCGGCAAGGCGAACACCCTGACGCATCCGCTCGTCTACCTCCTGACCTCCGGTCACGAGAAGGACGAAACGGAAATCGCCGCCCAGCTGGTCAAGATCGCTTCCGAGCCGCGCATCAACGTTCTCCACGCGGTGAAATCGGCGCATCTCGGCATCTCGAAAGCCGAAAGCGAAATCGACCTTTACTCGTCCGACCGCTGGGCGCGCGAAGCGACGGAACGTCTGCTGCCTTTTGCCAACGCGATGCCCAACAATGCTGATTTTGGCACCTATTGGACCATCATGTGGAAGGGCCTCGAAGCGGCCTGGACCGGCGCGAAGACCGTCGATGCCTCCATCGGCGATGTCGAGAACGAGCTGAAGAGCACGCTCGGCGACAAGATCGTCATTCGCTGAGATCGGCGCGACTTCCGGGCGGTTCGCCGCCCGGAAACGCCGGGGAGACCTTCCATGAAAACATCGAGGACGCTTGGTCTGGTGATGATCGCGCCGGCTGCGATCATGATCCTTTTGTTCTTTCTCATGCCGGTCGTGCTCACCGGCGTGTTCTCGATGACGAACATGACGACCGCGACAGGCATTTCCGGCGGCGCCTACCAGATCGCACCGCATTCGCTGAGTGACCTGAAATCGACCATGCCCGACATTGCCGAGCAGATGTCGCAGCCGCGCTACACGATCGACGCGGCAGGGCTGACGGCGGTCGAAGGGCTGGGGCTCGACGCGGGCATCGCTAAAGAATTGCGCGCAAAGCACATGGGCGAGGTTTTTCAGTCCCGCCGCGAGGTGGAGCGCTTGATCAAGGGGCTCGACCAGCGACCCTCGACCCCGGACGTCAAGAAGATTTCGGAGCAGCTCAACCGCTCGGTCGTCAATGCCCGCTTTGCCAGCAAGGAAGAACTGTTTTCGGCGCTGGACACGCTCGGCTTCAAGCTGACGGACGTTGAGAAGGATAGCGTCGCTGATGTGACCTATACCGGCTGGAACTGGACGACCGAGAATTTCTCGCGCATCGTCTCTTCGCCGGACATGGCCCGCGTGCTCTTCAACACGCTTCTCTATGTCGCGCTGGTGCTCGTTCTCTTCAACACGACCTATGCGATGCTGCTCGCGATCTGGACACACTATATGCCGTCCGCGCCGGCGACGATCTTCCGCTCGATCTGGCTTCTGCCGCGCATTACACCAGTGGTCATCTACGTGCTGATGTGGAAATGGCTGGCCTGGGATACGGGCTTCATCTCGGTGCTGATGGGCAAATTCGGGTATCAGCCGAAGAATTACATGCTCGACAATGCCTATAATGCCTGGTTGTTCGTCGTGCTGATCAATGGGTTCATCGGTGCCTCGATGGGCATGCTGGTGTTTTCTTCAGCACTGAAGGCGATCCCAAAAAGCCAGTTCTTCGCCAGCGAAGTCGATGGTGCCAGCCGCTGGCAGCAGATCCGTTACATCATCCTGCCGCAAATGCGCTGGCCGATCCTCTTCGTCACCTGCTATCAGACGCTTTCGCTGCTCGCCTCCTTCAACGAAATCCTTTTGTCGACGCGCGGTGGCCCTGGCAAGGCGACGGAGGTCTGGTCGCTCGCCGCCTATCACACGGCGCTCAACAACTATGCCGGCAACCTTGAATACGGCCTCGGTGCTGCTATGGCGCTTGTCTTGGTTGTCATCGGCATTGTCCTTTCGCTCGGCTATCTGCGCATCTTCAACTACGGCACGCTGGTTTCCCGGCCGCTGATCGAGGACTGACCATGGCGGAGAAATCGCAACTCTCGGCGAACTATAGCATCTGGCCTGTCATCCTGGCCCTATCGATCGTCAGTGCGCCGCTGGTGCTGATGTATGCCTATCTGTTCATCGACACGATTACCGACAAGGCCGTCGGAACACTCATCCCGGACAGTTTCACCCTGCGACACTGGCGCTTTCTCTGGGAAACGCCGGCGGGCAAGCCGAACATCTGGCTGGTCACACTCAATACGCTGATCTTCACGGCGAGCACGACCACGGTCATCCTGCTGGTTTCGTCGATGGCCGGCTACGTGCTATCGCGTCTCAACGTGCCTGCGCGCGGCTTTTTTCTCGCTGGCGTCATGGTGTTGCACGCGTTCCCTTCGGTGACGCTGATCATCGCCATCTTCATCGTGCTGCAGATGATCGGGCTCTATAATTCGCTGATCGGCGTCATCCTGGTGAAGGCCGCCATCGATCTGCCGCTCGGTATCTGGCTGATGAAGGGCTTTTACGACACCGTGCCCTGGGAGATCGAAATGGCCGGCGTCGTCGATGGCGCATCGCGCTTCCGCGTCTGGCGCAGCCTGGTGCTGCCGCAGGTCCGGCCGGCGATCATGGCGCTCGGACTGTTCTCCTTCCTGTCCGGCTGGAGCGAGTTCATCCTGCCACAGGTGCTGGCCCCCGGCAGCAATGTGCAGGTGCTGTCGGTCTATCTTTCGGCACTGATCTTTGACGACAACAATTTCGATTTCGGCACCTTCAAGGCCGTCGGCGTCTTCTACATCATCCCGGTGCTGATCGTTTACGCGCTGTTCCACAAGTACCTGATGAATATCTACGGCGGCGGGAGCAAAGGCTGATGCGCATCCTTCTCGACAATTTTTCCAAAAGCTTCGGTGCCACCAAGGTCATCGAAAACATGATGCTCGAGGTCGGCCATGGCGAGATGCTGGCGCTCCTCGGTCCTTCCGGCTGCGGCAAGTCGACGACGCTGTTTGCGATCTGCGGCATTCACCGGCCAACTGGCGGGCGCATCCTGTTCGGCGACCGCGACGTTACGGATCTGCCGAGCCAGGCGCGCAATATCGGCGTCGTCTTCCAGTCCTATGCGCTCTATCCGCATATGACGGTCGCCGAAAACATCGGCTTTCCACTGAAGGTCAAGGGCATGGCCACCGAGGACATCCGCAGGGAAGTGGACCGTATTTCCGCGCTCGTCCATATCGGCAACCTGCTCGCGCGGCGCCCCGGCGAGCTTTCGGGCGGCCAGCAGCAGCGGGTCGCGCTGGCGCGTGCCCTGGTGCGCCGGCCGGACGTGCTGCTTCTCGATGAACCGCTCGCCAATCTCGACGCCAAGCTGCGTCTCGAAATGCGCTCGGAAATCAGGCGGATCCAGCGCGAAACAGGCATCACCGCGATCCTGGTGACGCATGATCAGGTCGAGGCGATGAGCATGTGCGATCGCATTGCCATCATGAAGGAAGGCGCGATTGTTCAGATCGCCACGCCGGCCGAAATGTACACCGATCCGCGCACCGCCTTCGTTGCCGGCTTCCTCGGTAATCCACCCATCACGTTCCTGCGCGGCGTGGTGGACAAGGGGGCCTTTGCAATACCCGAAAGCGAAATCCGCATTCCCCTGCCGGTCTCCGTTGCTGCGCCTGAAGGCGCGAAGCTAATGTTAGGTGTCCGCCCAGAGCACTTCACCCCGAGCGGCGATATCGCCGTTCCCGGCAAGGTCACCTTTGCCGAGACGCAGGGGCGCGAGAACCTCTACGATGTCTCGCTCGATGGCGGACCCCTGCTTCGCTCGATCCAACCTGTTCGCCATGACGTCAGCATCGGCGATGCCGTCACCTGGGCGATCGATAGCAAAGGTGTGCTGGTTTTTGACGATGCGGGACGGAGGCTCTAATGTTTCGCGATTTTTCCGCATTCTTCGAGCGTTACGGTTGGCCATCCGGCACGGGAAGGCTGCCCTTCTGCATCGGTCATCGCGGCGCGAGCGGTCATATGCGCGAAAACACCATTGAGGCGTTTCGGCTGGCCTCGGATCTCGGCGCAGACATGTGGGAGCTGGATACGCAACTAACGGGGGACGGCATCGTCGTGGTGTCGCATGATGACCACCTTCTGCGTGTCTTCGGTATCGACCGCCATATCTCGCGGATGTCCGCTGCCGAACTCGCAGCGCTCGACGGCGTCAACGTACCAACCTTCGAGGCAGTGGCAGCGCTCGCCTGTGAACTCAGGGCAGGCCTGTACATAGAACTCAAGGCAACTGGCACCGGGCCACTCTGCTGGGAACATTTGCGGCAAAGGAACCAGCGTTTCGCCTGTTTGGGTTCGTTCGATACCGCGCAGGTGCGTCAACTGCGCGACACCGGATGCGACTTTCCCCTTTCGGTTCTGGTGCGCACCGGCCATGACCCGCACGCGCTTGGCGACGAGGCCGGCGCCGATATCCTGCATCTTTGCTGGGAAAGGGCAGGGGAGCGCCCACAGGATCTGGTGACGCCGGACCTGACTGAGAAAGCCTTCGATGAGGGAAGAGAAATCGTGCTCTGGCACGAGGAGAGGCCAGCCGTTCTCCAGGATATCATGCGGCTGCCGGTGCTCGGCATTTGCACGGATCTGCCGGATCTGATGCGGCCTCTAGTGGGTGGGGAAGAAAGACTTGGCTGACAAGGACAATGGGCCGCGCAAGGTGACGTCGTTCGACGTGGCGCGTGTGGCGGGTGTCTCGCGCGCCGCCGTTTCTCGCGCTTTCACGCCGGATGCGAGCGTCTCGCCGAAGACCCGGGAAAAGGTCTATCAGGCAGCGAAGGAGCTCGGCTATCGGGTAAACTATCTTGCACGAAGCCTCACCAACAGGCGCTCTGATCTCGTCGGCCTTGTCGCCGCCGGTCTCGACAATCCGTTCCGCACGCTGCAGATCGAGCATCTTGCAAGGGCGTTGCTGGCCCGCAACTTCCGTCCGATCCTTTTGCCGACATCGAAGGAAAGCGACACGTCCGCCGTCATCGGACAGTTGCTGCACTATGCAGTGTCCGGCGTCATCGTCACCTCGGACGCGCCGCCAACGGAGATCTGCGAGCAATGTGCTGCCGAAGGCGTCCCGATCGTGCTCATCAACAAGGGGGAGGACATTCCCTACGTCGACAGGATCGTCTCGGACGACCGCATGGCCGGGCATCTCGCCGCCGATCACCTGATTGAAAGCGGCATGCGGTCTCTAGCCGTGATGGCGGCACCGGCCGTCTCCTACACCGCGCGGCGCCGCAGCGAGGCCTTCTTCAACCGCTGCAGACAGCTGGGATTGGAAGCAAGGCTGATCCCGCTGCAGGTCAATGATTATCAGAACGGTTATAGCGCCACCGGCGATCTGGAGGCACTGGGCGTAGACGGTGTCTTCTGCGCCAACGATTACATGGCTTGCGGCGTCATCGACAGGCTGATGCGCGATCTGGGCCGTCAGGACGCACCGCCGATCCGGATCATCGGCCATGACGACATTCCGCAGGCAAGCTGGGCCGCCTATGCGCTGACGACCATCCGCCAGCCTTGCGATCTTCAGGCAGATCAGACCATCGATCTGCTGATAAGCCGGATGGCAGAGCCCGACATGACGGCGCGCGTCGAATTCACGCCGGTGTCGCTGATCAAAAGAAGGACTGCGTGATGCCCTCCATATTCGATCCCTCCGCCATTGAAGCGCGCGCCGCCACGGCAATCGTTGTCGCACGAAAGGTCGGGCGCGAAGCCGCCCGGTTCCGCCAGGAGGCGAAGGCCGGTACGTTGCACGTCGAGAACAAGGGACTGCAGGATTTCGTGACGATTGCCGACAGGCAGGCGGAGCAAGCGATCCGCGATGGGTTGCTGGCGCAATTTCCCGCCGATATGTTCATGGGAGAAGAAAGCGGCGGACAGTTGGGAGCAGCCGGAACATGGGTCGCCGATCCGATCGACGGGACGACGAACTACATTCGCGGCTTTCGCCACTGGGGCGTGTCGATCGCTTTCATCGCCGACGGCAGGATTGAGATCGGCGTCATTTACGATGCAGCGCAAGACAAGGTTTTTCACGCCATTCGCGACGGCGGCGCCTTCAAGGACGGCGAGAAGATACACGCCGCCGCGACCAGCGATGCCTCAAAGGCGATGATCATTCTCGGCCATTCGCGCCGCACAAGTTTTGATGATTATCTCGCCATCGCCAGGCGTCTCTACGAGCGCGGCATGGACTATCGCCGCATGGGGGCCGCGGCGATCGGCCTGATCCGTGTGGCCGAAGGCGTGGCCGATCTCTATTACGAACGCCATCTCAATGCCTGGGACATGCTTGCCGGAGCGCTGATCGCGCAAGAGGCCGGGGCGAAGGTGGCGATGCCACGCCTTTCGGACCTTCTTGATCACGGCGGTCCGGTGATCGCCTATTCGGCCGGCATGGAACGCGAATTCGGCTTCCTTCTCGACCTGGAAGGCGTTACGCCTGCGGATACCCCCAGCCGTTAGCCGGCCATGCGCTTCGACCAGGCGCGCGCCATCGCAGGCGCTTCGTCGGTGGTGATCTGGTCGGGTTTCAGGGCCATCAAAGCCGAAAAATCGTGCCACTCCGCATCGCTGAAACCGCCTGCCGGGCTCGTCAGCGTAAAGGTCCAGGCATCGACACGCTTGCCTTCGCTTTGGCAGAGAGAAACCATGTCGAGGCCGTCGCGCGCAGCCTGCAGCAGCAGCGACCATTGCAGATAGATTGTATCCGGCTCCGTCGGGCCGCCGAGATCGGCAAGCAGGCTCTTCTCGACCGCCTTCAATCCCTCCTGCTGGTAGATATCAACGAGCTTGTCGGTCGGATCGATACCGCGTAGCAGATGCGGCAGCTTTTCCTTGACGGCTATGATGAGATCAAGACAGGAACCACTGACGATCACTGACGCCCTCATGTTCTGAAAATGCGCCGCCAGATGCGCGATACCTTTCCCGCCGATCGCTTCGAAATCGTCCTTCATGTCGAATTGCAGCAGCGCATCGGGATGTGCCGATTGCAGCATGGAGGCAAGATCCTCGCTGAAGGTCAAAGCCGTGCCGCCATCGCGCATGCGGGCATCGCGCAGCTCGTTGAGGCTTTTCGCGGATATCCGGCCTTGCCCTGTGGTTTCACCTTCCAGTTCTTCGTCATGCAGCACAACGAAACCGCCATCGCCGCGCACCCGAAGGTCGAGTTCCATCGACGCGCCGAGGGCGAACCCGGTCCGCATCACGTCGATGGAAAACAGCGGATCGGAAAGCTGCCGGCGAAGCCGATGCCATTTCAACCTGACGGGATGGTTTGCGTATTCAATCTTTAGCTCTGACACCATGGATGTACCCGCCTGGGCCTTGTCACGTTGTTTCTTTGCTTAGCCGCTCTGGCATGAACACACCCTCCGTCAGCCACAGGAACCATCGCTTTCCATCGGATATCACCGCCATGGCGGAGTGCTGCCACTGTCTTTCTATCCATCTCAAACAACGTGACAAGCCCGGCGAAGAAGCTTCTTGCCTTATCTTTTGGCGATTCTGGCGTATATTTGAAACTATGAATAATTATCGGGTGACGGTGCGACCCCGGAGGTTTTGCCAACAAGCAATCCGAATCTTCGCTCTCGCACTCATCTTTAGTTCGGCATTCCTGTTTTCCGTCGCGCCGACAGCGGGGTCGGAGCGCGTCGCGCTGCTACTGCGATTGAATGGCGCCGTCAGCCCGGCGTCAGCCGACTATGTGAAACGCGGCCTTGAGCTTGCCAACGAACGCCAAGTGACACTGGTCGTTTTGCAAATGGACACACCCGGCGGCCTCGACACGTCAATGCGGGAAATCATTCGCGCAATCCTTGCCTCGTCCGTGCCTGTCGCGAGTTTCGTGGCCCCGAGTGGTGCCCGCGCGGCCAGCGCCGGGACTTACATTTTATATGCCAGCCATATAGCTGCCATGGCGCCAGGCACCAATTTGGGTGCGGCAACGCCCATTGCCCTCGGTGGGAGCGGGTTCGACGATCACGACAACCGCGACAACAAGGAACAACCGCCGCGCAACGCCACGGAAGCCAAGGCAGTGAACGACGCAGCTGCTTACCTTCGGGGGCTGGCTGAGCTTCGCAATCGCAATGCCGACTGGGCAGAACGAGCCGTGCGCGATGCTGCAAGCCTTTCATCGATCGCCGCCGAACGTGAAAAGGTCATCGATTTCACCGCAACCACTGTTGATGATCTATTGGCGCAAGCCAATGGCCGTACTGTACGCGTCCGAGAGACGGACATACGGCTCGATACAACCGGGCTCACCGTCCAAAGCATCGAGCCTGACTGGAGGACCCGCCTGCTCTCGGTCATTGCCGATCCGAACGTCGCACTCATCCTGATGATCATTGGTATCTACGGCCTGATCTTCGAGTTTCTTACGCCCGGGGCCGTGATCCCCGGAACAGTTGGAGGCATCAGTCTTTTACTCGGTCTTTACGCTTTGGCCATGCTGCCCGTAAGCTACGCAGGTGTCGGCCTCATCATCCTTGCGGTTGCTCTTTTCGTTTCGGAAGCGCATTCGCCGACGTTCGGCGTCCTGGGCGTCGGTGGTGCGATCGCGCTCGTTCTCGGCGCAACAATTCTCTTCGATACGGATGTGCCGGATTTGGAAGTGAGTTGGCGAGTCCTGGTCGGCATCGGCATTTCCGGTCTCGCTTTCAGCCTCATTGTCGCTCGCCTCGCGTTCACTGCGCGCCGACACACCGTCGTGACGGGTGCGGAGCAGATGATCGGCATTTCCGGCAAAGTTTCCGATTGGACGGACACCTCCGGCTACATCGTCGCCCATGGAGAGCGCTGGAGCGCCGTCTCCGCCGAACGGCTCACAGCCGGAGAGGATGTCACGGTCATCGCTCGAGAGGGACTAACGCTTGAGGTTGCCCGCAAACCGCGCAGAGATCAGCTGTCGCTGGAAGGCAGGGAGAAAAGCACATGACCATGGTTGGAGATTTTGTCTTCTACTTCGCCGCGATCATCCTATTGCTGGTTGTCATCGCGAGCGCGATCAAGATCCTGCGCGAGTATGAGCGCGCAGTTGTTTTCACACTTGGCCGGTTCACCGGTGTGAAGGGACCCGGATTGATCCTGCTCGTTCCCTACGTGCAGCAAATGGTGCGGGTCGATTTGCGGACGCGCGTTCTCGATGTACCCAGCCAGGACGTCATTTCTCATGACAATGTCTCGGTTCGGGTCAGCGCGGTGATCTATTTCAGGGTGATAGATCCCGAAAAGTCGACGATTCAGGTTGAGGACTTCATGGCTGCCACGAGCCAGCTTGCCCAAACGACGTTGCGCTCGGTGCTCGGCAAGCACGATCTCGACGAGATGCTCGCGGAACGTGACCGGCTCAACGAAGACATACAGAAAATGCTCGACATCCAAACTGACGCGTGGGGTATCAAAGTCGCCAACGTCGAGATCAAACATGTCGACATCAACGAGTCCATGATCCGTGCGATCGCCCGCCAGGCGGAGGCCGAACGCGAGCGGCGCGCGAAAATCATAAATGCCGAGGGCGAGCAGCAAGCCGCGGCGAAGCTGGTGGAAGCGGCCGAAATCCTGGCCCGGCAACCCCTAGCCATGCAGTTACGCTACTTAAGCGCGTTGAACGTCATTGCCGGAGAAAAGACCTCAACGATCATATTCCCCTTCCCGATGGAACTCATTCATCTCCTGGGCGCCAGGACGGACACGCCAATGAAATGACAAATGACGGGCTCATCACGTTGACGGGTTGAAAGACGGTGGCCGAGAAAGCTTTCCACGGCGCCGTGGCAGCATCTCCTCCAGCAGGACGGGCCGCCGCCCTTTGATCGAAGATGGAATGGGTCTCACGCCACCGGGGCGGCGGGATGTTGCAACGAAACGTTGCCATCCGGCGATTAGAAACATTCGCTTACAATTTGCTTTCTTTCTAGAAATGCAACGCTTCGAACAGACGAACCCGAGACAAGAGCGTCCTCTACCTAAACATGAGCGTCAAGCGCCATGGAAGGTATTTCGATGAGACCCATCCTCATGATCATGGGGCTTCTGTCGACGAGCACGCTGACACCGATGGCCAACGCATCCTTCGCGCGCGCCCTCGACGCAACCATGTCACAGCACGAGGCGACGGTGACCGACGAAGGCAAGAATGGCGATGGAACGTCATTGCGTATCGCCGGGCCTGGGAAGGAAAGCGATTTGCCAATTCGGCAGGATCATCGTGACAAGTGGGCGGGAACCGAGCAGTTCGGCGCATGGCAGGCCTATATGACGGCACTGATTGATTTATTCGATCACCCGCAGGTCGGCCGTGAACGCCGGGAGCGACGTACAGAACCCGACGGGCCGCCTCAAACACCGGATGACGCCACGCAGCCGCCATTTTCCGCCGAGAGTCTCGTCGACCGGTTCATTGTGCAGGCTGAGAAGGCTCAAGCTCTAAGCCTAGCCATAGCCACAATAACCTCAAGCGTGGTGATCGCGTCGGAGGCGATCTTCCGCCGCCGGCTCAAGATCGAGTACCAGGCCCGGTCGCAAATGGCTGCCCTCGTGGGGCCAGCGCGAATAATCGACAAGGATGAGTAAGTCATAAGGAATGGATAACAAGGGATACTTTCGTGACCGACCCAACCACGAGCAACCTTCAGAAGACATCCGAACCTCGCACGGACCAGCAGACATGCCCTTGGCGCGGTGCCTCACCTGCGGGGCCGTCGGTGATGGAAAATCCGCGCTCATTGGACGCTTTCCTCACGATACTTGGAGCAGGTGTGATTGATCATCCACTCCGTCATGCACAAAATATCCATCGGCAAGCACTGGGGGTAAACCGAGCAGCACGAGCCGATCTCAAGCATCAGCGCCCTGCAATAATTTGGTTCACGGGCCTTTCGGGTTCGGGAAAATCGACCATCGCCAACTGCTTGGAAAAGATGCTGCACACCGATGGCAAGCACAGCTACCTACTGGATGGGGACAATCTGCGCCACGGATTAAATAAGGACCTCGGATTTACGTCCGAGGATAGAGTAGAAAATATCCGCCGCGTGGCGGAGGTAGCCAATTTGATGGTGGATGCTGGCTTGATTGTGCTTGTTTCCCTAATTTCGCCATTCCGCGCTGAACGGCAATTGGCACGCGAAATGATGGAGCCAGGCGAATTCATAGAAGTCTTCGTCGATACACCAATCGAAGAATGCGCCCGCCGTGATACCAAGGGTCTCTACCGGAAAGCCAAGGCTGGCCAAATTCGCAATTTCACTGGCATAGACTCGCCATATGAAGCGCCAGAACATCCCGAGCTTCACCTTCGTACCATGGGGAAAAATGCAGCTTGCTTGGCCGCTGAGATACGGGCCTTTATGGAAAGTCGCCTAGAAATTGAGAATTTATCTGGGATGATTTGAATAACAGCAGCACGGTCGCCGAACGAATTCGCACGGCTAGCCGACACAGAACTCGGGGACCTTTCCGGCTGTCCAACGAGTGTTTCTGCCAGCCTTGGCGTCGCAACCATCCAACCGTCCACATCAAAGTCCGCCCAACTGATCGCAATGGCCGACCGTGCTCTCCTCCTTAACGCGGCGCAAGACGTTTACTCCGGTTTGGGCTCGCAGCGAGATCGAGAGTGTTGGAAGGCTCGCCACGCTGGTGGCTGGCCCTTTGATGGGTTGCACGTGTCCAGCGCACAAAACAGAGGCTGCGCTTCTCCGGATGCGACGCAAGGGCGCCGATCACGGTCGAGCTGGTGCTCAACCGAAAATACCCGGCTATCGGCATTTGCATTTTCTCGAATATTCGACATTTCAGCGTTTCATAAGTTACAAATCATCACAATTGGAAACATGAAAGCAACACCACGAAAAACACAAGACAATATCTGATGATATTACACAAATTATCAACACAGATGCATACTTATGGACGGCGTAGATTGATAATAAACTACTCGAAAAAATTTACATTTGTCCACGTACCAAAAACCGGAGGCAGTTCGGTAGCTTTATTTCTAGCCCCGTATCTGGGTCAGAATGATCTACAAATTGGCACTTGGCAGGAATGCGTGGATGCAGGGATCAGACCGAACAGCCGATTTTACAGAGATGTGTTTGGACCATCCCGCATCGTTTCAACCCTGTCGTCCCTTACAAGAGCTTCCGACCGGATAGAGGCGCTCAGCTTTTCGCAAAAAAAGAAATACAGAGCTACTCTCGGAGTGCAGCCGGCTCACGCTGGCGCAACACGCATAAAGGCCTTCGATCCTGGGGCATGGGAGCAGCATTTTAAGTTCTGCTTCGTTCGCAATCCGTTCTCCAGGATGGTTTCATACTGGAGGTGGCACGAGGGCAACCGAGAAAAGGCGGGGAAGGCTCCACGAGGTTTCAAGGATTTTCTTTGGCATCTCACGCAAGATGACAATCTCATTGCGGATGCGTTCGAAATGTATTCGATCGACGGCCAGCTTTCTGTCGATTACGTCGGGAGATTCGAAAACCTCCTGGAGGACATGAGGCAGATATGCAACGCGATCAATATCCCCTTTAACGAGAACGCTTTCCCACATGCGAAACGGGGACGATCACTGACGTATAGGGATTTCTATGGCGTTGAGGAACGCCAGATCGTCGAGAAGCTTTCACAGCGAGAAATTGATGCATTCCGCTACGTATTTTAAGGGAGTCTCGTTCAAGTTCCATTTCGACCTCGACGATTGGCGGATGCTGAAATTCTTCTTCTATCTGTCCGACGTCGATGGAGATGCCGGTCCGCATGTCTATGTGCGCGGCAGCCACAACCGCAGGCTTATGAAGCATCAGCTGACGCTGCTCGTCGGCCACCCAGCGAAAGAAGTGCTCGGGTTCTATGGCGAAGACAGCGCCGTCACTCTGACCGGAAAGGCCGGCTCCGGTTTCGTTGAGGACCCTTTCGGCTTCCACATGGGAACATTGGCAAAGCAAACACCGCGCCTAATGATGGAAGTCGGCCTCGGCGTGTCGAAACCATCCAAGCGCCGCTTTCATGGCGAGCCGGTGATACGGTAAGTAGCGCTGGAAATCCTCGCCCAACCGGTGAAGATGTCGTGGTCCCATAAATCGGCGGACATGATCTCCCACTTTTTAAGTGTGAGGAACAATGGCCCGGCGACGCAGTTCGTCTTGAAACAAGGCCCGTAGGTCCCGGAACGATCGAAACCCTAATAGACGCGTCAACCTGTACGCGGTTGACTGAGACACACCACATCTACTCGCAACAGAGCCGGCGCTTTCGAAAGCGGCGCAGTCCGGCCGCTCCAGCATCGCCTTCGCCAGAACAGCCGGTTTTCCGGGAAGTATGATCTTCCCGGAAACGATCAAGGATTTGAGCTCCGGAATCGACTTCGGCGGTAAGGTGCCAGGCGTGAACGCCATTGTATGTCTCCTCTGCCAAGAGCCACTTCCGTTTGCGATTGATGATCCGCGATCAACCAATCTCAGCGCTTTAAATGCTTGCCAAACTCACACTCTGACCAGACTTGGCCGAGCGTGTAGCAGCTTCCGCGACGGCGAGCGCGTTGACGCCATCGTCGAGCGTGACGGGCAGCGCCGATCCCGCGTTGACAGCGTCCACAAATGCTGCCCACTCTGCAGAGTAGGCGCGCATGTAGCGTTCCAGGAAAAAGAACTCTGGCTTTGCGGAAGCGACACCGTCCTTCGTCGCCTTCGAAACTGTGTTTTCAAGGACGTTGCCCGCCGAGAGAAGCCCCTCCGAGCCAAGCAGCTCAACGCGCTGGTCATAGCCATAGACCGCGCGACGGCTGTTCTTGATGACCGCGATCCGACCGTCCGCAAAATGCAGCGTCACCACCGCGGTATCCACGTCGCCGGCCGCACCGATCTCTGGATCAACAATCGAGCTTCCAACTGCCGTTACCGTCTCCGGCAAACCGCCCATCAGCCAGCACGCCATGTCGAAGTCGTGGATCATCATGTCGCGGAACAAGCCGCCCGACACCTTGACGTAGGAAACCGGCGGCGGCGCGGGATCGAACGACGTCACAGACAACAACTCGGTCTTTCCGATCTCGCCGCGATCGACAGCAGCCTTGAGCGCCGCGAAATTAGGATCGAAGCGACGGTTGAAGCCGATCATGACCGGACGCCCGTTTTTCGCTGCCACCTTTTGGCAGGCGCGTGCCCGCTCGAGGCTCAGGTCGACCGGCTTTTCGCAGAGCACAGCCTTACCGGCGGCTGTCGCAGCTTCGATCAGGTCAGAATGGGTATCGGTGGACGTGGCAACGAGCACAGCGTCGATCGACGGGTCGTTGATGATGTCGTCCGTGGCTTTCGCCTCGGCCCCATATTGACCTGCGAGCTTTCGCGCCGCGTCCATGTTGACATCCGAGACTGCAACCAACTTGCTGCCGGGATGCGAGGAGATTGCCTTTGCGTGCACGTTGCCGATGCGGCCGGCGCCAAGGAGGCCAACTTTGAGCATTTCAATTCCTTTCAATGAGCGGTCGAAGGCCGCTTGTTCTTCCTGATTTCGATAATGTTGGTGGCCGTTAAGCCTCGATGCTGGCCCGGAAGCGCGTGAACTCAGCGTCTGTTATAGGCACGGCATGCCGCGGAGCTGGATAGGCGCCTGTCTCGACGTCCGAGATGAACTCCTTGAAGGCGGCCACCCGTTCCTGCTGCAGCCGCTCGAATTCGGCTGCGAAGTTGCGATAGGTCTTTGCGTGCCTTGGTTTGTGGCCGGTCGTATGGCCGAGCACGTCCTCAGCGAAGAGGTATTGTGCGTCGGCTCCGGCTCCCGCGCCCATACCGAGCATGATCATCGGCGTGCTCTTCGAGATCACCTCACCGACGCGATCAGGAACGACTTCCAGTTCCGCGCCGAAGCAGCCGATCGCTTCTAGCCGCTTCACGTGATCCCATACCGCCTTGGCGCTCTCGGCAGTTTTGCCGACCGCCTTGAAGCCGCCCGTCCAGGTGGCTTGCGAGGGGATCAAGCCGACATGCGCGATCACCGGAACGGCGTTGTCGCAAAGCGCTTTCTGGATATCGAGCGAGGCGGCGCAATAGACACAATCTGCGCCGACCGCCATGAAGCGGAATGCCTCGCGCAGATAGTCTTCGGCGGTGGCGAGGTTACCGAACGGTCCGAAGGGCAGCCCCACCTGGACGAAGCAATTTCCGGCAGCCTCACGCATTTCTGCGCTGAAGAAACGCCCTTCGATCGAAAGCATGTCGATGCCGGCGGCGGCGGCCGCCTTGGCTTCTTCGAGCGTCGTGACATAGAGCATGGAGATCTTCTGGCCCCGCGCCTTCATGGCACGGATGTCAGCGACAGTCGGACGGGTGTGATAGAGGCCCATTGGCTTACCTTTCAAACTGTGAATGCGTTGCGGAAGGCCTCGAGCGCGGCGTCCGCGTCGCCGGCGGCGAAGGCTTCCATGCCGACCGGACCGGAATAGCCCATCGTCTTCAATGCTTTCGCGATGCCATGCCAGTTCACTTCACCTGTTCCGGGTTCGCACCGTCCGGGGACGTCGGCGACCTGAATTTCGCCAATCCACGGCAGAGACTTACGGCACAACTCGATCAGATTCCCTTCGCCAATCTGTGCGTGATAGAGATCAAGATTGAGCCGCAGACGCGGATGGTTCACAGCCGAAACGAGAGCCAAGGTGTCTTCTGCGCGGCCGAATGGCACGCCCGGATGATCGACTGGCAGATTCAGGTTTTCCAGAGTGAATGTCACGCCCTCGTCTTCGGCCAGGTCCACAATTCGGCAAAGCGTGTCGCGCGCTTTCAACCACATCGTGCCAGTAACGACGTCAATTGGCTGAACGGGCAGGCCGCCATCCCCCAGACCCGTTCCGTGTAGATTGAGGCGCTGCACACCAAGGCGCTTGCCGACCTGCGCCGTTTCCCGCGCGGTCCTCAAGAGTTCCGCCGCGCCCTCATCATCCGTCAGCCGGCCACGCAGGTAACCATTCATGATGGTAAAGGTGGCACCCGTCGCTTCCAGTTTTGCCAGATCATGATCCGGCCAATTCCAAAGGCCAACTCCAAAGCCCAAGTCTTTCAGCCGGCTGGCGCGCCACTCTATCGGGCGATCGCGCCACAGCATCTCGGCGCAGGCGGCAAGTGCGAATAATCCTGTTGTCATGTTTAAATCTCGATAAATACGCGGTCGTTTTCGACTCTGACCGCAAATGTTTTCAGGTTGATGCAAACCGGCATCCGCATCGCTTCACCCGTGCGATAGTCAAACACGCCGTTATGCTTCGGACATTCGATCGAATGGTCCATTACCAGCCCGTCGGCCAGATGCACCTTCTCGTGCGTGCAAAGGCCGTCCGTGCAGTAAAAGTCGTCTTCCGGGCTCCGAAAAATGCAGAATGTTCGACCCTGATGATCGAACCGGATAACTTCTTCCTGCTCCACATCGTCGGTTCCACAGGCTTCCACCCATTGAGGCATGGCACGAATACTTTCTTGTCTGTTGTCGATTAGGGGGCCAGCGGCCCGGACCAGCTGTATCCGGGCCGCCGGGGAGGTCCGCACGTGGAGGTGTGCGGACTGGGAGAACTCACTGAGCACGGGCCCTGCGGATGGCATGCCCGCTGCGGTGTTCATGCCGCCTCACGGCGCATGCGTTGCCGCTTTTGGATGATCTGGGCTTGTGACCATATAGCTTTCGATCTCCGCCTCCAGTTCGGCCATCTGCTCACCGCCGGCCATGAGATCGGTGATCTCTTCCCGGCTCTTTTCGCCCTTGCGGAAGTCCGCAGCCTTGGAGCCTCGGATGAGGACGGCGAAGTGGTCGCCAACAGTCAGGGCATGGATGACATTGTGGGTAATGAAGACCACGGCAATGCCCTTCTGGCGTGCTTGAAGGACGATGCGCAGGACGTGGGCTGCTTCCTTCACCCCAAGCGCAGCTGTGGGCTCATCAAGGATCAGGAGTTTTGCCCCGAAGTGAACAGCTCGGGCGATCGCCAAAGCCTGACGCTCGCCGCCCGAGAGGCCACCGACGAGGCGATCTCCATCGTCGATACGTGTGATTCCGAGTTCGCGCATTTCTCTCACGGCGACCTCGTTGGCATGCTTGCGGTCGAAAACCGTAAAAGGTCCGACGCGCTTCGTCGGTTCGGCACCGACGAAGAATGATCGGCCGATGCTCATCAGCGGGAACGTACCCCCGAACTGGTGGACGGTCGCAATCCCATCATTGCTGGCGTCGCGGGGGCCGTCGAACGTGACGGCGTTGCCATTGATTTCCATGCTGCCGGATGTCGGCTTGTGGACACCTGAGAGAATCTTGATCAGCGTGGACTTGCCGGCACCGTTGTCGCCGAGCAGGCAGAGGACTTCGCCAGCATTCACCTCGAGCGAGATGTCGTGAAGCACATCGATCGGGCCAAATGACTTGTTGATGCCGGTCAGCTTGAGCAGGGGCGTTGCCATCAGCGGGTCCCTTTCTTGGAGCGCGGCGCGTAGTTGAGCGCCATGGTGCGGAAGGTGTTGTTCATGAGCACGGCCGCAAGCAGCAGGACGCCGATGATCAGGCTCGCCCAGTTGGCATCGAAGCCCGTATAGAAAATGCCCTGGTTGACGACCGAGAAGGTGAGCGTGCCGAGCACGATGCCGACGACCGAACCATAGCCGCCGGTCAGCAGCACGCCGCCGATAACGACCGCGATGATCGAATTGAAGATGAACGACTGTCCCGCCGCGACCTGCGCGCTGTTATAGAGAATCGCCTGGCAAAGCCCAACAAAAGCGGCGCAAAGACCGCTGCCGACGAAGAGCGAGATCGTCAGGCGCTCCGTCGGGATGCCGGCATTGCGGGCGCTCACCTGATCGCCGCCCAAAGCGAGGATCCAGTTGCCGTAGCGCGAGAAGCTGAGAATGAAACCGATCATCAGGACAAAGGCGATCCACCAGAAAATCGTGACCTGAAATTTTCCGGCCACGAAGTGGCCGAGCAGAAACTTGGCGACCGGCCCGCTTTTGAGCGCGACGCTGGTGCTTCCGGCGAGGATTACCGACAGGCCGAGCGTGAGACCGGCCACTGCGAACAGAGTTGCGAGCGTCACAACGAAGGACGGGACCTTGGTCCGGATCACCAGCACGCCGTTGAGATAGCCCACGGCCACGCCGAGACAGAGCGCAGCGACGATGCCGACCGCAATCGGCAACTGATAATAGCCCGACACGATGGCGATCGTCATGGAACTTGCGGGGATGACCGATCCAACCGAGAGATCGAGATGCCCGGCGATCATCAGCAGCCCGACGGGAAGCGCGATGATCCCCAGTTCGGCAGCGACGTTGAGCCAGCTTGCGGCGCCACCGGCAGTCAGGAAGTTAGCGCCGCCGAAGATCGAGAAGAAGGTGAAGACCGCAATAAGCCCGATGAGCGAGCCTGTTTCCGGTCGGCGCACGAGGCTGCCGAACGAGGGCTTCGAAGCGCTCGAGACCGGCGCGACCGCTCCATCGATGGGTTGAGCAAGCGTTTGAGATTTCATGGTTAGACCCTCTGGGGCTGTAAACTCTATGTTCGTTGGGGCGTCGTCGCGCCTGTCGCGGACGACACCCGCGAAGTTGTCCGGCCCTTGGTGATTCCCGCCGGGCCGGACATTCATAGTCGAGACGTCAGCGAGCGCCTGCCGCCACACCGTTCAGCGTTGCGTCGATATTCGAGGAATCGATGATGCCCGGACCGGTCAAGATCGGCTTCGTCGGCAGATCGAGCCCGAAATTGACGTAGCTGTTGAGCAGCGACACAGCGAGATAGCCCTGCAGGTAGGGCTGCTGGTCGATCGCGAAGAGCTGCGTGCCGTCCTTGATGCGCTGCAAGGCCGTTTCGTCCATGTCGAACGTGCCGAGTTTAACCTTGTCAGCAACGCCGGCCTGCATGATGGCATTGGCGGCACTGTTACCGTCGCCGGCACTGATCGTGATCACGCCGTCGATGGTCGGGTCCTTCAGCAGGGCCGCCTTAATGGCTTCGGCCACTGCGGTCGGATTGCCGAAGCTGGTGGACGGCAGCGGCAGTTGGGCTGCCTTGCCCCCATTCGCACCGACACCTTCTTCAATGCCACCGCAACGTGCCTCGGTGTTGGCTGCACCTGGCAGCGTGTTGACACAGAGGACGTTCTTGCCGCCTTCCTGGCCGAAATACTGGCCGCCGGCGACGCCGGCCACACGCTCATCGCTGCCGATATAGTTCATGGCGCCCAGATTGTTGGCCGCATCCATGCCGCCAGCATTGTAGATCATCAGCGGAACCTTCGCATCGACGACTGCCTTGAAGGCCTCGTCCATGGCTTCCGGTACCCAGTCCGGACCGACGATGGCGCTGGGATTCTGGCTGAGCGCCGTGCGGATAAGATCGGCAGCGTCAGGACCCAAATTGTCGTAGTTCTGCGGACCCAGCCAGGTCACCGTGCCGCCCGTCAGTTCCACGACCTTGGCGGCGTCATCGGCCCCCTTCTTGACCTTGGACCAGAACGGGTCATCGGCCTTGCCACCAATGACAAAGATTTTTGCTCCCTTGGTCTCCGCCAGAACCACGGTGGCGCTTGTCGCCATCATGGTTGCAGCGACCGCGACCGTCAAAAGGCGCTTCAGTTTGTTCATGTCTTCCTCCTCCTAATTGCCGTCACCTGACGGTTTCAATAAATGCTGAATGGGCAAGGTGGTTGGCGATTGATGTCCAACCCACAGAGACCCGGCACTCCTCAACCGGATTTCTGTCTTCGTCGCCTCCCGAGACTCACCTTTGGGTCAGAGTCTCGGCACTTTTGGCATTGAGCCGCGCTTTCTTTTCCTGGAACCGGGCCTGCATCTGGGCGTCACCTTCCTTGGTGCCGTCGTGCCAGGTGCCAAGCCACTTATCGAGCGGGATCAGTCCGTCGCCGCCGTAGTTCACCTCGAAGTATTTATGGTGCAGGTAGTGAGCATAGGCGTGGCTATCGACCGCGGTTTCGTCGGTGATCTCGAGCTTTTCGAAGCCAATGTGACCATTGACCGCGCCAAAGCCGGCAATGTGCAACTGAAAGAGCGCCACGATCGGATTGGACGGGATGACGAGATGCCAGAGGGCCACGGCGTGATAGAGAAATCCTTCCACCGGATGCATGGACAGCGATGACCAGGGAGAGGGATTGACCGAATTGTGGTGGACGGAATGGATCCACTTGTAGAGCAGCGGCGTGTGGATCAGCCGGTGGATAATAAAGAAATGCACCTCGTGAATGACCGGCGCGATGAAGACGAGTGCGGCCAGGTAGTAGGGATGCTCGTCCCAATTGACCCAGGAAGCGGAGCCGTTCGCGAAGGACCAGAGCATCAGCACTTCGACGACAGTCCAAAGCGGGATCGAGACGAAGAAACTGCGCATGAAGTTGTCGATGTTCTGGCTCTTGAACCAGAAGACGTCAGACGGCTGCTCAGATGGAAATTTGACGTTGTATTTGAAGCGATTTCCCTGAACACGCTTCACATAGTAGAAAAGCTCGATAGAGCCATACATGACAAAGATCGCGGCCGCGTTGACCGCATACAGATAAAGCGGCCAGCCCCAGCTCAATGTCTTGATCGTCTCGACATCGGGAACGACCAGATACCAATAGGCGAGGGCGGTCGCCATATGGAATGCGTTCCACGGCCAGAGGTATTCCGGAAGCCAATGCAGCACTTTGAGGACTTTCGGTGGCCAAGCCCAGAAGGGCGCGACCTCGATGCGTCCATTGGGCGACCAATCACCCCGCTTGTTTCGTGTGCCAAACTTCAGATCGTCCATTTCAATCCTCCGGTGAGCAACGTGCGTTGCTCGACAGCAGCTTTGATGTTTCAGGGAGAGCCGCGCTGCAGACAGCCAGAGACGCTCGGCGCCCAGCCGAGCCCGCCTGGCAGTCTTCATTGATGTCGCTGCTACCTCCCTTAACGGCTGGGCTTCCCGAAGCCGTTTGTCTGCATAAACTAAAGGACTTGATGTTGATCAATGCAAGTGATTATTGATATGGTTAGATACAAACGTATCATCTATATCAACAGCCTGCCAAATTGATACGAAATGATACGAGGAGCGGCGATGACACGTCCGACGATACGAGATCTAGCGAATGCTGCAGGCGTATCCATGGCCACTGCAAACCGAGTGATCGGAGGTAGCGGCAACGTGAAGCAATCGACAATGCAGCGCGTAAAAGACGCGGCGCAGGAAATCGGATTCTACGGTCTGGGCACGATCGACAGTCGGGTCGCCGCTGCACGAGCAAGGTACCGTTTCGGTTTCCTATTGCATCAGCCATCCCGGCCATTTTACCTCAACCTCGCGCAGGCACTACGATTGGCATCCGAACGAATAACCGATTGCTCGATCGAATTGCGCATCGAGCTTCTCGACGACTTGTCGCCGCAGAATACCGCGTCAAGGATGCTTTTGCTTTCCGAGACCTGTGACGCTGTTGGCGTCGTTGCAGCGGTTCATCCTCTCGTGCTTGAAGCGGTTGAGACTTTGCAGCATCAGGGCAAGCCGGTCTTTGCGCTGATTTCACAGATCGCGCCAACCGGCCAGGTCCACTTCATCGGTCTCGATAATTGGAAGGTCGGGCGCACGGCCGCCTGGATGTTCGAGCACGTCTGCGATCAGCCAGGCAAACTTGGAATTCTCGTCGGCAATCCGCGATACCAATGCCAGGAGATGAATGAGAGCGGATTTCGATCCTATTTTCGGGAATTTGCGTCCGATTTCACCATTCTCGAACCACGTTCGACGTTTGAGTCAAAAGCCGTCGCTGAGGAAATGACGGAGAATTTGCTGAAGGAGCACCCAGATCTCAGGGGCTTGTATGTTGCTGGCGGGGGTATCTCCGGCGCTCTGGAAGCATTGAGGGCGACCGGCAATGCCGGAAAAGTCATGCTGGTCGGCTACGAACTGATGGAAGTTACAAAACAGGCTTTGCTCGATGGGACAATGACATTTGTCATCTCTCATCCGCTCGGCCGCCTCGCTGACGAAGCCTTGACAGGCATGGTTCGTTCAGTGAAGGCGAAAGGTGGTGGTGGCAACTTCACCAGTGTCCTCCCGTTCGAGATCTATACGCGAGAGAACATCTGACGGCAATCTTGCCCTCTGAGATGTTTCAACTCATTTTCGATCATTTTGATATGTTTTGATACTTAATATCATCAGCATATTGGCCCTTCGAAGGACATGGCGTATGGTCTGCCTATGCTCGGGAGGCTACATTTATGGCAGAACAAATCGTCATCATCGGCGCCGGCGAATGCGGTGGCCGGGCTGCAATCTCCATTCGGGAAAGAGGGTTTGAAGGTTCGATAACGCTGATCGGCCGCGAAAACTTGGCTCCCTATGAGCGGCCGCCATTGTCCAAAGACGCGATCCTTCTCCCAACCGAGCCAAAGTTCATTGCGGAAGCAGACCGTTTCGCTTCGCTTGCCATAGATTTACGGCTCGGCGTATCTGCAACCAGCCTCGACCGGCGCCACAGGTCTGTTGCTCTCTCCGACGGAACGTCCGTTTTTTATGACAAGCTGCTTCTGGCCACTGGCGCTCGGCCGCGTGGTCTGCCCATGGTCCTCGCCCCGAGCGAGCGCGTCCGAACCCTGCGCAGCCACGCAGACGCGATGGCGATACGCTCTTGCCTAGGATCAGGCCGGCACGTGGCGATCATTGGCGGCGGATTCATCGGCCTTGAACTTGCGGCGAGCGCGCGGAAGCTTGGCACCTCGGTGTCGCTGATCGAGGGCCTGCCCCGCATTCTTTCGCGCGGCGTCCCCTTGGAGATCGCGGAAGCCGTAGCCTCACGCCACCAAGCCGAAGGCGTCGACATCTTCTGCAGCGCGCGCATTACCAAGATCGAACAAACTGGGGACCTTGTGCACGTTTTTCTGGAGGATGGTCCTGCAATCCAAGCGGATCTTCTGGTTGTCGGCATTGGGTCGATCCCGAACACCGAACTTGCCGCCGAAGCAGGATTGGTAGTCGACAACGGCATTGCTGTCGATGACCATCTGCAAACAAGTGACCCGGACATTTATGCCGCCGGTGACTGTTGTTCCTTCCCGATTGATCATTATGGCGGTCGCCGCATCCGGCTTGAGTCCTGGCGCAGCGCCCAGGAGCAAGGGCTTCTTGCCGCTGCCAACATGATGGGTGCTAAGGAAACCAGCGCCACCGTGCCGTGGTTCTGGTCGGATCAGTATGATTTTACTTTGCAGGTCGCGGGGCTTGCCGAGGGTGCTGTGACGACGGTACGACGTGATCTTTCTGCCGAGGCATTCATCCTCTTTCACCTGGCCGGCGATGGCCGCCTGCTTGCCGCAAGCGGCATCGGACCGGGCAATGCGATCGCGCGCGATATCCGGCTCGCCGAGATGCTGATCGCCGCCGGCCGCCATCCCGATCCCGCCGCGCTCGCCGCACCCGAGATCAAGCTGAAACAACTGCTCGCCGCCTGATCCTTTCACCTTGTCAATATCAACCTGAATAGCCCGCGCGGTTGCGGTCTCGACTGAGGATTGTCATGACCTCCTATGTGCTTACCGTTTCCTGCAAATCGACCCGCGGCATCGTCGCCGCGATCACCGGCTATCTCGCCGAGAAGGGTTGCAACATCGTCGACAGTTCGCAGTTCGACGACCTCGAAACGGGCCTGTTCTTCATGCGCCTCAGTTTCGCCAGCCAGGAAGGCATCACGCAAGAGGAACTGGAAAAGGGCTTCGCCGCCGTCACCGAGCGCTTCACGATGAAAGCGCAGTTCCACGACAGCAGGCACCGCATGAAGGTGCTTTTGATGGTGTCGCGCTTCGGCCACTGCCTCAACGACCTGCTCTATCGCTGGAAGATCGGCGCGCTGCCGATCGACATCGTCGGCGTCGTCTCCAACCACTTTGATTACCAGAAGGTGGTCGTCAACCACGACATCCCCTTCCACCACATCCCGGTGACCAAGGCCAACAAGGCGCAGGCCGAAGCCCGCATCATGGACGTGGTCGAGCAGACCGGCACCGAGCTGATCGTGCTGGCCCGCTACATGCAGATTCTGTCGGATTCCATGTGCCAGAAGATGTCGGGCCAGATCATCAACATCCACCACTCCTTCCTGCCGTCGTTCAAGGGTGCCAACCCGTACAAGCAGGCCTATGAGCGCGGCGTCAAGCTGATCGGCGCGACGGCGCACTACGTCACCGCCGACCTCGATGAAGGCCCGATCATCGAGCAGGATATCGCCCGCATCACCCATGCGCAGTCGGCCGAGGACTACGTCTCGATCGGCCGCGACGTCGAAAGCCAGGTGCTGGCGCGGGCCGTGCACGCCCACATCCACCACCGGACCTTCATCAACGGCAACCGCACCGTCGTCTTCCCGGCAAGCCCGGGCTCCTATGCGTCCGAGCGCATGGGCTGAGCTATGGCAAAACCGACGTTGATCGCAAACTTGGGCCATGGCGACGTCGGGCGTGCCGCCGCCGGCGCCTGGCGCAATGTTCCGGCAGATGTCGCCACAGCCTGATCGCGTGACCATCCGCTGACTAGGCGAACGTGTCGATCGTCTCATGGCTGACGCAGATCGGATGCCGCTCCAGCCGCAGCCAACCGGCAATCTGCTGCGGCGACCAGCCATGCATGATCCTCTCGATAACCGATTGCCGCAGGTGCGAGAACCGGGCGAGTTTGCGCAGCTTGGCAGCGTTGCCTTGTCCGACAAAGTTCAACAGCAACTTCATAGGATCTCGTAGAAAGGTGCGGCAGGTCAGTTCGGCTCCTACAGCGCGTTCCGACATCGTGCTGATGCCTCGGGCGCGAAGGACTTGGTTGGGCAGTGCCAACGAAAGTTGACACTACCGTGTCTCCTGCGATCGTCTGACGCAACCCAAGAAGCCGAGCCTCGCGCCATAGCTGATCTTTATGCGCAACTCCGCATCTTCGGGCACGCGCAGGGACGTCCCGGAATTGACTGTCAGATTACCCCTCTCGCTTGAAACCCATGATCCCCGGCCTCACCTATATATCAACTCAACAATGGCGCACTGACAGCATCCTTTGTCACAGGCCGCTGCCGGTCCTCTACAGAACGCGTCCGCGGACGCCGGAGGGCAACTTCATATGGGATTCATTGATCAGAACATCGTGCCCGCAGAAGACGGCGGTCTGCTCGATGCGTATTCGAGTACGGTCGCCAGCGCGGTCGATCTTGTCGGTCCGACTGTCAGCCGCATCGAACGGATCGGCGGACGAGGCGGGCACGGGTCGGGTTTCGCGATCTCTCCCGACGGTTTGATCGTTACCAACAACCACGTCGTCGAAGACGCGCGATCCGTGCGGATCACCACCCCCGACGGCTTCGTGACCGAGGGCAGGGTGCTCGGCCGGGATCCCGATACGGACGTCGCGCTGATCAGGGCCAATACCAGCGTCGGTGCATGGGCAACACTCGGGGATTCCAAACGATTGAAGCGAGGCCATATCGCGATTGCGATCGGCAATCCTCTGGGCTTCGAGTGGACAGTCACCGCGGGGATCATTTCCGCGCTTGGCCGCTCGATGCGCGCGGCCAACGGGCGTCTCATCGATGACGTCATCCAGACGGACGCGGCACTCAATCCTGGCAATTCGGGCGGGCCTCTCGTGTCGTCGAGCGGCGAGGTGGTCGGCGTCAACACCGCCGTCATCCAGGGTGCCCAGGGCATCGCGTTCGCCGTCGCCTCGAACACCGCGCAGTATGTGGTCTCGGAACTCCTGCGTTTCGGCAAGGTCCGCCGGGCGCTCATCGGCATTGCCGCCGACACCATCGAGCTCCACCGCCGTGTGGCGCTGCAGGCAGGTGTGACACAGATAACGTCCGTCCGATTGCGGCGGGTAGAGCCAGGCAGCCCGGCAGAAAAGGGCGGCCTGCAGGAAGGCGACCTCGTTCTGGCTATCAACGGCAGCCCTGTAGCTGGTGTGGACGACGTCCTGCGCCTGATGGACGGCGATCGGATCGGGCAGGAAACCGCGTTTCTGATTTTCTCGGTGCAGGGGGCAATCGAGACAAAGTACGTGACGCCGACGGCACGGCCGCTGTAGGAGCCCACGTCAATAATTCCCTCCATCAGAGCATGAGCAGATCGATCTAATTCTTTAAAGCCATTCAAGGAGCTATGGCGGTCGGCGCGGCAGGTGCAATTCCAGACCACGTATGGCTCGATCAAGCAGCGTGTGCCAGTGCGACAAGCGCGGCCTCCAGATCGGGATTCCGCTCGCCCGTCGTCCGCTTCACTGTCGCGTACACGCTCTCCAGCTCCACATAAGGGATACCGTGAGCCTCGGCGCACTCGATAACGAGCCTTGGCCGAACGTCGGTGAAATAGGTGGTTACGTGCACTCTAGCCAGTTCCGAAGGTTGCCGGAAGCAAGCGCCTGCGCCAGCTCCTCGGCAGAAATCGCCAGGGGGGCGTTGACCGTCCCACAAGTGCATCGACAGCCGAGGGGCTGCGAAGGCCGGCGCTCATGCAGGGAATATGGGTCAATTCACCATGGTTGTCACGGAGGGGTCTGGTTCACGCTTGGATGTCCTCGCGTGGTCGGCTTGATCTGCTCGTAGTAGCGGATCATCTTTGTCGAGACGCCGGATATTCGCCTTTATCACCGCGACGGGTACCGGCGAGCGGAACCAAACAGGGTTCTGGACGTTGAGTTAAGCTGGAGTGCAATCACGAGCAACGCACCGCGCAGGTAAGCGCGATGGAGATGCTCAGGTATTCCGAGGAGACCTACATGGACCTCACCACACTTCTCATCATCGTTCTTATTCTTCTCCTGCTGGGCGGCGGTTGGTTCGGCCGAGGACGTTGGTATTGAGCAACACCGTACACGTCATGGATGCTCCAGTGGTGGAGGATTCGGAGCGGTGTATAAAGTTATTGGCTGGCTGCGGGCCGTCCAAACAACAGGACAACGCAGGACATGCCTGAAATCTTAGTTAAATCCGAAGGACAACAAGCGGCCGAAGCGGGCGTCGAGATCTTTCGGAAGGATCTTGGCCCGTTTGTCGTTGCCGCTGAAAACACGCGCATGGCGATGCTGTTTACCGACCCAAAACAATCCGGCAATCCCATAATTTTTGCCAATGATGCCTTTCTCGGTTTGACAGGCTACTCTCGGGAAGAGGTACTCGGCCAGAGTTTCAACTTCTTGATGGCACGCGGCACCGATCCCGATTCGCTCGCACGAATTGATGCAGCATTCGCAGGCGCTTCGAAGGGTGGTTCGGAAATTTGCTATCGGCGCAAGGATGGCAGCGAGTTCTGGTCTGCAATCCTCATCAGCCCGGTTCGGGACGAGAGCGATGATGTCGTGCAGCATTTCGCCTCCTTCGTCGACCTTACCGATCACAAGCAGGAGCAAGCCCAGTCCAGGATGCTCATCGACGAACTGAACCACCGCGTGAAAAATACCCTCGCGACGGTGCAGTCGATTGTGTGGCAGGCTTTGCGGAATAGCCCCGATCCCGAAGTGATCCGGGAATCCATCGAGTCTCGCCTCTTCGCCTTCTCCAGGTCGCACGACCTGTTGACCAGCAAGAATTGGGAAGGTGCGGGGCTGCTCGATCTGATCAAAGCGGCATTACAGCCATTCGGGGTTGCAAATGGACGGTCGGAGCACTTCGTCATCACGGGCACGAATATTCGGGTTTCACCGAAAGTTGCCCTTGCGCTTGGCATCGCGTTCCATGAACTCGCGACCAATGCCGTGAAATATGGCGCGTTTTCCAGCAAGGCAGGCTCGGTCCTGATCACATGGACGATTGAGCCGTCGCCGGAGGGCCATCGGCTTCTCCTGCGGTGGGAGGAGAAGCACGGTCCGCCGGTGGCACCCCCGTCCCGGAAAGGGTTCGGCTCGCGGGTGATCGAGCGCGGTCTAGCGCATGAGCTGGAGGGCACGGTTGATCTCGACTATCCGAGGGACGGCGTCGTCTGCACGATCAACTTTCCTGCACCGAGGGATGCTCGTGATGGATAAATTGCTTTCCGGTCGGCGGGTTCTTGTTGTCGAGGATGAAATGCTGATCCTCATCATGATCGAAGACATGCTGGTAGACCTCGGATGTGAGTCCGTGACTGCCGCCGCTACAGTCAGTCAGGCCGTCGCCTTGATTGAAGCTGAAATCTTCGATGTTGCCATGTTGGATATGAATCTGAATGGCGACAACAGCTATGTGGTGGCTGACGCTCTCGCTGCGCGAGACGTGCCGTTTGTCTTCTCGACAGGCTATAGCGGTCACGACATGAGGGATGGGCACCGCCACCGGCCTGTTTTGAAAAAGCCGTTCATGGAGAAGGATTTGACGGAGATGCTTAGGTGCCTTCTTGCTCCTTGAATGCCGCACCTTGCGCATCCACTGGTCGTCTCTGGGGCTACGGCAGTATCGCGAATTTCATGTTGGGCTTTCGGTTGATACGCCCGGATCGAGATTGCGCCGGTCGTCAAGAATGGGGCCGTGTGGGAGATCCAACCACCGGTGCGCTGCGAAAATGGAAGCTTGTCGATGGAAGGGCGTAGCAAGGAAACAGGCGAACTGATCATGGAGCCACTTAGGCGACGGATCGAACATGTCCTGGGCATCGGCGCGCTGGTGCTGCTGGCGATCGGTTGCGCTTTGGTCCTCTGGCCCTTCCTGTCGGCAATATTGTGGGCTGCGGTGATTTGTTTCTCGACGTGGCCTATCTACCGCCGATGCGAACGTGTTGTCGGAGGCAACCGGGCCGCGGCGGCCGCAGCTATGACGCTCCTGATGGTCTTTCTTGTGGCCGCACCGCTTGCTTTGCTCGTGACCGCGCTTGCCGACGACATAACAAATCTGGCCGAGGGAATAACGCGCGTCCTGGAGCAGGGTCCTTCGGCGCCACCAAACTGGGTGAAAGGCCTGCCGATTGTTGGCGAAAGCTTGGCCTCTTACTGGGAGAACCTTACTCATGACGCTCCCGCATTTATCGTCGAGCTCAAAAAGCTGACCGGTCCTGTCACTGATATTGCGCTCGCTGGCGGGGCAGCGTTCGGTATCGGCCTCCTCGAACTCGCGCTCAGCATATTCATTACCTTCTTTTTGTTCCTGCACGGTCGGCGCATGAGCAGTTTCATGCGCCAGATCGGTGAGCGCGTCGCAGGTCCTCGCGCGAGGAGGTTGTTTACGGTCATCGGCATGACGGTGAAAGGTGTCGTCTACGGAATGATCGGAACGGCCCTTGCACAAGGCCTGCTGGCCGGCATCGGCTTCTGGATCGCCGGTGTGTCTCAATCGTTGTTGCTCGGTTGCCTGACCTTCGCGCTGTCGTTCGTGCCGGGCGGACCACCGTTCGTGTGGGGGCCGGTTGCGCTTTGGTTGCTCATGCAAGGATCTGTAGGATGGGGCATCTTCATCGCGATCTGGGGCCTGCTTCTCGTCAGCAGCATTGACAACTTCCTTCGACCGTATCTGCTGAACCAAAACAGCAACCTGCCTGTGCTGCTGGGCCTGTTTGGGCTCATTGGCGGCGTCCTGGCCTTCGGTCTGATAGGGCTTTTCCTGGGGCCCACCTTGTTGGCGGTTGCCTACAACCTCTTCCTGGAGTGGGTCGCAGCGGAACTCGAAGAGCGCAAGCAATCCGCGTCGCCTTCCGTCGCGGCCGGGCACTTCGAAGCCAGTCCAGAGGATTGAGGTTGGCGTATCTTCATTTCATCAGCGGCGCGCCCTGCACCATAGCCTTCCGGATTATGCAGCCTCCTCACGATGCTGAGAAGTCCAGAGGGTTCTCAACCGCCGGAAAACGACTATGGGTGCCGGTCCGCCTATTTGCTCCGGTCGGCGAGAAGTGCAGTCAGCAAGTCAATTTGTTGCTGCTGTTTTTCAACGAGAGACTTCAGTTCAATGGTGCGCATCTGATCCAGCTTGTCGTGTAGCGCCATGATTTCAATCTCCGCCTTCAGATTGACCTCGTAGTCGTGCGCCGCATCGACCCTGTCTTTGACCGAGTGTCTGTTTTGACTCATCATGATCACGGGTGCCTGAACGGCTGCGAGCATCGAGAGAATAAGATTGAGAAAAATGAAGGGATAAGGGTCGAACGCACGCGCTGTCGCAAGGAGGTTCGATCCCACCCAGAGTGCGAGCACCAGCGCAAAAATCATGATGAAGGTCCACGAGCCGCCGAACTCGGCCACCTTGTCCGCCAGGCGCTGCCCGGATGTCAGCTTCTCGTCAAATGAGCGGTTCGAGTCCCGCGTTATCGCGCGCCGGGCAATGTGGCGTCGAAACACTGCGCGTTCCCGATCGGTTAGCAGCTCAACAGGCCGTCCAAGATAGCGGCTCGCACCATCGGCAATTTCGTGGCTTGCGTCGCCGTTGTCTTCTGCTTCTTTGGACATAGCTCCCTCCATCCCGTGGCGTAGGCGCCAGACTCTAGGCGGGTTGTGAGCAGTTTGTTAGATCGCTATTAGGGTGCGCACCGACGTAGCGAGTGAGGGGGGAAAGGATGCGCAGAAGGGCGATCCACAACGGCGCATTCTCGTTGCTGTCTTTCGATCGCGTGGAATGGGCGCAGTTTTAGTTGTCGACCCACCCACGGCGGCTTCACTATGTCCACCCAAGAGGGCCGAAACAAAAGTCTCCAGGCATCCGCGGTCACACGGTTAGTCGACCGACCACGTCGCTAACGGGCTCTTTCACATTGCAATGGTAGGCGCCGCCGTTTGGATTTTGCGCAGTTGTGTTGATCGCTGTGTACCTGTCGAATCCTTGGACGGAAACCACTTGCTCAGGGTTGATGTAAACAGGGATGTCATGGTCTCCAACAAGCGTAAGTTTGACGAGTTTCATGTTGGCTTTCTCCTAGGAACAAATCGGTCCAACCTCGGATAGTCTGCTTCCTCACGACGCGAAAGTCACTTCCCGCTTCCCTTCGCCAGCGCGGATATCGGAATACTCACTGTGAGAAACACGCCGCCGCCCTTGGTCCGCTTTTCAACGCCAAACTCATAGTAGGCGCGGAGGTTCGTTTAGATCGGCACGCCGTTCGCATCGAAGTTGAAGCCGATCTGCGGCCCGATCCCGAACGTGCGACCCTTGAAGTCGCCAAGCGCTTTCATCGCCGCGGCGAAAGTGGTCTTCCTGGGCACGCGATCTCAGTGGGCCACGGGCCGTAACCGCCTCACGACGGGAGCCGCGGCGTGGACGAGCACTATAGTTACGCCGCCGATCAACACGGCGAGCGCCGCCTGGATTGTAGATGTCGTCATCCAGTGCAGGATTTCGGCAAACATGACCGACGCAGCGCTAATGCCCGTGGCCATTTCTTCGATTAAGTGCTCCGGGCCGTGGTAGCCCATTTCTGCAAACCCGTGGACGAGGATGCTTCCGCCGACCCAGAGCATCGCGGCCGTGCCGATCGCGGCGAGAAACCTCAGAAACACGGGGACGCCGATAACGAGGCCACGCCCGAAGGCCCTTATCAGGCCGATGGACGCCACCGCCATCAACAAGCCGGCGTCGTCCGCCTTCACGATAAGTGCGACGACGCCGTAGACCGCCATGGTGATCAACACGCCGACCGCTGCCAGCACCGCCGCCTGTGTATAGATGTTGGACGCCGCGACGTTGGCGAGCGTCAATGCCATGATTTCTGCGGAGAGGATGAAGTCCGTCCTTATCGCGCCCGCCACCTTCTGGTCTTCCAACGCGACCGGATCGGATGTTCCGGACACGGCGGCCTCATGTTCGTGCGCCTGATGGGGCATGAAGGCCTCATACAGTTTCTCGGCACCTTCGTAGCAAAGATAGATGCCTCCGAGCATCAGCAGAGGCGTGATCGCCCAGGACGCGAAATAGCCGAGGAATATGCCGGCGGGCAGAAGGTAGAGCAGCTTGTTCTTGAGCGATCCTAGCGCGATCTTCCAGATGATTGGCAGTTCCCGAGCCGGGGAAAGGCCAACGACATACCTCGGCGTCACCGCCGCATCGTCTATCACGACCCCGGCCGCCTTCGCCCCCGCCTTTGCCGTCTGCGCGGCGACATCGTCCAGCGACGCGGCGGCGAGCTTGGCGATGGCGGCGACGTCGTCCAGCAGTGCGAGCAGTCCGGTTGCCATGTGAAATCCTATTTCGTTGACCTGCCGCTGAATATCGGTCTCACGGGTAGGTTGTCGAGTCCGCTGCTCGCTCCGGTTCTGCATCAAGCGGCGACACGCGGACGCTCTGCATCTTTTTCGTGACGCGGGCCTCTTTCATCGTTACCTTGTAGGGCGGAGGAACCATGGACCCTTTCATCATCACGCTGTCCATTCTTGGCGTGGTTATCCTCCTGACGGCATGGCTCCCTATGGTCCTGAAACGGCTGCCGCTGTCCCTGCCGATCATCTGTCTGCTGATTGGTGTCCTCCTCGCCTTGTCGCCTTATCCCCTCCTTCCGCGATTCAACCCGCTGGAGAACCGGGCCTTTACGGAACGCATGACGGAAATCGTCGTCATCATATCGCTGATGGGGGCAGGCCTCAAAATAGACAGACGCATCGGTTTGCGCCGATGGGGGGCGACCTGGCGGCTCCTCGGTATCGCGATGCCGCTGACGATCGGAGCCATTGCGGTGCTTGGGACTCATGTTCTCAACCTCGGGGCAGCGTCAGCTCTGTTGCTGGGAGCGGCACTCGCGCCGACCGATCCAGTGCTGGCAAGCGACATCCAGGTCGGGCCGCCGAAAACTGGCGAGGAGGACGAGGTCCGCTTTGCGCTGACTTCTGAAGCAGGCCTGAACGACGGCCTCGCCTTCCCCTTTGTCTACCTCGCAATCGCAATCGCGGTTTCTGTCAAAGACGGGACGGCGCTGTTCCAGGAGTGGGCGTTTGTCGACGTGATCTGGCGTCTTGCATCCGGCATTGCGGCAGGATGGGCGGCGGGGAAGCTGTTCGGGATGCTTTCCTTCAGGCTGCGTGGTCGCGGCCTCGCGAAAACAAAAGACGGTTTCGTCGCACTCGGAATGACCTTCTCCATCTACGGTATGACGCAGATGATCCAGGGATACGGCTTTGTCGCGGTATTCGTTGCGGCGGTTGCGTTCCGGGCGGCGGAGCGCGAGCACGAGTTTCACGAGCAGTTGCACGATTTCGCCGAGCAGATCGAGAGGCTGCTGATGATGGTGCTACTCGTGTGCCTCGGCTCGATCGTGGCTACCGGGCCGCTACTGGCCGCTGTTGACTGGCGTGTCATTCTCGTCGCCGCCGTCACGCTCGTCTTCGTCAGGCCGCTCTCCGGGTGGATTTGTCTCGCAGGCTCAGGCTATCCGGCCGGAGAAAAACTGGTGATCTCGGTGTTCGGCATTCGGGGGTTGGGCACGATCTACTATCTCTCCTACGCCACAGGGCAGGCCGATTTTGAAGGCGCAAACATCGTCTGGGCAACTGCGCTCGTGATAATCCTGACGTCAATCATGGTGCACGGGGTCGCGGTCACGCCGACAATGAAATGGGTCGACGGGGTGCGGTCGAAGTCGCAGAAGCCAATGGAGAGGCCCTCCGTTCACTAGACTGCGCGAATGTGCGGATCGCCAGGACAATATTGCGTCTAGGGCAGCAGTCTTATGGCTACGAACGAGATACGCGAACCGACCCGGCGTGATTTTCTCCGTCTTGTGACGGGCATGGCGGGGTCGGTAGGCGTTGCTGGCTCGGCCTGGCCGTTCATCGATCATATGCGCCGATTATGTGGCGTTGGACAACGATGTTCCCGCCGAAGCAACGTCGGCGGATCCTGCCTGGTAACGGCCTTGAAATACGGTGGGTCTTTCGACAAGAGCAACACGGCTTATCTCGCCCACAATACGGGTTCGTGAGAAGCGATCATCGCCGATAGAAAAACGGGTACGTACCTCACGTGAAATGCCACATTTTCATCTTGTACCCATACTACTTTGAACTAAGGTTCCATCTGCTGGAGGCCGCGAGGAGGCGGCTTCCCACAAAAAAAGATGTCAATCCCCGGGAGGAAAATGATGCAAACATCCGATATTGCAATACCGCCAAAAGACCTTGATATGCTCCAGACGGTTCTTGACGCTTGGTGCACACAGCATCGCATTCCGCGCAAGGAAGCGACTGCAGAAGCGAAGATATTGATCAATGAGTACAAGCGCGGCAATCGCTCGCAGATCAAACTCATCGACGCACTTATAGCTAGCACCACGCACTAGCGGGCCCAACCGCCGCTTTATCGAGAACCCGGCCTAACAGCCGGGTTTTTCATGCCGAAAGAACGCGCGATGACAAATCGCACGATCAACAGAGCGAGCCTCGATCTGATCAAGTCAAGAACGGAACTGCCGAGGATAGCTCGCGCCCAGGCGGAAGCATCCGGGCATTGTGTCGAACGTTCGCGAGCGCTCGCTTGATCGGGTGGATGAAAGCGCCAACCTTCCTTCCCTCAGTTCGTGTTGACCAAAGAGCAAATCGATCGACGCTGTCGCATCTTTATAGCCGAGGCATTTGCGTGGCGTTGCGTTCAGTGATAGCGGGTCTTTTCCGTACAGATGAACGACACGCTTCGGCGATAGCGGCAGATAGTGTGCAAAGCCGTGCAGTTCGAGTGCGGTCAGGCCGCCCGGTGTCAGGTCGCTCCGAAAGACGCTCTGCAAGGAAGTGACGGCACCTTCCCATGTTATGCCGTGCCCGGACGCATATAGACGCCGGCCGCCAGCGGTGTGAGCTACCTGCTATTGAGCAGGTTGTCGATCGCATGGCGATCAATCGCTGGATCTTGCCGCATCAGCCAAGCCTTCGTGACGGGCAATCCGTCAGGAAGCAGCTCCAGGAGCAAGTGGCGTCTTTTCGCGTCAAGCGGCATCGGTTTTCTGCTTTGCTTATTTGCGGCGACCATCGCCGCATTTTCAAATCGCAGCCCGACCTTCCAAGCCAAGGTTGTCAGATCTTGACGAGCATGGCGGTCGCATACATGAATGCGACGCCTGCCGCCAAGCCGCCGAAGGACGCTGGTGCGAGCAGAGCCTTGATGCCCTGGCCTTTCGAATGACTCATGAGGCCGCAGACTTCCACGATCACCTGCGCGATCGCGCCGGCACCGACGGCAAGTGCGATCGCCGTCCACTGCGGCGCGTAGGCCAGGCTTCCGGTCCAGATGCCGATAACGGCCGGACCGCCCGCGAGCAGAGCCAGTCCGACAAATGCCAGCAGGCTCGGCTTCACCTTGAGGATGGGGGCGGCGATCCCGATGCCCTCGGTGATGTTGTGCAGGGTGAAGCCGAGGACAAGGAACGTACCCAGGCCCGCACTACCGGCCGCAAACGCCGCGCCGATGGCCAGGCCCTCGCCGAAATTGTGCAACCCGATGCCAAGCGCGATGAACGTGGCGAGCGCCAGTCCCGTCGGCGTGCCGCGGCGGCGGCCGAACGCCATCAGGACGAGGAAGCTGGCCGCCGCCGTCAGAACGACCATGACATTCCCCTGGAAGATAGGCGCTGACGTGTTGGCGAATTCCAACGCCTCGACAACAGTATCGACAAACAGGAACGCAAGCAGACCCACGGTCAGAGCAAGGAGGAACGTCATCGTTCCCTGACCCGCGCCACGCAGAGCTGGATAGCACATCAGCCCGATCGCGACTGGCAGGATGCCGACAAAGGCCCCGAGAATGGTCTGCGACAAGAGGCTGCCTGAGGTGGCAACGGGTGTGGGCACCGCGACGGCGATTTCGTGATCGAACGTGGCACCGGTATTGGTGACGAAGGTGACATTGTGGGTTTCCCCAAGAACCCAGGGGAAGGGGAGGCTGATCCAGGCCGTGTCGCCGCGGGCGATCGGCCCCTGCGGCTCTTGGCTGAATTCCCAGTAGGCGGCATCGACCTGGACCTGTGCGACCCTCATCGGGTCCGATCCACCAGCGCGAACAAGCAACCGCAGGCCGTCGTGATCGAGGATCGTGCGCTCGATCGTCATGTTTTCGACGGGGGGCGCGCCGTTGTTGAAGTCTTGCAACGGGTTTGTCTGGAACAGCCAGACGATGGCCACGGCCAGAACCGCAACGGGCAACAGCAGCCACAGATAGCGAGACAAGCCAGAGGCTGGGGCCGCAGTGAACATCTTTTCGTGGATCATGACAGCGTCTCCTGAACGTCGAACATGCCCATCCAGCCAAGTTCGGTGAATTCCGATTGATGCGCGTGGAACATGTAAAGCCCAGGCTCGTGTTCCTCGAAGGTGAATTCGAGAATTCCGCGCTGCGCCTGACACTGGGTGATGAGATCGACCGTCTTCAGCGTCGGCGTAAGGGTGGTTCCTTGATCGTAATAGTCGAAGAAATTGGCATGCAGGTGGAACGAGTTGATCGGGTCGAACTCGACGATGTTCATGAGATAGATGCGGACCGGCCGGCCCTTGACGATTTTGATCGGTTCCTTCGCGTAGCAGTGGGCGACGGTGTTGCAGGCATAGAATTCGTTCTCGCCGTCGAAGTTCGTGTCGAAGGCGTTCATGACCATCGCCAGTTCCTGCCATCGCGCATTTTCCGGAGATCCGAGGAGCCGCGACTTGGCGACTTCGAGATGGTCGGGGTGACGTGCCGGGTCGGGATCGATCACGAACAGGCCGTACATGCCCTTGTGGATGTGGCGTGCCAGCGGCAGGGCATGGCAGTGGTAGAGATGGCAGCCGAAGGGCTTGGCGTCGATCTCATAGACGAACTCCTCGCCGGGGCCGATGACGCCAGCGCCTGGCACGCCGTCCATCCTGGCTGCGTGAATGCCGTGGAAGTGGAGAGAATGAGGGTGGGAGCCGTTGTTTATCAGCTTGATTTGCAGGCGCTCGCCTTCGGTCGCGCGAAGGGCGGGGCCGGGGACGCGGCCGTTGTAGGTCCAGGCGGGAAACATGACGCCGGGCGCGATCTCGATTTCCTTTTCCTCGACGGTGATTTCGAAGCTGCGCAGTTTGCGTCCGTCCGGCAGGTCGCTCAACTCGCCCGTATACCAGTCGGTGAGGATGCTCGTCGGATCGAAGCCGTTGCGGCCGTTGTCGACGTTTCCGACGGTGATCATCGCGCCGTGCGCTGATCTGTGGGCGGGAGCGCCATCCCCGCTCTTCACATCGGATGCGGCAGCTCCGTGATGGCCGGAATGGGCTTCCTGGGCCACCGTCGTGCTGGTGCATATGCTCGTGGCTCCGAGCGCGGCAACCCCACCACCCAACAGGCTTCGTCTACTCAAGGCGGTCTGTGCCCACTTCAGCATTTTGGCCGATTCTCCAATTAGCATTTTCAATGAAATAGAGCATCATAACATGATTATAGCAACGGCTATATTAACGCCTACCACTGGAAAGGGCAAGGGCCGGCCATCCGCATCCGGTTCAAGTGGGGATTGGTGGTATAGCCGTTGCTATGTTATTATGATCGGTGGCTGAATTTATGAGTGGGCGGAATTGAATTGAACGAGAAGAATAGCCAGTCGATCGAAATCGAGAGTTCGCTTATTGCCCCTGATGCCCAAATGGAGAGTTTCAAGCAGGCGAGGCATAACCGCCGCAGCGAACTCGTGGAGGATTACGTCGAACTCATCGCTGACCTCCTTGCCGACGGGGGCGAGGCGCGACAGGTGGACATCGCTCAGCGCCTAGGTGTTGCGCAGCCGACGGTCGCCAAAATGCTGAAGCGGCTGATTGCCGAGGGCTATATCCAGCAGCGCCCTTACCGGGGAGTCTTCCTGACCGATGTCGGCAAGAAGCTGGCGGTCGCAAGCCGCGAGAGGCACCAGATCGTGGAATCGTTTCTCTGCTCGATCGGCGTCAGCGTCGAGACGGCGCGGATCGATGCGGAGGGCATCGAGCATCACGTCAGCCCGGAAACGTTGGAAGCCCTGAAGGCATTCACTGCGCAGCGCCAATCTTGAGATATGGACCTACGGCATCCGCCTGTGATCGAGGAGATTTCAATAAGCTGCATTGCGGGGTAAAATGCCGCGAGCAAACTCGGATCTTTATCTGCTGCGCCCGTGGCGCACCCTCCTCATCGGTTGCCATGAAAACCGCAGGGGCCCTGAACGTATGGGAGAGCAAATGGTGCAGATGACCAGTTGCGTGCAGCAAGAGCAGCAGTCCCATGGCTAGACTAGGAACGAGGCACGCGAACCGACCCGGCGTGGTTTTCTCTATCTTGTCACAGGCACGGCAGGCGTGGTCGGCGCTGCTGCCTCAACCTGGCCGTTCATCGACCAGCGCCCCGACGCTCGACGCTTGCGCTTGCCTCCATCGAGGTGGACATATCTTCGCTCGGCGAAGGTACGTCACTCACCGTCAAATGGCGCGGCCGCCCGGTTTTCATTCGCAACCGCACCCCGAAGGAGATCGAAGCGGCGAATGCCGTTGCAATTGAGGAACTCAAAGACCCTGTGGCGCGCAATGCCAATCTATCCGACGATCAACCTGCGACCGATCTTGCCCGCTGTGCCGGTGACGGGCGGGAGAACTGGATCGTGATGATCGGCGTCTGCACCCATCTGGGTTGCGTTCCTCTCGGGCAGGCTGGCGATTTCGGAGGCTGGTTCTGCCCGTGTCATGGATCGCACTATGATACCGCAGGACGCATTCGCAAGGGGCCAGCACCAGAGAACCTCGCCATACCGAGCTTTGCCTTCATTTCCGACGCAGTCGTCCGGATCGGCTAAACTTCGCTCCGGGTTCGACTGCGAGATTCACCGACACGCTCGCTCATGGCTATGATATGATCTCTCCTTCGCATGAAGGGAGGGGTGAATGCGTAGCGTTGCGTCAGTCCTTGCGCTTGAAGTTTTGCTCTTGGCCAGCCCGGCAGCAACGGAACCTATTGTCTTTCATACAGCGCATTTCGGCGACAACACGGTTGTGAACCTCAGTCTTGTTGCCAATCAAGCCGCGGAACAAGTGGGGTACGACTATGACGTGCTCATCTCGCTCTCAGAGACGAACGGGCTGGGCGAAGCGCTCTACAGCGACCCCGGAAAACATCGGGCATTTGTCAGATGCAATTCACCGGAAACCGTCGCAGTCAGGGGGATCGACTATCCCGTACGCATGTCGGGTGCGGCAGGTGATGACTGGAAGGACGATCTCTGGAGGGCGGTCTGCGAAAGTCCAGTTTCGTAGTCTGAATGTTCCTCGGCTTGAGTAAACCCAGCTTCGCGGCGCAAGTGCCAGATATCGATAGGAAGCCGCCGTCCCGGCAGTGCAACCGAACTCTGCGGTATCCATTGGGCGGACGGAACTGGCCTTTGCAGCCGGGCCATCAGGGCGGCCGATACGACAAGCGGCGCATCGAGTGATTTGGCCACGGACTCCAAACGTTGCGCGACGTTGACTGCGTCGCCGATGACTGTCAACTCGCTGTGGCATCCGCTATCCAGAACGCCGCCGACGACCGTACCGTAGTGCAGGCCGATTCCCGCCTTCAGCGCAGGGTAGCCGTTCAGCGTGCTGTGGTTCTTCCAGTCGTTGAGGGCATCGACGAGGTCGAGAGCGCACGCCAAGGCCCGGTCTACGTCGTCTTCTGCGGCCTTGGGCTGGCCGAACACCGCCATGACCCCGTCCCCGATGAACTTGTCGACGGTTCCGCCATGTTCGAAGATGGTTCCGGAAACAAGGTGACGGTATTCCGCCAGTACCAGGGCCAGTTCGCGCGCAGGCGCTGTCTCGGCGAAACGTGTGAAGTCCCGCAGGTCGACGAACATGATCGCTGCGTTACGGCGTTCAAGATCAAGCGCGGGGCTTCCTTCCTCGAGGTCCGCGACGACGAGCGGCGAGAAGAAGCGCGACAGGTTGAGACGCCGCTTGTCGGCTCTCAGGGCTTCCTTCCGTGTGCGATCGTGATCCTTCGCAAGCAGATAGATTGCGAAGGCGGTAAAACCGAAGCTGACAGTGAGGCCCAGATCCTGGTTGAAGAACGACGTGATCACCGAGACCGCATCAGTCGTATGATGTCTGGCCGCGGTGATAGCCAGCATGGCGACCCAAGAAACGAGGACGATGCCGGCGAAGACAAGGACGAGCCGACGATCGAGCTTCAGGCCGACATGGTTGAGCAGGATGAACGCAACCACCAGGCTGGTCGTTGTCAGGTTGTGGTTTTCAGTGACCGGTCCGCCAAGAATGTGCGCGTACAGAATGAGCGCGACCAGCAGCGCGTCAAGAACGACAAAGAGCGTCTTGAGCCAGGAGACACCTGGCAGGAACCGCGCGGTCGCCACGGAAGCGATGCTGATGACCAGATAGCTGACGACGACGACGAAATGGGTCCTTTCGGCACCGTCGCTGCCGCCCAGCAACAAGTTGGCGAGAAGGATGGCGAAGGCGACGAACCGCAAGAGGATTGAACGGATTTCCCGAGCGGTGTCCCAATGGGCGCTAAGTGAAGACGTCATGGTTGTCGCTTGAGGCGGGTGGGTTTCGAAGAGTTACCTGTCGGCCGAGCCCGCTTGTCTCGGTCACCGTGAAGGTGTGTGGGACACGGCCATTTAAACGGCCGCGTCCCTGATGATATCGGCTTACTTGACTTCGGTGACGGTCAGCTTGCCCTCGACGCGCTCGGCGACGAACTCGATGCTCGCGCCCTCCTTGAGCTTCTCGAGCAGGGCGTCGTCCTTGACGCGGAACACCATCGTCATGGCAGGCATCTCGAGGGCCTTGAGCTCCTCGTGGATCAGCGTGACCTTCTTCGCCTTGGCGTCGACTTTCTTGACCGTGCCCTTGGTGAATTCGGCAGCAAACGTTCCGGAGGCGAGGGCGACTGCGAGGGTGGCCGCCGCTGCGAACTTAATGATGGATTTCATTGTCATCTCTCCTTGGGTGGAATCACTTCTTGGCTACGGTCACGTCGCCATGCATCCCGGCGTCGTAGTGACCGGGAACGAGGCAGGCGATCTTGAAGGTGCCGTCGTTGGTGAACTTCCAGATGATCTCGCCGGACTTTCCGGCGGCCAGTCGGATCGCGTTCGGATCGTCGTGTTCCATTTCCGGAAACTTCTCCATCACGGCCTTGTGCTCCATGATCTTGTCTTTCTGGTCGAGGACGAACTCGTGGTCCAACTCGCCTGCGTTCTTGATGGAGAAGACGATGGTCTGACCTTTGCGGACCTTGAAGGTGTTCGGCGTGAAGATCATCTTGCCGTCGTCAGTCTCCTTCATGGAAACGCGGATCGTCTGGGTGGCTTGTGCCTTCTTGCCGGGCTCACCGACAGCCATGGCTTCACCGTGACCACCAGCGTGTGAACCGGAGGCAAAGGCCGGAGACGCGAGCGCCGCGAGGAACAATGCGATAATTGCAGTCTTCATGATTCAGTCCTTTGGTTGTTTGATGGGATAGATTTCACGATCAACCGTGCTTCATGGGTTTCGGGGTGATCTGCGTCTTTGCGTCTTTCGCCTTGGTCGTGTCGGGAAGCTCACCCGTCCACTCCCAGGCCTGCGTACCGGGTGGGTTTTCGTACCAGCCGGGATCGGTGTAATCGTCGGCCGCGATCCCCTCGCGGACCTTGACGACGGAGAACATGCCGCCCATCTCGATGGGGCCATGCGGACCCCAACCGGACATCATCGGAACGGTGTTCTCCGGAATTTCCATTTCCATTTCGCCCATGTCGGCCATGCCAGCGGTCCCCATCGGCATGTATTCGGGGCGGAGTTTCCTGATCTTCTCGGTGACTTCTTTCTTGTCGACGCCGATGAATGTCGGGATGTCATGCCCCATGGCGTTCATCGTATGGTGCGACTTGTGGCAATGGATTGCCCAGTCACCGACGTATTTGGCGTCGAACTCGTAGGCCCGCATTGCGCCGACCGGGATGTCGATGCTGACTTCCGGCCAGCGGGCTTCCGGCCGCACCCAGCCGCCGTCCGTGCAGGTGACCTCGAAGTCGTATCCGTGCATGTGGATCGGATGGTTGGTCATGGTCAGGTTGCCCACCCTTACCCTGACCCTGTCATCCTTGGAGACCACAAGCGGGCTGATGTCTGGGAAGATGCGGCTGTTCCAGGCCCAGAGGTTGAAGTCCGTCATTTCCATGATGCGCGGAACGTAGGTGCCGGGGTCAATGTCATAGGCGCTGAGCAGGAACACGAAGTCCCTGTCGACAGGCATGAACTTCTCATCCTTGGGATGGATGATGAACATCCCCATCATCCCCATGGCCATTTGGACCATCTCGTCGGAATGCGGGTGGTACATGAAGGTGCCCGATTTCACGAGGTCGAACTCGTAGACGAAGGTCTTACCGACTGGGATGTGCGGTTGCGACAGCCCGCCGACCCCATCCATTCCGGACGGAAGGATCATGCCGTGCCAGTGGATGGTGGTATGTTCCGGTAGCTTGTTGGTCACGAAGATGCGAACGCGGTCGCCTTCGACCGCCTCGATGGTCGGGCCTGGCGACTGGCCGTTGTAGCCCCAGAGATGCGCGGTCATGCCTTCGGCCATTTCGCGCTCGACAGGCTCCGCGACAAGGTGGAATTCCTTGACGCCGTTGTTCATCCGATGGGGCAGGGTCCAGCCGTTCAGGGTTACGACGGGGGTGTAATTCGGTCCCGATGAGGGCCGGACGGGCGTCTGAGTGTCGGCGGTTTCCATGATGGTCGCCTCAGGCAGACCCATATTCGAGGTCTTCGCCCAGGCGGCGGTCGAAACCAGGGCTGCGCCTGCGCCGAGCATCTGTCTTCTGTTGAACATGTCTGTGTCCTTTCCTAGTGACCGCCGCCGCCGCTTTCGGCAGCCGCTGGGACTTCCGTTTCGCCACCGGCTGCACCCGCCCCGCCGCCATAAATGGCAGGCGCAAGATTGGCTTCGGCCAGCCAGAAATCGCGTTTTGCGTTGACGGCGAGGAGTATCGAGTTGACCTTCTCCCGGCTGTCGGCGAGCAGTTCGAACGTGTTGGTGATCATGCCGTTGTAAGTGAGGAGGGACTCTTCCTCGATCTTGGTCCTGAGCGGCACGACGCTGTTGCGGTAGTGTCGGGCGATGTCGTAGTTGGAGCGATAGGCCTGGTAGGCGGACCGCGCCTCGGAACGGACGTTGACTGCCTTTTCCGCAAGCAGGTTCGCAGCCCGCATGTAGGCCAGCTCCGATTTTCGCATTCGGGCCCTGCCGCTGTCGAAGATCGGGATGACGAACTCCAGCGCGACGTTGCCGGTCGTGTCGACTTTCTTCTCACCGTCCTCCAGTTCCCGTTCGGTCTCGAACCCGGTCAATATTTCGAGATCGGTGACGTAGCGTGTCGCTTCCGTTAGGTTGTAGGACTTGGCCGTAGCTTCGAGATCGAGCTTGGCCATCTGCAGATCGACGCGACGTTGCAGGGCTTCCGCCTCGATCAGGTCTCGCCTGATCAGACCCTTCGGAAGCTGCGCCAGGCGATTGGGAATCTGGTAGTCGGTATCCGATCCCCAAAGTCCCATCAGCCGTGTCAGTTGTTCTTTCGCGAGACGGGCCTCAAGCCGGGCCTTTGCGGTCTGCCCTGCGAGTTCCGCGTAGAAGACGTGCTCACGGGCTTGGCCGCCCTTGGTCATCGCACCCGTTTCGCCGAGTTTTTGCGCAAGCTCCGAGGCCGCGTCCGCCGTCGCCTGTGCCTGATTGAGCTGGGCGACCGTTTCCCAGGAGGCAACGGCGTTGATCCACGCCCGCCGGGTATCGGCGGCGAGCTGCAAGGTCTGCAAGGCTGCATTGAGCTGGGCCTGGCGGAACTCGGTATCGGCAATCTCCACGTTCCGCTTGTGGGTGGCGAGAGCCAGGATGTTGGTGGCGATCACGCCTTCGACTGTCTTGAATGCTTCAAGCCCCGGCGCGCCGATCCCAATCAACCCCACCTCGACTGTCGGGTTCACAAGCATGGTCGACTGCCAGGCGTCGGCAGCCGAGTCGCCGAGATCGGCGTAGGCTGCCTGGAGACCCTTGTTGTTGAGGAGGGCGACCTGCACCGCTGTCTCGACATCGACGTTTTTCTTCGCCAGAAACGTCTTCACCCGACCCGAGACGGTCTGGGCATCGTGGCGGTTCTGAATCCAGACCGTGTCTTTTCCGGTCGCTTCTGCGGTTTTGTTGGATACGGACGAGAATCCGGAGTTCTTCTGGGAATACTCAGCCGCCGAGACGCATCCACCGAGAATAAGCGGGAGCGCGACGGTCGCCGCGAGCTTGAGTTTTGTCACGTTCATGACGCGCCTCCGTCTGGAACCTGCGCGTCGTTCTGGTTTCGCCACGGTTTGGGATCGACCGGGACGCGGTGTGTGTAGCCCGAAACGGGGTTTTGGTAGCGGACCGGGCGAACGTCGACCGGCAGGTCGGCAAGGTCGCCCGAAGCAATAACTTCAGGGGGCAACGTGGCAGCGCAACCACTCGCAAGGAGCGGCAAGGCAACCACCAGAAATATAGGTTTCATGGTGTAATCCGAATAGGAGAAGGCAGCGGCGCAGCGGGTAATAGCACCCACCTACGCACGTTCAGACCCGCAAGGACGGGCGTGTCCTATTCAGATATTCGGGGGGCGATGCAGCGGCACGAGTTCGCCGACGACACGATTGTCGTTGATGAATTCGCGGATGGAAGTCACGACGGGGCCGCCGACCAGATCGGCCGTCGCGATAATCGCAAAACTCACGCAGAAGTCCTTGCAGCACTCCTGCTTCGCAATTTTCTGCATGTCGTCCGGAGAGGCGCTTTCGTCTTCATGGACGTGGTCGCCGCTTGTCATCTCGTGGTGGTCGTCAGATTGGACGGTCGACGATGTCGCTATCGGCCCATGCATCGCTGCCGAAGCAGCGGGCAATGAGTATCCAGCCAGTGATGCGATGATCACCAACCGAAACAGAACCAGCATTTTTGCCAATGTGATTCGATACATACCCATGCCCGAGGACTACCATCAGCCCGGAAGTTGTCAATTGCGAGCTTCATCTATCAGATGATTCGCGTCGAATATGTGGCACTGCACAACGACGTTCCCCTGGACGAAGACCATGCATCACCATCAATCACCGGATATGAAGACCTGCATCGAGAACTGCCTGGCCTGCTACCAGGAGTTCGGCACGCAGGAGCTAGGCATGTCGGCGATCTCCAACATCGGCCTGGTCACGGTCTGGCAGTTCGCACGGCGAAAGGATGATGCGGGTGCCGGCCGCCTGGCGACGCTTCTGCTCAGCCTTGTTTCGTCGTTGGCTTCTCGGCCTTCTCCTTCAGGCTCCTGGAGAATGTGCCGATGCTCGCCCGCATCGGCTGACGCGTGATATTAAGGGCTCAGAAAATTCCTTCCCGGCGTGCGACGCCCAGAAAGTGATATGATACCGCAATGAGTGCTGTCGTTCTCGTATCCGTTCTGACCTGCCCTCGTTGCGGCTTCGCAAAGCTGGAAACCATGCCCACGGACGCCTGCCAGTTCTTCTACGCGTGTCTCAACTGCAAGACGCTGCTGCGCCCCAGTCCTGGGGACTGCTGTGTGTTTTGCTCGTTCGGTTCCGTGAAGTGCCCGCCGGTCCAACAGCAGCACGGCTGTTGCGGGTAGGACCTAGCAGGAGTCTCCGCGGCGGACTTGCCTCTGGTGGGCCGTCTCCTATCTCGCCAGCAAGCACGCGCTCTTCGATGCGGATCTGAAGACGGGCGGCGACAAGCAAGGCGACCGTAATCAGCAGTTGCACGATGGTGGGGAACGCCACGAGGCAGGCCGACGAACAGCAGAACCTGTCCGACAAATACCGAATTACGGGAAACGCGAAAGGGACGGGTGTTGACGATCTCGCCGACACGGGCGCGACCGTTGTCGTCACGGCAAACGCGGTGCGCCTTCTCACCTACCGTTCCAAGAATTAAGAAGGCCTCATTTGTTTAGATTCAAGGTAAACTTGGCTTCTTAAAAAGGAGGCTTTCGATGGCAGCGACCGACCGACAAGCTCATTGGGAAGGTGTCTACACAACAAAGGCAGATACCGAAGTCAGTTGGTATGAGGACAGCCCCGAACTATCGCTGACACTGCTGCGTGAAGCGGGTCTGACACCGGAAATGTCGGTCATCGACATTGGTGGTGGTGCGTCGCGGTTGGTCGATGCCCTAGTGGAATCCGGTCAGGCCCACGTCAGCGTCCTTGATCTCTCTGCAGCAGCCCTCGAGACCGCGAAATCCCGACTGGCGGGCGCTGCTCGGACACAATGGATCGTATTGGATGTGACCGCATGGACGCCCGACCGGCAGTATGATTTTTGGCACGACCGCGCCGCTTTTCATTTCCTCACGACAGTCGCGGATCAACAGGCATATGTTCGCGTGCTGGGAACGGCTCTCAAAGACGGAGGCAAAGCCGTGATCGGCACCTTTGCATTGGACGGGCCGGAGACATGCAGCGGCCTGCCCGTTGCCCGCTATGATGCGGAAGGCCTGCAAGCTGTTCTCGGGGAACAGTTCAAGCTGGCCACGACACGGCGGCATCAACACACAACCCCGTGGGGATCGATACAGAAACTCCAGTTCAGCACGTTCGAAAAGGTCGGTGAGCAGAGCGACTCGCTGGAAGTTTGATACTATAGGTCAGCGATGGGCCTCGTTCCGGACCGTTGCGCGCAATGCGGCTAAGGTCCGTCCGCGCCATGAGCATCTTGGAAATGAATCAGAAGTCAGCGGCGAGCGGGCTGGCCAGCTCAACGAGACTTCCGGAAGGGTCGACCAACAGAATTTGCGATCCGCCTGGTCCCGTGACGACGAAGCGGCCGTCGAATGGTACGCCAGACACCTTGGCATTTCGCTTCTCTCCAGCCACGCACCCGCTTTTGCTGACATCAAGTGCGGTTCGTTGCGGCTCTTGCTCAGCGGGCCGACCAGCTCGGCGGGCCGACCGATGCCCGATGGCGAGCAACCGCGGTCCGGCGGCTGGAATCGCATTCACCTCACCGTCGACGACTTGCCTGCCGAGGTCGGTCGTTTACGCACCGCCGCCGCACAGTTCAACGCGGACACTCGTGGTCGGGAGCAATCATTCCGCCATCAACGTCGCGCTGGCCCTAATGGAACTGCAGGAGACCGATCCCCGGACCGAGGTCTTCGGGGCGCGCTCCGCCACCACGGTGTCGATCGCCTGCTCTGCGGTGGCATGAACAACCAGTTGCCCGAGCGGGGTGCGCTCGGACTGGCCGCCGCCTCGTCAACCTGGTTTTTGGAAGCGATCTGTCCCAGACTTGGCTTTCCGTGATCGCAGCAGTGCTGCTGCCGATTGGCCTAGCGATCCTCCTTGCCACAGCGCCATGGATAGCGGGAGCCGTCCTGTTCGCCATCTGTGTCGGTCTGGGTTCCGGTCTTACGAGCATCGGCAACGGCACTCTGTCACTGGAGCTGTTCGGACGGGAAGGATATGGCCGCCGAATTGGCTGGTGCACATCCGCCAAGCAGTTGACGGCAGCCCTCGCGCCGGTCGGCATGTCGACCGCGATGTCCGGGATGGGGGTCGTCGCGTCGCTGTGGCTGGTCGCTGCAGTCGGCGTGATCAGCGCGCTCGCCTTCTTCGGCATCACGTTTGCGGTCGAGCGTCCGTTTGCAAGGTCAAAGACGGCAGCAGACAACGTCTGATCAGATATTCACCCGAAACTTTCGCTTCCGCCGCCATTTTCATCCCGAATGCCCCTGGCCCCACGGTGAGTTCGACGCCGATGAGGACCTTCCGACGGTGTGTGAGTAGAGGGGCACTAGGTAGCAAATGCCACAAGATTCCAGACACTGAAATTGTTACCTCTAGCTCTTCCGATGGAGTTGGATTGTATGGTGTCGATCGTCGAGGAATTGAAGGGCAAGCTGGCCGAGCTGGATGCCAGGCTTGAGGAGATAAAGGCCGAAGCGCTCGCCTTGGAATCGCAGAAGGCGGCGTTCGTGACCGTGATAAAGGTCTTTGATCCCAGCGCGGCATCTGCGGCTCCTCAGCAGCCCAAGAGGAAGGATCGATCTACACCTGGTCGCCGTGTGACTGACCTTCTCAGAGGCCGTGATGTCCGCCGCGGTGTGCTTGAAATCCTCCGAGATGCGGAAGAGCCGATACTTGCAGGCGATCTGTCGAAACAGTTTGCTGAACGAGAAGGCTTTGGGTCCGAGATCGGCGGGCTTAGTCCGAACCTTGCCGGTCGGTTCTCCGGCCTGCTCGAACGAATGGAGCAGACAGGGCTGGTTCGCTCGTCAGGTGCTTCCGATGGTCGTCGTAGATTGTGGGAGATCGCCAGGTAAGCGTCCGAGGGTTAAAGTGGGACCCCCACTCGGCTAACTGTCATTGAATGACCAAAATATCGACAGAGGGAGCGCGAATATGTTTTCGCCGAAACTGAGCACGCGCTCCCCCATATAGATAACGATGCCGACGAAGGGACGGTTCATACCTGGGCCTTCGTCTCGAAACCACCGCAGATGTTGAAAGTCCTTTGCTTCAACCGTAGTCGATGTCTTCATTTCGAAGCCGATAATCGTTCTGTCTGACTCAGCAAGGATGTCTATCTCGCGCGCCCTTTGCCTCCAATGATAAAGCCGCCACTGACGCATCTGATGAGGGAGGGATTTCCACGTTTCATTGAAAACGAAATTTTCGAACAGGCCGCCGAGTGCTGTGGGATTCGCGCCAATATTGAAGCTCTGGGCGTTCATACTCCTCAAAGCCGCGACGATCCCAGTATCCACAAGATGGATTTTTGGTTGGCGTATGTCGCGCTTGGACTCTCCGGAGGTCCACGCGGGCAATCGTCGCAATAGAGAGAGCTTGGTTAGAATATCAAGGTAGGTCTCGGTGGTATTCCTTTGTAAGCTGATGTTTGAACATAGTTCGTCTATATTCAGCTCGTTTCCGACACGCGTCGCTAGTTGATCGATCATTCGCCTCATGGCGTCTGATTTTCTTATTTTTAAGATGTACGCAACGTCGCGCTCCACGACACTGTCAACGTAGTCTGTGTATCGATTTTGCCTCCAGCGCTCTTCCAGAGTTCGTATCTCGGGGAAACCGCCTGCGACTATCAAGTCGATGTATTGTACCCTGGACAACGTTTCTGGTTTAGGCAGGTCTAGCGGATCGGGACGGTCCTTCGTCGATGCCCAGTCGAGAATTTTCGCTGGCCCCATGCGCTTTGTTTCGGCGACACTCATTGGAAGCATCGTCATTGTATGAACCCGACCCGCCAACGAGTCCGCCACGTGCGCGGAAATGAAAACGTTGGATGAGCCTGTCAGGACGAACTGACCCATTGCTCGGTTTTCGTCCACGATTCTCTTCAACGCCAAAGCTAATTTCGTTGATCGTTGGGCTTCGTCGATAATGAGGGGGCCTGCTTTCGTCTCAGCCAAAAGGGCATCCAGTTGTCCTTTTGGATCGGCCTCAATAGCAGCAAGCACACCTTCGTCATCTAAGGTGATAAATTTTCCAACGGTCAATAGATCACGTACCAGTGTCGTCTTCCCGACCTGACGCGGTCCAATAATGCTTACCACGCGCGCTGATGTAAGTGCGGCTCTAAGTTGGGGCTGCAGATGACGCGGGAGAAGGCTCTCGTCCATGACACTTCTTTTTCTCAGTAAACCGATATGGCGAAAGTTGTAATAGCGTATCGGTAAAAGTGTCAATAGAAATCTGGTGAAAGTTTCAATAGTATTCTGGTGAAAGTGTCAATAGCATTCTGGTGGAATCGTCAATAGCGCCCTGGTGGAACTGTCAGTACGCGTTGGACTTCTCGGTCCAGACTTGGTCCTCGATGCGCTCTGCCGCGCCCTGCCAGTAGCCGCAGAGGTTCTTCGACGTCGTGCGGTGGGTGACGGTGCGCAGCACGTCGGCGAGCTGCCAACGCAACCCCATGTAGCGAGTGTCCTCCTTCCAGGCGACCATGGCCATGTACCAGTCCAGGTACTTCACCGAAAAACGGTGGTGAATGCCTACATCCGAGCGCTCCGCGCGGGAGAAGAAGCTTTCGATCAGGTTTGTGTCGACCCCGTCCTCGGTCTAATAGGCCCTGCCATGGTTTACCCGTCGGAGGATCGCCAATCCGACAAGGTCGTCATAGGAGCCGTGTTCGTCGGCGGTCAGCAACGATTTCGGCTGGACATGATCGCGAACGGCCGCCCGGGCGGCCTTGGGGTTCTCGTCGGAGACCACGCGCGTGATCGTGCGGTTCGGTGCGTCGGGATTGTGTTCGCGGATCGACAGAACGCACATCCGCTTGCCGTTCTGGTTCTCCTTGCGGCGACGGTCGATACGGTCCTCCTTCTTGTTCTCGGCCTTGATGTGGCCGCCGCTGTACTTGCCGTCGATCTGGACGGATACCCCAGAGCTTCATCTTCGCCCGGCGCTTGCCGATCGCCTCTCTGATCTTTGCCAGCAGTACCCAGGCGGTCTTGTACTCGACGCCGAGCTTGCGTGTGAGGTGCAAGGCAGCCATCCCTTTCACCGCCGTGACGTCCTCCCAGATGGCCATGATGAGTTTCTTGAACGGGAGCTTGCGGGAGTGGAAAACGGTGCCTGACGTGACTGAGAACTCTCGCATGCATTCGCCCTCCGAACAGCGGAAACGCCGTCGGCGAATGCCGTATGGTTCTGTGTTACCGCACTTGGGGCAGAACGGCTGGCCACCATTCGCAGAATCTGCACCAAGTACAACATGGGCGTGTGCAGGGTAGGGGATCAGCCGCATTCAAGCAAATGCGCCATGAAGACCTCGGCCGGTGTTTTGTAGCCCAAGCACTTTCTTGGCTGCGAATTCAGGTGATGGGCGAGGTCGACAAGTTGCTGCTGAGCGACGTTGGACAGATCATATCGCCGGGATCGCAGAACCAGCTTCTGGCGCCGATCCCATCTTCCAAAGCCCTGAAAGCGGAGAACTCTGTGCCGCGATCAAAGGTGAAGCTTCGGCGTGCAAAAGACGGCAATGGTGAGAAGGCATGGATGATCTTGTCCATGATCGGTCGCGAGTGACGGCTGCGGTTCTTGACCATTACCGTATAGCGGCTCTTGTGCTCGACGAGAGAGGTGACGTTGGTCTCTCCGAGTTCACGCCGGAAGATCAGGAGATCGCCCTCTCAATGCCAGAACTGTGATCGATCATCAATAAAATCAGTCCGTTGGGAGATTTTGTAGTCAAGAAGGATTAAGCCGTCGCGCGGCTTGCGTGCGCCGCGGCGCCGACGCCTGCGACGGCGTTCCGGCAGGTGCGGATATAGCCCGAGCGGACAATCTTCAATAGATGAAACGATAAATCGTTTCCGGGCAAATGCGCACAGGGCTGACGCCATCGGCGAGAAGCCGGCCGGCGATCTGCTCGGGTGACCAAAACGCCTTCAGTCGGTCGATGACGAGGTCGCGCAACTGCGGATGGCGTCTGAGTTTGCACAGCCGTCGTCGGCGCTCCTTGCTCATGTCGCTGGCGATACCGCTGCAATTGCCGCTATATTCCGGAAACTCGCGATCGTGGAACGTATTCCGTTTAAGCCCGCGATAGATCGTCGAGCGATAACGACGGAGTTGGCGGGCAATCTCCGCCACGGAAACCTTGCCTTCTCTGAGGTGAAAAAGCCGTCTGCGGTCAGGCAAGGTGAGCTGCGAATAGCAACGGGGCATGCATATATCTCCAAGGCGAAGCCATTGTTTTTACAAGCATGTCGCGCTTGGAAAGTGAATGTACCCGGCTACGCATCCTGTCAAAGCAACTTAACGAAGAGACGTGATTGACAATAGGCGTCGATTTCGACTCGTTGTAGATATCCTGAAGTCGAGCTCTGAGTTTGGGCTCTGGCTCCGACAGATTGGCACGAACCTGACGCAGGTTCTGGTTCTCCGTTTCCGTGTCTCCCGACAGGCAGACATCGGCGATTATCGCAGTCAGAAGCTGCAGCGACGAAGCACGGTAGAAGTCGTCCCGAACGGAATTTCGGATAGTGACGGCGAGGCGAGACTGGTGATGGAATCGTGGCCTGTGGAAATCATGGTGCCTTGCCTCTTCCCTATCGGACCGATCGAGTAGCATTCAAAGTCATTGACCGACCCTTCGCGCTCATACAGTATTCTCTCATGATCAAAGGCGTCCTGTTGGATATCTCCGGCGTGCTTTGTGATGGCTACGCAGCGATGCCTGGGGCCGTCGAGTCGGTGTCGCTCCTGCGCGCTGCCGAAATCCCCATCAGGTTCCTAACAAACACAACGCGACAATCCAAACGTCAGCTTATTCATCAACTCCAGAGCTTCGGCATCAACGCGGCTCCGGACGAGGTGTTCACACCCGTTGCGGCGGCCCGTGCCTGGCTAGTTGAGAACGGTTACGTGCCGCATTTGCTGGTCCATCCCGACCTTGAGGAAGACTTCGCCGATTGCCGCGCTGATGGACCAATTGCTATCGTCCTCGGCGATGCGGCTCAGCGTTTTACCTATGACAATATGAACGCGGCCTTCCGCAATCTGCAGAACGGTGCACCATTTCTAGCACTTGCCCGCAACCGCGTGTTCCGCGATCTTGACGGGCGTCTCAGTCTGGACGCGGGGCCCTTCGTCGAGGCGCTCGAATATGCCAGTGGCACGAAGGCGAGGCTTTTCGGCAAGCCGTCGTCGGAATTCTTCCTCGCGGCGGTGGCGAGCACTGGTTGCGATTCGGCCGATGTAGCCATGGTTGGCGACGATGCGGAGAGCGACGTCGCCGGTGCGCTTTCTGCGGGTGTCGGAAAAGGCATTCTCGTTCGGACCGGGAAATATCGCTCCGGCGACGAGAACAGTGTCGCGCCCGAACCATCTGCGGTGGTCGAGGATATCCGGGCAGCTGGCTGCTATATTCTGAAGATGCGGAACCGCTGACATTTGGACCAGAATATCGGGTTGGCGTGTTGAACCATCTCTCTCGCCCATCGAGGGCTTTTGGGACAGGTTGTGCGACGACGCGAAGTGGTTTCTGGGTATCGGTTCTATAGCGGTAAGTGGGCATATCCGAACATGATCTGGGCCGCGGCGCGCGAGGCGTTCCAGGACGGGCGCGACACACGGCTGGCTAGCGCGTCCCGAAGGTCATGGTCGCGGTCGATAGCAGGCGAATTTGACCTTCCTGCATAGCCTCTCGCGCGGCGGCCAACACCTCATCGCGGATCTTCGCACGTATCGTCGTGTCCGCCTTCGAAAGCCCGGCGACCACCGGCGCTGCTATATCCGTCATGAAGTCCCAGTATTGTTCGGGCGTCGCGTGTGTCATCAACGAGGAGACCTCCTCTTCTTTGATGTTCTTCAGGCCTGCTTGTTCGAAGGCGTTGCGCATCAGTGCTGGTTGAGCGCATCGAAAGAGACCTGGCGAGCCTGGCGGAGGCGGGGGCATCTGAACATGACGTCCGATCGCCGACATGATGGTCGTCGCCCAGGGGTTCTTGTCGGGCCTGCTCCATACGGCAGTGACGATCCTCGAGCCAGGCTTTGCGACGCGAGCGAATTCGCGTGCCGAGAGATCGATGTCCGGAAAGAACATGAATCCGAAGCGGCAGAGGACAGCGTCGAATGTACCGTCAGCAAAGGGAAGGGCTCCCGCATCGGCGACCCTGGTCTCGAAATTCGACAAGCCGCGGCGCTCTGCATTCTCCGCGGCGACCGCCAGCATGCGCTCGGAAAGATCGGTCACGGTGACTTTCCCGTCCGGCACCATGGCGGCAGCGGTGAGGCCCGGCTCGCCAGTACCGGCAGCGACGTCAAGAACCTGCGAGCTGTCTCCCAGATTGGCGTGGCGGAGCATCGCGTCGCCAAACGGGGCGAGCCATCCAAGCACCAGTTCGTCCCATTTCTTCCAGCCCGCGGAAAAGCGGTCCCATGTGTCGCGCTGCTGGTCGCGGATCTCATCGAAGCTGTTAGGCATGCCCGTTCCTCCTTGATTGCACCGCTTTGGGGTGACGTTTTGCTCTGACGGTCGGAATGACATTTCCGATCTGGCACTCAAGTCGAATGGAATTGCGTCGGGAGGAACCGCGAGCCCGCGGCAACGGAGCTTCATCTCGAATGCTAGATGTCAAAAGTAGATGGGCGGTCATTCCAAAAAAAATCTGCGCACATCGGACCTCGGCTAAAGGACGCGCGGTCACCTGGGCGAACCATGACCGCAGCGGTCGTGGCCACCGGACAGGCGTCTCATCCGCCGTGACGGCCGGCCATCATTTCGCGATCACAAGTTTCGACCGCCGTTACGGCAAGTTCCTTGGATGATGCATAACCCTGTTGGACACCTAACTGGCTGGTCTCCGTCCCGCCGATATTCGACCATCTCCATGCGCCCTCGGTTTCCATGCGCCCCTCGAGTGTCACTCTGCCGATCATTCGTTGACCTTCGTAGCCAACAAAGTCGTGGTCAGGCGAGAAATACATTGGCATCCAGTAGTATTCATGAGGCGTTGTGTCTGCGAGCATCGATCGTTGCTCCTTCGCGTGTTTAAGGTTTGCCCTAGCCCCCCAGTTCCACCTTTTATTGGCTGCAGGATGCGCTTCGTCCCAGTAAAAGGAAAGGCGATATGTTAACTCCCTGCGCTAGCAGGAATTTGAAGCTGCGCCCTTCTCAGCGGACATCATGGGCTGCCCAAAACCATCTCCTTGATTTGTCTGGACGATGACGTTCGGATGATAGGGCTTGCTGAAAAAGCGGCCCGCCAACTCAAGGGCGGCATCGTTCAGATAGCGGCTGCCAGTTTCAACCCATCCATGGAGCCGGACATGGCGATGTCGGTGAACACGAGTTGGATCGCGCGATCGCGATCGAGGATTACGATTGCATCGTCGGCGTTGGTCGCTTCCAAGACCTTGAACCCGGCATCGTCAAGCGTATCGGCGAGCGCCATGCGCAAAAGCGGTTCGTCCGCGACGACAAGCACGGTCACGTTCGCATTGTGCGCGCCCATCTCGCCCAGTGACCTGGGTCGTCGCCATTCAGGTAGTCTCGGTAAAACGCATGACAACGCGCAGATGTCCCAAAATCGAGGCAACTATTCGTGGTGAAGAATTCACGAAGCGAGGGCTTTCTCGACTTTAGGGGTTGTGATACAAATCCTCGGACAATAAGTCCCATTCTCCGAGCTTTTATATCAATGCCCAGTTCCGTCACTCAACGCCAAATCGCCCGGGCCGTGCTAACTGAGCGCGGAATAGCACGTTTGACGGAACTGCGTAATGCAGGTGTGACGGGGGCCACCATGAGCCGAATGGAAAGGGATGGCGAGGTGCTGCGGCTTGCCCGCGGTCTCTACCAACTTCCCGATGCGGAGCTTGATGTCAACCACAGTATGGCAGAGGTTGCCAAACGCGTCCCGAAAGCCGTTATCTGCCTCGTTTCGGCCTTGGCATTCCACGGCCTGACGGATCAGCTTCCGAGACAAATCTGGCTTGCCATAGGCCGTAAGGACTGGGCCCCGAAACCGGACGGCCCCGCTATGCGCATCGTACGTTTCACGGAAAGCCTTCTCAACGAAAGCGTCGAAACCCATGTCATTGAAGGCGTTCCCGTGAAGGTCTTTGGAATAGCCAAGACAATTGCCGATTGCTTTCGCTATCGCAACAAGATCGGCCTTTCGATAGCGATGGAGGGGCTGCAGGAGGCACTGCGGCAACGAAGGGCTACTCCTGGCGAAATCGCCAACCAGGCCGAACGCGGTGGCGTCGGAACGGTGATCCGGCCATATCTCGAGGCGCTAACCGCCAATGGCTAAAGAAATCAGAAACGTCGGCGCCTCCGTGCGCGCGCGCCTGTTGCAACTCGCCAAGGCAAGCGGGCAAAGCTTCGATCTGGTCCTGACGCGTTTCGCTCTTGAACGGTTATTGTTCCGGCTCAGCCAGTCGCCCCACGCCGGTCGCTTCGTTCTAAAAGGGGCGATGTTGATGTTGAGTTGGTTCGACGATCCGCACCGAGGCACGCGCGACCTCGATCTTTTGGGTTTCGGTGATCCGAGTCCGGACCCGATGCTTAAGACATTTCGGGAAATTCTGGCGCAAGAGGCCGACGATGGCGTCACGTTCGACTCCGATACGCTGCATGTGGATCGCATTCGCGAGACACTGGATTATGGTGGGCTCAGGCTGCGGGTGATCGCTTCGATCAGCGGAGCCCGGATCAACCTGACGATCGACATCGGGTTTGGCGATGCGCTTGAGCCGGGGGTGGAAGTCCTGGATTATCCTTCTATGCTCGATTTTCCGATGCCGCGGCTCCGGGCCTATGCGCGAGAAACGGTCATTGCCGAGAAGTTCCAGGCAATGGTGATGCTGGGGCGAGTAAACAGCCGCATGAAGGATTTCTACGACATCTGGATCCTCAGCAGGTCTTTCGACTTCAGCGATGATCGGCTGGCGCGCGCAATAGCCGCTACCTTTGAGCGCCGCGAGACACCGATCCCCATCGACCGACCCGACGCCCTAACGGACGCCTTTGCCAAGGACCAGCAAAAGCAGCGGCAATGGCGCACTTTCGTTGAAGGCGTTGCACACAATCCTGGCGATCTGACAGACGTCATCGCGGAGATTGCCACATTCCTGATGCCGCACGCGGTTGCGGCTGCGAGGCTGGACAAATGAGTGGTTTGGTCGCAACCACGCGAGTTCATCGCTCAGCGAACAGAAATCAGATCCTGCCGGTTTTTTATCGGGCAACTCCATAGCTGAAACCCGTCAGTATGCGGTTTTGTACTGGCTCGCCAACGCAACAACCACACACCATGCATCAGGCTCACACTAATTTCATGCGTCGGAAGCACATTAATTTCGTGCTTTGGAGTCGCGCTAAATTTTGGCTTGGCCGGAACATGCCCCGCGAATGCAAGATGAACTCAACGCTATTGCCGGCCACCAATGCGGGAAAGATCGATCCGTATCCCCGCGCGCCCAACATCCTGCACCGTCTCTGGCTGTACGTCTTTCGGTGTCGCTTTCTCGCCATCCACGTCCTCGGCGGGATCCGTCTCATCGCTTTGCTGCGGCGAGTGACGTCAATCACACCACCGATATGCATGGCAGCTAAACACATCCACTGCGCTTACTCTGCCTTCCCAATCTTGTGATCGGTCGCCACCACATCGTCCGCGAGCTTATTACGATGGTTTGTCCGTCCCCGCCAAGCTGTCGGATTCCGGACGCCCCGCCGCCCACGTCAAAAGGGCGTCGAGTGCGGGACACAATGCTTGCCCCCAATCCGTTAGCCGATATTCCACCTTCGGCGGAACCTGATGGTGGACGATGCGGAGAACGATCCCATCCTTCTCCATCTGTCGGAGCTGCTGGATGAGCATCTTTTGCGAAATCAACGGGATTGCGCGTTCGAGATCCGAGAAGCGCATGATCCGGCCTCCGAACAGATGAAACAGGATAACCAGTTTCCATCGACCCTCGAGCAGCTTCAGGGCCTGCTCGACGCCTTCCGCCGCCGACTCTTGCGTGTAGGCATGCACCTTACTTTCAGGTGAGTACCTTACTTTTTCGTGCGTTCTTGTCATTTGGAGAGCCTACAGCCATTTTCGGATTCACACAATCCGACGGTCGAATTCACAGCGGCCGCGAAACAAAGGACGCGAACAATGGTCGATCTGCCCACACCGATATCTGCCTACTTCGAGGCTGACACGCGCGATGGCGATGCCGTTGTTCAGTGTTTTACGGAAACTGCTGTCGTGAAAGACGAGGGGCATACCTATAGCGGGCGCGAGGCGATCCGACGCTGGAAGACCGATAGCACGGCTAAGTACACCTACGTTGTCGAACCTTTTGCGATCGCGACCGAAGGCGACAGGACGCTCGTCACGAGCCACCTTACGGGCAACTTCCCTGGCCGCTCGGTGGACCTCCGCTACTTTTTCGTTCTCGAGGGCGATAAGATCGCCGGGCTGGAGATCACCCTATGAGCTTCAATCTCGAGCTTGCCGGTCGTCGCGCGCTTGTCACCGCCGGCACCAAGGGCGTCGGCGCCGCCGTGGTCAAGGCCTTGACCGAGGCGGGGGTGAAGGTCGTTGCCACGACGCGAACCGTTCCCGAGAGTTCCCCGGAAGGCGTTCACTACATCGCCGCCGACATCACGACCGCTGACGGTTGCGCCACCGTTGCCAAGGGCGTCCTCGACCATCTGGGCGGTGCCGATATCATCGTCAACGTGCTGGGCGGCTCGTCAGCGCCTCCAGGCGGGTTCGCCGCTCTGAGCGACGATGCGTGGCTCAAGGAGTTGAACCTCAACCTCATGCCGGCGGTCCGCCTCGACCGCGCCCTGCTGCCGTCGATGATCGAGCAAGGCTCCGGCGTCATCATTCACATCACGTCGATCCAGCACGAATTGCCGTTGCCTGAATCCACGACGGGTTACGCTGCCGCCAAGGCAGCGCTTTCGACCTACAGCAAGAGCCTCTCCAAGGAAGTGACCCCCAAAGGCATTCGTGTGGTCCGTGTCTCGCCGGGCTGGATCGAAACTGACGCTGCCGTCGCTTTAGCGGAGCGCCTGGCAGCTGACGCCGGAACCGATTATGAGGGCGGTAAGCACATCATCATGAAGGCGCTCGGGGGCATTCCGTTGGGACGGCCCGCCAAACCTCAGGAAGTCGCCGACCTTATTACATTTCTCGTGTCTCCTCGGGCTGGCTCGATCACGGGGACAGAATACACCATCGACGGCGGCACAGTTCCGACGGCTTGACGGGTCACGACCGGCAAGATGCCGAAACGATCACGCAAAATATGAATTGTGCTTATGACGCGGTGAGAACGATTTCAGCACCATTCTGGCGACTTCATCGCGATGAAGCCCTGTCAGTAGGGCATCAACGTTGGATAGAATACGCCCGAACAGATGGCTCGCAACTGCGTATTTCCCATGTCGCAGAATTGAGTCTGACGATGATTGCGCAGTCGCTCGCCCGGAAACGCCAACAATGTCGCGATGGTCGATCGTTTGCGTCAGATGAGCGTCGATCTAGGCGATGATCGTATTCTTGCGCCAGATCCTACAGGAACGAAAAGCGATTTGGACAGGTTCGGGGAAATCCTTTCTCCAACGCTGGTTATCGCCGCGCCCGAAGACGGCCTTCTAAGCCTTGCGGGCCGGTCCGCAATGAGTTTCGGACCCTGCAACTCTATGATCAGAACCAGGTTTTAACTTGTCGCTGCCCCAGCGTATTCCGCGTGAAGTTGGCAAGCGAGACTGAGCAGCGTGAAATCAGCCGCGTCGGAAATCTTGCGGCCCGTTAGTGACTCGACCCGTTGCAAGCGCTGGTAGAGCGTGTTGGGGTGAATGTTCAGCGCTTGCGCTGCGCGGGTGACAGACTTCCCCTCGTCAACGTAGCGCGAGAGGGTTTCATGCAGGACGTGATGCCTTGGATCTTGAACCAGCGGCATAAGGATGTTGCGTGTAAATTCGAGGATATCCTGCCTCGCGCGCCCTTCCAGCAACAGTTCCACCCCCATGTCTCGATGCCGCAGAAGCCCAAAGCGTCCACGGCGTGAGAGCGCTTCTGCCGCCTGTGCAGCTAGGTCGCGCGATGCGAGATGGCGCTCGCTTTCTCCATAGATCTCGCTTGCTCCAACGCAGATACTGAATTTCGTCGCGGCATCAGAGATCGCCCCGAGATTGCGTTCCAGTGCCGCTGTGCTCGACGCGGAGACCAGTACCACGATTTTGTCCTCACTGTGAAAGATCAGCGAGTTGGACAATGTCATCCCCTTTTGCAGGTCCGATTGGGATTTGTGAAGGGAAAGACGGGTGTTGTCAGAAGCCTCGCGTCGGGGTGCCCGCGCCACAAATAGCTGACTGTAGCGGTCGAGCCGAAACCCATGGTGGCTATGACGTCCGTCCGAACCCAGCCCCGCAACCAGGGCTTCGAAATGCGCTTTACGGCGCGCGTTAAGAACATCCATCCGAGACATGTCCCGCACGAAGTCGAGCGCCACGAATGTCGCTAACGTGCCAAATAGCACCCGGTAGAAACCCGCATCCCCGGAAGTCGGGAAATGAAATTGCCCTACCGGTGCTTCCGCGACCTCAACGGTCTGAATCACGAATTGCTCGTTGTCTGTCCATCCCGCAGATCGGTAGTCCAGACCCAGCACGTTCTCGAACCGGAAATCGACACGAAACAGCTCGGCCACGGCGCGAAGCTGTTCTGTCAGCCCGGTGCTCGTGGAAAAGATGCGCAGCAGCGCCTCATGCAGCTCAACTGCGCGGTCCAACTCGGCATTCTTGCGGGAAAGATCGCTGCGCATCTGCTCGAGCCGTTGTGAGGTGGCGACGGCGTTCTTGTAGATCTGCGACCGCTGAAAGGCGACTGCGATCTGCGCCGCCAAAAATTCAAGAACGGTTCGATCGAAGATCGAAAAAGCGCCATCGCCGGAAAAGCAAAGCGTCGTCAGCGTGCCCAGACGTTTCCCTTCGGCCATGACGGGAACACAAAGCAGGGCGTTGGCTATCTCGGAGCGCTCCATGAAGGACTGACTCTCAGGACGCATAACGCGATGAGCATCAATGATGTTCTGCCTACCATTGTGAATGGCCGGCCGGCCGGTTGCAAATACCTCGCCCGAGACGGATTCATTCGGCTGCACGCGGTAATGACTGTAGTCCTCAGGCAATCCCACATGCGAGACCGGCACAAGAAAACCGCTCGCTTCATCGAACAAGCGAAAGACCCCGGCATCGCAATGCGGGAGCACATGCATCACTTCGCGCAGGACATTGTGAACAATCTCGTTTTCGTCCAGCGAGTTGAGCACCGCTCCGTTTACCGAGGCAAGCATTTCGAAGGTCCTGGTCTGAAGCCCGATGACGACATCCTGCACTGCCTGAACAATCCGCGCTGCCGTCTTGTTGCTGTCCTTGGCGTTAAGCGCAAACTCTGTCCGCTTGGCTGTGAAATGGGAGTGGTCGACTACAAGACGAAAGGCATCTCCTACCTTTTCAATGGAATGGAGGATTGAGGCACTGCCATCCCTCGGTTCGACATTGATGTCATTTAGTTGCAACGCGTGCGTCTGCGCCAGTTCTTTCAGGAGTGGGTGTGAGAGCAGATCGATCTCCACGAATGACGCTCCATGTGAAAACACCCATCAAATTACATTTTCTCATGTGTGGATCAACATATGAATTTTTCCTGACGGTGACACAAAAGACAAAAATCAAAAGGGAACTGCTAAAATGATCTCAAAGATAAAACGTCGCCACGTCATCATCGGGATGCTGTTCGTGTGCTGGGTCGTCGGCTTTCTGGACAAGACCGCCATCAACATCGCGATCATTCCGATCAGCGAAGAATTTGGCCTGGCACCAGAACATCAAGGCATGATCATTAGTGCCTTTTTCCTAGCGTATTCGATGACGCAGCTGATAGGGGGTTATCTTGTGGACCGCCTGGGCTCGCGCCGGGTGCTGAGCTCGGCTGTCGCCGTCTGGTCTTTGGGCACGCTGGCATCGGGCGCCGTTGCCGGCGCGGTGGGGTTGGCTGCAGCGCGTGCCGTCACCGGTGCGGGGGAAGCAATCTTTCCCGCAGGCGGATCTGTCGCCATCACCGAGAATTTCGAGAAAACCCAGATGGCTCGCGCCAAATCGGTGCTGCAATCCGGGGCTTCCGTGGGTTTCGCTCTCGGCTCGATCGTCATTACCTCGCTGATCGCGTTTTATAGCTGGCGGGTGATGTTCTTTGTGCTGGGTGCCGTCGGACTCATTCTTTCAATCGGCCTCTACTGGATCATGAAGCCGCGCTCCGAAACCCTGATCGCTAAGGACACTGGCCTGAAGGTCTCGGAAAAGCAGCGCATCGGCGCATTGCTGAAAAACACTCTGACCTGGAAGATCGCGTCGGTCTATTTCTTCACCAACATCGTCTTCTGGGGCCTGCAGTCCTGGTTGCCGTCCTACTGGGTGAAGGTCAAGGGCATGAGCATGATGGAAATGGGGGCCTACTCGATGATCCCGCCGACGTTGGGATTTGTCTCCTTCCTCACCTGCGGCTGGCTGCTTGACCGTTTCTTCCACCAGAAAGAGAAATATCTCATCTGCATCGGCTCGGCTGTTTCGGCAGTATTCATCTACCTGATGGCGAATGCTGAAACGATCCCACTGGCCTTTGCCTATCTGTCAGTATCGAACGTCTTTCTGAACGCGATCTCGATCAGTGTGTTTGTGAGCATCATGAAGCATTTCCCGCAAAACTCTATCGGGACGGCCACGGGTCTCATCAACTCGCTGGCGCAACTTGGCTCGTTTGCCTCGCCCATGCTGATCGGGGCGGTCCTATCGGCAACCAACCAGAACTACGGCATTGCATTTTCAGTCATCGTCGGCTGCGCCGTAATCGTCTGCGCCATCGCCACAACCTTCCCCGCCATTCACGCCAAAAAATCCGTCGAACAGACGGCTTGAGGAAGAACATGAAGTATATCGACATCATCGAGCGCACGGTCGCCGCGCATGCGGACAATCTGAGAACTGTGTCGGACGCCATCTGGTCCTTCGCCGAGATCCGCTACGAGGAGACGAAATCCGCGGCCCTTTTGGCGGACGAGCTTGAGAAGGCGGGCTTTGCGGTTGCTCGCAACGCCGGCAATATCGAAACGGCCTTCGTCGCTAGCTATGGCGAGGGCCATCCGGTCGTCGCGATCCTCGGCGAGTTCGATGCATTGACCGGCCTGAGTCAGAAAGACGGTATCACACGCCACGACCCCATTACCGAAGGTGGAAATGGCCATGGCTGCGGTCACAATCTTCTGGGCACCGGTGCACTTGCGGCCATTCTCGCGATCAAGGCTTGCAAAGACGAGTTAGGCCTCGAAGGCACGATCCGCTATTACGGCTGCCCGGCCGAGGAAGGTGGGGGAGGCAAGGCATACATGGCGCGGGAGGGCCTGTTCGCTGATGTCGACGTGGCTTTCACATGGCACCCCTGGGACGAGAACCTTGCCTTTAACGCGCGGATGCTGGCGACGAACCAGCTCTACTTCACCTTTCGGGGCACCAGCGCCCACGCCGGGTTCGAGCCTCATCTGGGCCGTTCCGCACTGGACGCGGTCGAGCTGACCAATGTCGGCTCCAACTATCTGCGTGAGCACATCATTCAGGACGGCCGCATCCATTACGCCATCACCGATACGGGGGGCCGTGCACCGAATGTGGTGCAGTCTCAAGCGCAGGTGCTTTATAAGGTACGCGCACCGCGGATGGATCAGGTTCGTGACATCACCGAGCGGGTGAAAGACGTTGCCCGCGGCGCAGCGCTGATGACCGGAACAGAACTAGAGATCACCTTCGACGCCGCCTCGGCGGACTTGGTCCCCAATGTCACGCTCGCGCGGATGATGCATCAGGAGTTCGAAAAGTTCGGTGTCGCCGGCTTCTCCAACAGTGAAAAGGACTTCGCCGGGAGCATCCAGAAAACCTTCTCGGCGGAGGTGCAGACGCGGGTAACCAAGCGCGGCAAAATCCTGTCTGAAGACCTGAACCCATTCGAGGAAGAGCCGACGTTCCTGCATGGCTCGACCGACGTGGGAGACGTGAGCTGGCTGGTTCCAACCGGGCAGGTCTATGTCGCTACCGAGGCCTACGGAACCCCCCCACACACTTGGCAGATCGTCACGCAGGGGAAGTCGGGCTATGCCCACAAGGGAATGCTACAAGCCGGCAAGGTTCTGGCCGCTTCGGCCGTGCGAGCGATGACTGAGCCGGCGGTGGTCGCGGCCGCGAAGACAGAGCATCACCAACAGTTGGGCGGCGAGAGCTATGTGCCACTGATTCCGGCAGATGCCATGCCGCAACGTTTGCGCTGACGTTAACGCAGGGCTTCACGGCCCTGCGCCCTCGAGCTTAACTCGATGCCTTCCACCAGCTCCCGTACGGAACATGACCTGATTGGCGATCGTTCAGTTTGCACCGAGGCCTACGATGGCGTGGCCACGTCGCGCGCCGTGGAGAACTTCCCGCTCGGGCCTGCGAATTTCCGATGCTCCCCACCTTATCGTCGCGCTGGCCGCGATCAAGGAGGTCGCCGCCCAGGCAAACATGGATCTGGTGGCTGGTGCCAACCGGCGAAATGAGCAGAAAGCTCGCAGTCGACTACACACGAATGTCCGGCATGATTTTCGGAACACCGCCCGCGTTTGATGCGGTAGTGACAAGCATCACAGCGCTCGAGCAATTTCTGAATGTCGAAATGGCAGCCATGTCCGCGGCCTTATATATTTCCGAGCCGATACAGCCACCGCGGATAAGCACCGCCCTGAACGGATTTGAACTGGCGCGCGTCGCCGACGATCTGGGCGGCCGCATAAAACCCCATGGGCTGCGAATTCAGAAATGTGGCGCAGAAGGCATCGGGGAAATGGCATTTCACATAGCTGGAGGCGTAAGCGATCAGGGCAAAGGAAGCCGCGTGACAAGCCGGGAAACCGTAGGATCCAATGCCTTCGAGCTGCGAAAAAGTCTTCTCGGCAAATTCAGGCGAGTAACCATTCTTGACCATGCCAGAGACCAGCTTGTCCTTGAATTTCGAGACGCCACCGGTGAACTTGAATGTCGCCATCGATTTGCGCAGTTGATCGGCTTCACCGCCTGTGAAGCCCGCGCAGACCATCGCCACCTTCATCGCCGACTCTCCGTCTTTAGCGTCGTCAAATACGCGCGGAGCCAGGGGATCTTGTGCCAAGGCCGCGGTTCGGCGGCGAATTCGGCCGTCTGCTACATCCTCGGCATCACGAGCATCGACCCGTCCACGAACGATCTGCTCTTCGAACGCTTCGTTTCGCAGGAACGGGACGAGCCGCCGGACATCGATGTCGACTTCGAGCACGAGCGAAGGGAAGAGGTCATCCAATGGATCTACAAGACCTACACCCGCGAGAAGGCCGCTCTCTGTGCGACGGTCACCCGATATCGGGCCAAGGGCGCCATCCGTGATGTCGGCAAGGCGCTCGGCCTACCCGAGGACGTGATCAAGGCACTTTCGTCGGGCATGTGGTCATGGTCGGAGGAGGTGCCTGACCGCAATATCCGCGAACTGGGACTGAACCCCGAGGACCGCCGTCTGGCGCTGACGTGGATGTTGGCCCAGCAATTGATGGGTGCGCCGCGTCATCTGGGTCAGCATCCAGGCAGGTTCGTGCTGACGCATGACAGGCTGGACGATCTCGTCCCCATCGAGCCAGCGACCATGAAGGATCGCCAGATCATCGAGTGGGATAAGGACGACGCAGCCATACCGGGCTGACACTCCGGGAGCATCCGATCGCGTTCCTGCGCAAGGATCTGCAGAAGCGGAACATCGTGACCTGCGCGGACGCGATGAACGCGCGGGACGGCCGCTGGCTGATGGCGGCGGGACTTGTCCTGGTGAGGCAGATGCCAGGGTCGGCAAAGGGGTCATGTTCGTGACCATCGAGGACGAGACCGGGCCTGCAAACATCGTCGTCTGGCCGAGCCTGTTCGAGAAACGGCGGCGGGTTGTGCTGGGATCGTCAATGATGGCGATCAACGGCAGGATCCAGCGGGAAGGGGATGTCGTCCACCTCGTCGCCCAGCAGGTCTTCGATCTTTCAGATGATCTGTCCTGCCTTGCTGACCGCGACATGGAGTTCAAGCTGGCGACGGGCAGGGGTGACGAGTTCGCACACGGCTCACCCGGAAGCGCGGACTCACGAGATCGTCCGAAGCCCGTGCCGCAACCAAGGGACATCTTCGTTCCCTTATGCCGAACTCGGCATAAGGGAACTTATCCCGAGCCGGATGCTATGCCGAGTCCGTTCCTCAAAGCCCGCGATTTCCGCTGAATCCGGATGGTAAGCTCGGCATAATATCCAGCCTCCGCTGTTACAAACCTAGCGGAGACATCAATGACTACGACCCCATTGGAGAACTCGGCGCTCTGGCGGCGGGTTGCCGCAGCATCGAAGCGTTGTGGGCTGGTCTCTTGATAATCTAGTCCGTACGAACGACGGCTAGACATAGCGCCGCGTCAAAGTACACCATCGTAAGCATTGCGCAGGAGCTTTACGCCCCTATCGATTTGTTGCTCGGTGAGACTTGCATACCCCATCACAAGGCCGAGGCATTTCAAATCCAGTCCCTGGCCAAAGTAGTGAGGTGCGATGGAGTAGATGCCAACTCCAAGCTGGGAGGACCTCTCGATGAATGACGTCGCCATGGAAGGGGACAGGTCGAGGAACCAGACGACGACGTGCAGCCCGGCTTCCGCGCCTTCGATCCTGACCGCATCCTGGAATTCGACTTGCAGCGCGTCGAGGAGCGCTGCGCGTCTGCGGGCGTTGTGACGACGGGCCTTACGCACGTGACTTTCGTAGACGCCAGACTCCAGCAGGGTCGCCAGCGCTTCCTGTTCCAGGATGGGGGCATGCCTGTCCGTCAGGCGCTTTGCGTGCGCGAACACTTCCTGCAATTCCCGCGGCACGACGACGTAGCCAATCCGGAGCGTCGGTGACAGCGTCTTTGAGACCGTTCCGACATAGATGACGTTCGACGCGCCTCCGAGCGCGCGTAGCGGTGGCACGGGATTAATGTCGAACCGATACTCGCTGTCGTAGTCGTCTTCGACGATGTAGGCGCTCTTCTCCTCCGCCCACTTCAGCAACTGCTGGCGTCGTCCGATGGACATCACGCTTCCCATGGGAAACTGATGTGAGGGCGTCACGTAGGCCAGCCGGGCGTCTACATCCGCCAGCAGGTCCGCCCTGACGCCTTCGATGTCTACGTCCACCGGGGCCGCCATGGCTCCCGTCATCTCGAAGATGCTTCGCGCCATCGGATAGCACGGGTCCTCGATGACAAATCTGTCGCCCTCGTCGAGCAAGAGACGCGCGCACAGGTCCAGACCCTGCTGGGAGCCATTGACGATGACGATCTCATCAACCTCGCATCTGATGCTCCGAGCTCGCCAGAGATACCCCTGCAGGGCGGCGCGCAAGCGGATAGCGCCGCGGGGATTGTCGTAGAATAGCTTGGGCGGCCGGCGGAGCGCCGCGTCGTTCATGGCTTTCCGCCAGGCGAGGGTCGGGAAGTCAGAAGCCGACATGTCGCCGTAGCGGAAGTCCGCGACCAACCTCTTGGATGGGACACGCATCGGGATCGCCCGGGACCGAAGCCTTTCTCCGAAAGCGGAGAGGCTATGCGGCTCTCCGGCTTCGTGAAGGGCTACTCCGGTCTTGCCGTCTGCGATCTTGATGGCGACCCGCGGTCGAGCTCCATGTCGAATGACCACGAACCCCTCGGCGGCTAGTTGTTCGTATGAGGACGTCACGGTTGTGCGCGAGACGCCAAGTTCGACTGCCAGGGCGCGGGCCGATGGAAGGACGCTGGCGTGGCCGTACACGCCCGCCACGATCTGCTCCCGCAGGCTCTCGTAGATGCCGCGCGCCCCCAGCCCCGGTGACGAATTCTGCTGACGGGTGGACAACCGGACCATCACTACTCCCTACGTAGAGAGGTTTCGTTGATCCAGATAGACCGAGAAGACTCGTCCGCCAAGGATTTAATAGAAACTGGACCAGATTTTTTGAGGTAAAAGTGGTTCTATGTCAGGGCCAGTTGAGCAGGTATTGAGGGTGCCAGTTTGCACGACGCCGTCCCAAAGAAGTAAAACAATGCTAGCCGACATCCACCAACTCACTATCGTCTTCACCGCCTATATCATTGCCGCCGGCAGTCCCGGCCCGAGCAATATGCGGATCATGGGCGTCGCCATGAACGACGGCCGCAAGGCCGCGCTGGCAATCGCGTCGGGCGTGGTAAGCGGCTCGATCTTCTGGGGCCTGATGGCGGCGACAGGAGTATCGGCGGTTCTCAGTCGATACGCGGAAGCTCTTGTCGTCCTGCAGGTCCTTGGAGGATTGTATCTCCTCTTTCTCGCCTTCAGAGCAGGCAAAGCCGCACTGTCTTCGGACAAGGACCAGCTTCGGCCGTCCGACGAACGCAAGGCGACAGCAGCCACGCTCTACAAGCGCGGACTGCTAATGCACCTGACCAATCCGAAGTCGATCCTGGCATGGATCGCGTTGATGACGCTCGGGCTCGGTCCTGGGTCGTCGCCTCACACGGTCGTCGTGATCCTCCTGGGCTGTGCAATCCTGAGTGTGACGATTTTCTGCGGCTACGCCATCGTCTTTTCGACAGCTCCCATGATCCGCCTGTATAGGCGAGCGCGCCGCTGGATCGAAGGTACGTTGGCCGTATTCTTCGGGTTCGCTGGACTGAAGCTTCTCCTGACCCACATCTGAAGGTCTTCCTGTCATGTCTATCTTTCAAGGCCTCTCAGCATTCCCGATCACGCCTGCCGACGCTTCCGGCAGGATCGACACCACAGTCCTCGCGCGTCTTCTCATGCGCATCGCGGAGGCCGGGGCGGACTCCATCGGTCTGCTCGGCAGCACCGGAGCCTACGCTTTCCTCACGCGAGAAGAGCGTCGGCGCGCGATCGAAACGGCGATGGACACCGTCGGCGGCAAAATCCCTGTCATCGTCGGCGTCGGTGCGATCCGGACTAACGATGCGGTGGCCCTCGCTCGAGACGCGAAGGCTGCGGGTGCCGACGGTCTGCTCCTCGCTCCGGTTTCCTATACGCCCCTATTCGACGACGAGGTTTTCGAACACTTCGCCGCCGTCGCCAATGCGGGCCAACTGCCGCTGTGCATCTACAATAACCCCAGTACCACCAAGTTCACCTTCAGCCCGGCCCTCATTTCCCGGCTGTCGAAGGTCGCGAACATCGTGGCGGTAAAAATGCCTCTGCTGTCGGGTGGGGACTTCGGTTCCGAACTCGCCTCTCTCCGGTCTATCACCGGCTCGGCATTCAAGATCGGCTACAGCGGTGACTGGGGCGGCGCACCGTCGTTGCTGGCCGGGGGCGACACCTGGTATTCCGTCATCGCAGGACTTCTGCCTTCGCAGGCCTTGGCCCTGACCCGAGCGGCGCAAGCTGGGGACACCGTGGCCGTCGAGCGACTGGACGCGGGCTTCGGACCGCTATGGGCGCTGTTCAAGGAGTTCGGCAGCTTCAGGGTTATGTACGTAATCGCCAAGGTTCTGAACCTCTGTGACGTTGATCCGCCACGTCCCGTTCTTCCATTGAGTGATGAGGTGCGACAGCGCGTCGTCGCCGCTCTCGACCGCCTCAACGATGGCTTTTCCAATTAATTCCGCCCCTCCCATTCAACTGGGGCAAACAGGTTTCACTAGGACGAATCGATGCTGATTTCCAACGCCTTCACCGTTTACCTATTCACGGCATTCCTTCTGGCGGTCACTCCAGGTCCGGGAATTTTCTACGTCGCTGCCCGAACCCTCTCGGGCGGCCGCTCGGAGGGAATTGCTTCGAGTGTTGGAAATGGTCTTGGTGGACTATTTCACGTCGCGGCCGGTAGTCTGGGCGTCTCGGCGATCGTGCTGGCCAGTGCCGAGCTGTTCACTGCGCTCAAGGTAGTCGGCGCGCTCTACTTGATCTGGATGGGCTATCGGACCATTCGCCATGCGAGGCTCGACTATCGCTCCCTGGGTAACGCCGAGCCGCCCGTCGGCGGGAAGAGGGCCTTTCGGGATGGCGTTCTGGTGGAAGTGATGAACCCAAAGACGGCTGCGTTTTTCCTGGCTTTCATTCCGCAGTTTGTCGACACGACTTCGGATCATGTCGCGCTGCAGTTCGTGATCCTCGGAGCAATTTCCGTATCCCTCAACACGCTCGCGGACATCGTCGTTGCGTTCGGAGCCGGGAGACTCCGCGACGGCGCGGCTTCGCGCCCGAATGTCATCCGCCGTCTTCGAGAGGGATCGGGTGGCGCGATGATATTGCTTGGATGCGGACTGCTGCTGGCCAAACGTCCTGTTTCCTGACCTCGCGAAGTAGAAGGAGATAGGCATGACCACCGCCGATCCGGCCTGGGAACCTGCAATCTCCCAGGTCATCAAAACCCGGGGAGAGTGACATTCTTACTTTGCAGAAACAGGACACTTCAACTTTGCACACATCCTGTCACAGCTATTTAAAGATGGGACAAAGTAACCAATTTAGAAACGCGACAGTGGCTCCGCCGGTCAGCCCCCGATCCGACCGGCTGGGCCGGGTTGCAAGGGAGGAGCGGGGGCGGGTGATAACATTCCCCTTCGGCTTTAGCCTTCTCACTAGCAATTGTTCTTTTGCCGCTCGATACTCGGCACCTGCATGGCGCAGGCGAGGGATCAAAGCCGTACGATGCTTCCGGAAATCAAGTTGCAGGGTGACGTCGACGTCGCCGCGCTGTCACCCCTTCTTCGCGGCATGCTTCTTTCTGTTGCCTATGCTGACGGTGAGGGTGGCATAGGATTGACGGCAACCGGCGCCATGAATCGCAAGTTCGTGCATTGGGCCGCTGTACACTTCCTTTGGCCAGGCTTCACAGCCGAAGACCTCTACAGCATGAACAAGGTGCTCAATGAGAGCGACGTGCCGCCGCTCTGGGTCGTGCGAGACATGGCCCGTCATCTAAAACTTCTTCGCCGGAAAAAGGATGTGCTGCTGCCAACCAGACGCGGCCTGGAGTTTCTGGTGGACCCGCAAGCCTTCTTCGATCTGGTCGCCACGGATTATCTCTATTCGTATGTCCACGCCACCGAGCGGGAAGAGGAGGTCCGAGCGCGGTTACGCTGGTGGCGCATGTTCCTCAATCTTCTCAATATCAAGGCCAGAGAAGGTTGCACGCCAATGGACGTTGTGAAGATCCTCTATCCAGACCTGGCGCCTCTGTCGGACACCGAAATGACCATAGAAGCCTGGGAGTTGAAATCCGATCTTCAGTATGGCGTCTTCCAACGTTTGTGCTGGCTCGGCTTGCTCTATGAGGCACGAGAGGGGCTCACTCTTCTCCAAGACGGATCCTTCCACAAGACGCCACTTTGGGCAGCTTGCCTGCAATTGGAATCGGATACGCAAAGCGACATCGGCGTGCATTGACGATCTTTATTCCGCCGCTGGCTGCCTCAATAACGCTTTCTCTCGCCGCGCAATCACCGCAGGATCATTCATGAAATCCGTGCTCCGTCCCGGCTTGCGGCCGCGCTTCTGGTAGCCATTGCGCTGGCTGCCATCCGGAATGCCAAACATATGATCCGTCTGGCCGGTACGACGAGGGCCGCTCTTGCTGCGCTGCTGTTGGCGTCCGGCCTGCATCTCGGCAACAATTGACAGCATGTCGTCCAGCCGCTTGTTATCGACAACCTCGGCACGATGCACCGACCGCAATGTGTCGAAGGTTCTATAGGGCAGGGCAAAACTCTCGTGCATGATCTCGAGCCGTCCGTCCGGATAGTCGCAGACGATGACCTTCTTGCCTGCCAGCGCCTTGGCCTGCTCCGTCGGATCGAGGATGAACAGCACCTTGTCGTAGCGTAGCGTCAGGGATTGCGACAGGGTGCGCACTTCCTTGCGGCACATGGCGCCATCGAGGTTCTCATGATCGGCCAGCGGTCGGTGCATGTCCTTCGGATTGCGTGGCGGCTTGCCGAAACGCGCGTTGAAATCCGCAATGAACTCAGGCGCATAGGCATTGGCAGCTTCGATCGTGTCGATGCCGCGAAGCCGCATCTCCTTGACCAGCCGATCCTGCAGCGTCTGGTTCGCACGTTCCACACGGCCCTTGGCCTGCGGGGTGTTGGCGCAGATGATGTCGATGTTCAGCTCATAGAGCGCCCGCCCGAACTGTGTCAGGCCGCTCGTCCGGTCCTTCTCGGACGCATGGGTCGAACGAAAAACACCATGCTTGTCGCTATAGAAAGCCAGCGGCTTGCCCCATTGCTGCAGATAGGCCTTCGTCGCATGCAGATAGTCGAACGTGTTCTCCGATCCGGCAAAGCGCAGATGCAGAAGCTTTCCGGTGGCATCGTCGATATAAACGAGCAGGGCGCATTTGGGCCCGCGGTTCTCGAGCCACCAATGATGCGACCCGTCGATCTGCACCAGTTCGCCAAAGCAGTCGCGCCGGCCGCGTGGCTGGAAAACCCGCTTCTTGCGTTCCCGGCGCGAGATCCAGATGCCGGCCTCGGTCATCCATTGCCGCAGCGTCTCCTTGGCAACAGAGATCCGGTGCAACTCGATCAGCTTCTCGCGCGCCAGCGTCGGACCGAAATCCAGATAGTGCTCGCGGATCAGATCCAGCGCTGCATTGCGAAACTCCTCGCTGTGGCGCCGGTTGCTCGGCTGCAATCGCTTCTTGGAAACGAGGCCGGCTGGACCATCCCGGTCATAGGCCTGCAGCAGCCGATGGACCTGACTTCGACTGAGCCCGAGCAGTTCGGCAGCCTGGGCAACGCTCAGGCGTAGGTCACGGATCTTCTGGATGACATCGAGGCGATGCAATTCTTTCTGCGACATGGTGATCATAAAGGACATGACGACTCCGACCGCTCATGGTCTCGACCAGGCTGAAGGTCGTCATCCTTGCTCCCAACGTTGGCTTTGACCAGTGCGTCGAGAGGCGAGACTGTCGCATCTCTAACTGGCCCAACTGTCGCATTACTAAATAGCCGCTACACATCCAAATTGGATAAGATGGGTTATGGAACTTAACTACTCTGCGTCGGGTCTTCTTGTTTGTAAAAACGAACCAAGGATGGCCCAAACTGGCCGTCGTGGCCCAAAACGGAACTGAGCGTGGCCCAATGCTGAAAACCGACTTCAGGCGCACCGCATTAGCCAATCCGCCATCTCAACGCCTGGAGGGGTAGCGCCCGCTAAGGGCCCAGAAACCGCCATTCGCAAATCAAGCACGTTCGCCACCCTGGAGCGAAAGGCGTCCGTTTTCCGCAAGTTCGTCCGCGCGTTCGTTGCCCTCAATGCCGAAATGGCCTTTGCACCAGGCAATGGATATCAACGGGTTGCGAGATAGCTGAAGATCGATTGCCTTCCAAAGTTCCTGATTGGCTATAATTCGACTTCGGGCAATCGCATTCGGGACAATTTTCTTCCAGCCGTTGTTCTTCCAGATATGTCGCCAGCTACTGCAGCCTTTAACTGCGTAGAGTGAATCGGACCAGATGATCGCAGGTTCACCTAAAGCATTGGTATTAACCCACATTGCTGCCTTAAGCAGGGCGATCAATTCCATTGAATTGTTCGCTGAATCCTGGACGCCACCGAAGTCGGCTGCAATTTCCACGACATCCCGGTAGGCGACGAATGCCCATCCTCCTTGTCCGGAATTGGGTTCATAACAACCATCAGCGAAGACGTGAAGGCCGTTTGGCGTTTCCGGTAACAAGCGCACGCTACCTCCGTGGGCCGGGAATTTCAGGCGTTCAGTGGCGACGTAATCATCCCTTGCCTCACGATCAATGGAATCGCCAGGAATGCAATTGCCCCAACCATACCGATCAAAGCGACGATCCACAAAGAGGGAACGACACCTACTGCGGACAGCGATGCCGACATGGAAACCGGGGCAATTGCCGACGTGAATTGTTTCGCCGAGGTGCACCAGCCGAGACGTTTGCCGTAACCTTCGCGGCCAAACAGCTCCAAAGGCAGTGTCCCGCCGACAATGCTCGTTAGACCTGAACCGAGCCCCACGCAGATGGCGAAGGCCACCGCCCCGACAATCCAAGGCGATGTGGGGAGCAGGATCGCGAGGCCGAGGGGAAGAAAGAGCGTCGCGATTACCGCGAGCCAGGTTTGGGTCAGCCCGCCGCCGAACAGTAAGTTGACGAAACGGCTTGCGACCTGTGACGGTCCAAAAAGCGAGGCAATGTAGATTCCGAATGCGCCAAGGCCCAGTGCCTGCGTCAAAGGAACCATATGAACCAGGACTGCCGACAGGGCATAGCCTTCGATTGCGAAGCCGATCAGCATCAGGATGAATATCAATTGCCCCTTTTGCGGCGGGGTAGTCGGCGACACAGCGGATGCAAAGGAGTGCGTGGGCTGTTCGCCTGCACCCTTCGAGGACGATAGCCTGGCAAGCCAAAGGTGGATCGGGAAACATACGCCAATATTGAGCAGGGCAAATAGGAGATAGACCTGCCGCCATGACATCCAGTCATGAAGCCAGGATGTCAGCGACCAGAACAATGTGGAGGCAAAGCCAGCGATCAGGGTCAGATGAACACACGACTTCTGCGCTTTTCGTCCGCCGATTTGAACGATGGCCACGAAGGCGGTGCTGTAAAGCACGGTTGCAGAGACAACCTGCGTCAGGGCGAGAGCCAGACAGAAGGTGATCGGTCCTGGTGCGGCTGCCGTGAGAAGAAGGGCGATTGCGGCACCAACCGATCCAACCGCCATCAACCGTCCAGCACCGATGCGGTCCGCCCAATGCCCGGCTGTCGGGGCAATCAAACTTCCGGCCAGAAGCGAACCCGAGAACGCGCCGAAAACCCATTGTTCACTCCATCCAAGTTGCCGGGCAATGTCCGGCACCAGGATGCTGAAAGCATAATAGAGGGTGCCGTACCCGATGATCTGGGTAAAGCCGAGTCCGTATAGAGCTGAAACTGGCAGTTTTTGATCATCCATTGCTCAGGCGCTCTCAGTCAGACGTTTGGTATCTTCAGACCTTGGTCCGCAGCCGCAGCCAGATTTGCCTTCCGACTTTGCTGTGGCATCGACAACACAACAGGCATCAACTTCAACCGGAGCCGGTCCACCGCAGCACGAAGCCGCCTTTTTGCTGCCGAGGTCGACGCTGCAGACGCCGGTTTCGGGGAGAACCAACTGGACAATGCGGGCGGCGACATGATCGCCTGCAATTTCGGCGACGACCGAACGCACCTGCTCGTAACCCGTCTTCATCAGAAATGTCGGCGCACGGCCGTAAGACTTCGAACCGACGATGTAGAAATCCTTCTCCGGATGTTTCAATTCCTCGATGCCGTGAGGTGGCACGGTTCCGCAGGAATGGAAATTGGGGTCAATGAGTGGGGCCAACGCTGGCGGAGCTTCAACGGCTGGGTCCACCTCGACCCTGAGTTCGCTCAGGAAGGAGAAATCTGGACGAAATCCGGTGGTGACGACGATCCGGTCGATATCCAATTCTGACTGCTGTGTCCCAACCCTCGCCGTCAGATGCACCCTGCCCTCTTGCACGCGGACCTTTTCGGCAGAGAACGAAGTCAGCATCTGCAGGCGACCCTCATCCATGGCCTTCTTCGCCGCGAGACCCAGCGCTCCGCGTTCCGGTAACTGATCGTTCAGGCCGCCACCGAGCAGGCGCTCGACGCCGTGGTGCCGCAGTGCCCAGAGGATTTGGGTCTTCGGGTCGATATCTTGCAGGTCCATGAGCGCGATGGCGACATTGATGGCCGAATGGCCGCTGCCGATCACCAGCGTGCGTTTGCCAAGGAACTCGTTGCGGCGAGTGCCGAGAACATCAGGAATGCCATAGGAAATCCGGCTGAACGACGCGATTTCTCCCGGGACGCTGATGCCGTTGATTCCCATGGGATTGGGTTGGGTCCATGTTCCCGAGGCGTCGATCACGGCTCTGACGAGCACGTCATACTCGCCGGTCTCGTCGGTATATCGAACAACAAACGGAGCATTGTCACGATTGCCAGATGAAACCTTGTCGAGCCCATGACGGGTGATCGCCGTCACTAGTGCACCCAATTTTAGGCCGGACGCGATCTCCGGCACGGATGCCAGTGGGGTAAGGTACTCTTCGACGATCTCGCGGCCGTTCGGCAGATCATCCGGATGAGGGGCTTCCCATGCGTGCCGGTCCAGAAGGACGCGTGCCGCGTCATCGATATTGTATTTCCAGGGCGAAAAGACCCTGACATGTCCCCAATCGAGCAGCGCCGCGCCTACCGTATCGCCACGTTCGAAAACGAGTGGATGAATGTTACGGGCGACAAGGTGAGCGGCAGCGGCAAGTCCGACAGGTCCCGCGCCTATTACGGCAACTGGGAGTTCATTCATGGCAGTCATGCTTGTCTCCTTCTGTATTTCCAGAATATTCGAAATATAAGGTCAAAAAAAAGGGATCAGGCGGCGACCTCTTTCGACTTTGTCCCGCACTTTGCATCCGCGCAGCATTCGTTCACGAGGTAACCAACCAGAGCATCCATATCGCGGTAGTTCGTCGTGCAGATAAGTGTTGTCGCCTGCCGCTCCTGGACAACGAGCCCGGTATCCACGAGCTTCTTCAGGTGGTGCGACAGTGTTGATCCCGGGATGTCCAACTTTTCCTGCAACTGGCCGACCGGCAAGCCTTCGTCACCAGCGCGGACCAGCGCCCGGAAAATCCGGAGGCGGGTGACATTGCCGAGAGCTTCAAGCTGGGATGCTGCTTTTTCGATAATCATGGAAATATGCTACCGTCGGTGAAGAAAGCCGTCAAGAGCTATTTCGACATCTCTCGAAATAATGCCTAGACGGCCGACCTGAGCAATTCCATCTCCTCATTCTCGAACCGAACATCATATATGTCCATGCCGAATTGGGAGACGCCTTTGAACGAAACATTCCTCTAGGAGACCAGCCTTTTTCGCGCAGGCAACGCTCTTTGAGGTCGTGGTTCGCACGAAAGCATCGCGACGGCGGTTTTTAACCCGCCGAGATGTCCATCACCGCAGCGGGAAGCAATTGGAAAAATTGAACTTTCTTTAGAATTGGTGAAACACTTTACGGTAGAACCTCGCACGGATGCTTGACGTAAAAGGCTAGCCGACCACCATGGCGGGTGCATTAAACAAAAAAATCCTCTGCTTCATCGATGAGTATGGCACAACAGGCACAGGGGATTTCTATTTGGGGGATGCCATTATGATGTCCCGCGACACTGGCCGCATCGATAAATGCTTTAGTGACCAACTTGAACCCAATGCAAACGAAGTCCATGCCGCGTAAGGCAAAAAACGACAGCGGTTGGTTCAAAGGGGTTAACGGTGTGGCGAAGATTGATTCGGCTGCGTCCCGCATGCTTCAATTGGCAGACCTCGTCGCGTACTCGCGAAAGTGGCTCCTTGATGAGCAAATGAGCGCAGCCCTCATCCATGAGCGCTTCGGGATAAAAAGCTCATAAAAGCGAAAGGGCTGTCTTTGCAGACAGCCCTCATAACACTCGGGGAAATCGTGTGGTCGGCAACCGGAGCTTTTAACCCCGGGTAACCGCGGCGCTTACCAAGCACGCGGCCGGAAAAGTCACCATGCAGAGATTTCCCTGCAAGTTCTATGTAAGGCAATTGTTTTAAAAAATCAATACTCTTTCGACTTTTTGTCGGCCATATCGTGGCCCACAAGTTCCAGTCTTTCGTCGCCTTCCAGCCCTTGGTGGTCTGCCCTTTCAGGCCAGCCGCAATCGAAAGCGCTACGAGATGCATGAGGCTACGAGCACCCATTGCAGTTTTCAAGCGTTCAACACGATGTTCGACTGTTCGATGTGACATCTCGATCCGAAGGGAGGAGGCCCAGGACCACAAGGCCTAGTCTCATGTCAGCTCGGCGGCGAAACATACTGAAAGTATGCCCATACCAACGCCACAGCGCCGATGACCGCCAGCCAAATTAGAGCCTTCCGGGTTCCGCTCGTGATGGTCCTCGGCACCTTTTTAGGCTTCGGCCGCTGAAACTTGATAATGTTGTCGTCGCTCATATCGATCCTCGTCTCAAAGTTCGAAATCCATAGCACACCTCATGCTGCTGTCCCCTCGATGATCGCCACGACGACGCATCGCATCGGTATATCGGCCCCAGGGAATTATGGTTGCATCCGATATTGACATCGCGCCGCTGACGTTGCGCTCTCCCTGATTGAAACACCGAGGGAGTACAATGTCGTTGGAGCTGCATATCGCATGAGCATTAAGGCCACTGTTTTACGACTTCTCCGACGACAGACACCTGAGCAGTATCAAATAATCGAGGCACTCGACGTTTTCGGGCAATCCGTGGCACTGAACTCTCCAGATGAGCAAATCGCGCTTCACGAAGCCCTGTCGGCCAGCCGATTCTTGATCGCCCGAAATTCGAATCCGTCTCGCAAGCTATTGACCGAGATGGGGTGGTCCCCGCTCGATGCAGCGGCACTCTTTATTCTGCAGTGGATGCCAAAGCATCGCATTATGCATCAAGATACATATCGAATGCCTCATTATGTGGCACTCTGCATAGCCCCTTGATTACAATTGACCTATGCACTATTCTATATAATAGATTTACTCCCATGCACAAAACGACATAGCCATGAAATACGCGGCACAGCAAATTACAGAGAGCCTGCGCGAAACGCGCCTTGCCAAAGGCATGAGCCAAACCGAACTTAGTAAACTCGCCGGAGTGCCGCAGGCCCAGATCTCAAGAATCGAAGCAAACACCGTCGACCTTCGGCTATCCAGCCTCGTAGCCATTGCGCACGCGCTCGATATGGAAGTAACGCTTGCACCACGCAAGGCCATGCCCGCAATCCGGTCAATTACCCGTCAGACGACCAAACAAGCGCCGCTCCAATCAGCCGCGGTCGGAAAAGAATTGCAACGTCTCCAAGAGGCTATTCGCTCGATGCAAGTCGAGGCTCCCAAGGCTCCCCATCTGGAGGAACTGCGAAAGACGTATGCCGCTATCCAATCTCTCAGAATAGATACCCGCTACCTCGACAGCCTGCGCGACATTCGAGCAACAATCGAACAAGCCAAGGCTTCTCAAGAACACTGGAAAGCGGTGACGGAAGCGGCGCGCAATATGCAGTTGCTGCGCAATCAGATAGTGCATGCGCTGCCAAAATCGGAAAGCCGCGATGCACCAAGACCTGCATATACTTTAGACGAGGATGACGATGCCTAACGTTTCCGTTCTCACCGTCCACCTCTACCATCAGGAAATTGGCACCATCACCTACGTTGGCGGAGAAAGAACGTTATTTACATTCAGTGAGGCCTATCTCGAAAATCGGGAACGACCAACCCTTGGTCTACGTTTCCGGGATCAGTTTGGCGAGCTACTGACTGATTTCCGACCCTACAAGATAAGGCTGATGCCGTTCTTCTCCAACCTTCTGCCAGAAGGGCATTTGCGTAAATACCTTGCCGAGAAGGCAGGCATTCATGCTGATCGTGAATTCTTCCTGTTATGGGTACTGGGACAAGACTTGGCAGGTGCGGTCACAGTGACTCCAGCGGATGGCGAAGCATGGCCGGATGAAGCCTACGAAGAGCCGGACATTGCGAAAACGGCAGCGGAAGATGCCTTGCGCTTCTCTCTAGCGGGCGTGCAGCTCAAATTCTCGGCGGTCAACGATGCCAGCGCCGGACTGACAATTCCGGCGGGCGGCGTGGGTGGCGACTGGATCGTGAAACTTCCTTCGCGGGAATTTGCGAATGTGCCGGAAAACGAGTTTTCGATGATGACGCTTGCCAGGATGGTCGGCATCAATGTGCCCGCGATCGATCTGGTCGATGTCCATTCGATCGGCAACCTTCCGGACGGTGTCGAACAGCTTGGCCAGAACGCATTTGTCATCGAACGCTTCGACAGAAACGGTGAAGGTGTCGTACATATCGAGGATTTCGCACAGGTCTTTGACGTTTATCCGGAAGACAAATACAAAAAGGCGAGCTTGCGGAATCTGGCTTCGGTCATCGCCACGGAATCGGATCACGATGACATTGCGGAATTCATCCGGCGGCTGACATTCAACGTCCTGATTGGCAATGGAGACATGCACCTCAAGAACTGGTCGCTGATCTATCCCGATCGGCGGCATGCGCGGCTGTCGCCAGCCTATGATTTTGTCTCAACAATCCCGTACATTCCGAATGACAGATCCGCTCTGACATTCAGCCGGACAAAAGATTTCGCGGGCTACACGATTGATGAACTGGAACACCTCGCCGCCAAGGCCACCCTGCCCCGCAAACTCGTGACCGATACCGCGAAAGAGACGGTCTCCGTCTTCATGGAACTGTGGGCAAAGGAAAAATCGCACCTGCCGGTGGATCGGAAAGTCGTCGAGACAATCGACAAGCATCTCGAGGGACTCCCAATCGTGTGTCGTCCGGCTCACTGACGACTGGGCCGATCGCACATTGGTCCTGTGCAGCCCGAGACCGGCCGATTGCTGACATTATCTGTCAATCGGTATCCAAAATTGCACGCCGGAACACACGATATCTTCGAGTAACGAGCGCATGCGCCGCTTCGGCGATGTGGAGCCGAACGCTGTGGACGTAACGAGGTCCGGAGACTGGGAGACTGCGGAAGGAGTGAAAAGCAAGCGCAAAGAGCGTCAGCCTCCAACACCATCCAAGGCAGAAGCTCCGTTGACTGCGGACAGCTAGCAAATCGCTGCCCCGGTGGATGGCCGCCACAGGTCGCCTTCGGTGGCTCCAGAAAGAAACGCCACCAGCAGCAACTATGGCCCCAAAAGGCGTCTAGCTGTCGCCAGTAGGCCAACGACAGTCAGTCACGAATTCACCGGCTCCAACAAGGCGGTTCAATCGGACGCTCACGAAGAACGAACCGACCATATTTGGGAGCGCAGCGGCCTGATATTCTAAGGGCGTAAAACCTGAAAAGCTGGCCTTTTTCCGATTTTCTGTATATTACAGAATTTCCAGAAAGGTAAAGGTAGATGACCAACAAAACCATATCATCCGTCGAGTTTGTACGGCATTTCGGGCGCTATCACGACGAGGCCATGCGTGAGCCTATCACCCTCACCAAGCATGGCCGCGCATCCGTGGTGGTGGTGCCCGTCGATGTCTACGAGCGCATGATGTCCAGCGACGACCCCCGCCGCGCCTATGGCGCAGGCGAAATGCCGCGCGAACTGGCAGACATGTTCCTGGCGCAGCTAGAGCAGGATTCCGCCGACCATCAGGCTTCGAAGGATGACTGATCGTTTCGGCAAGGGCGATATCGTCGGCTATCCCTATCTGTGGCGCTCGCAGGACAAGCAGGGCCGCGAGGATGGCGAGAAGGATCGCCCGGTCTGCCTGATCCTCGCCATGCGCGCCGACAAGGATAACACCCACGTCCTGTTGCTGCCGATCTCGTCAACGCCACCCTATGAGGGACAGACCGCCCTCGAAATTCCAGCGTTGGAATTGCAGAGGGCGAAACTCTCGACCTTCAAGCGCGGCTGGATCACAGTCAGCGAGTGCAATTACGATATCCTCGAAAGATCATATCACTTCGACAGCCGGCAAAAGCCGCGCGGCAAATTCAGCGGCATCTTTCTTGAGGAAGTCCGCAAAGCCTTCGCGCCCTTCCTCGCCGCAGGAAGCGCGCGCATCGACAGAAACCGGTAGTGCCGGGAGGAAATGGAGCGCCACCGCAAGATGGTGCTAGCGCTCAACGCTGCAATGCCATCGAGGGCGTGCCCTGCTGCACAACCGATCTTCGAGGGCGTTGGCGCATGGATCGTTCAGCGGTCTGAGTTAAGCGGGAGGCTCCCGCAAGCGTTGTAGTGCCGCCATGCCTTTCAAACACAATGCCAGCCGTCGTCATCATATTGAGAAGACGAAGTTCAGGGTGACGAACTGGCCGGAGTATGAAGCAGGACTTCGTCGGCGTGACAGCCTGACCTTGTGGCTGACACCGGAGGCCCTGTCCCAATGGTATGCTCCAAGACGCAAGACCCGCGGCGACCAGCACCGTTATTCAGATCTGGCAATCGAGACCACCTTGACGCTGGGCCTGGTGTTTGGCCTGCGGCTTCGCCAGGCAGAAGGCTCGTTGGAATCGGTGCTGCAATTGATGGGCTTAGCGCTTGCTGTCCCCCATCACACCACCTGAGCCGCCAGGCGCGGACATGGCAATCGCCCAACGAACCGGCGTGATCACCAGGGTCTGGCAACCGGACCGGTGCATGTTCTGGTAACAGCACTGGTCTTCAGGATTACGGCGCGGACCAGTGGCTGGAGGAGAAGCATGGCGCCAGATCCCGTCGAGGCTGGCGAAAAGGGCAGCCACGCCATAGCCAGCCGTTTCAAAGATCCCTCCTCTCAAATCCCGATCCATGCACCAACGCCCTTGCACATGGGAACAACCCGAGCGGCAATGCGTTCGTGTCCTATGAGGTGGTGTCGTTCTGCAATCGATGAACCGGGCAGCATTGCAGAGAATGGAGTGGAGCGGTGCCATCCGGTTTGATCCGCCGCGTTGATTACGTCCAATCGCGGACTTTGTCCGTCTGGCTTGTAACCAGCGAGAACCGACACGACTATCAGGATGTGCCGGCCGCTTTTCGCCGCGCGTTTTCGAAGGGACGTTTCTTCAACGCACACATCCGAAATCATTTTTAATATCGTGTTGTAAGGGAGAACGCATTGGTGGAATGATCCAGCTTCTCACGGTCTTGGACGTGTCATTATGGTTTTGACACTTCTGAAGCGTCGCCTCCGCGACCGCCTTTCCTCTGCCTCATTGCATGTTAATGACTTCAGCAGAACAATCAGCCGGTAAAGAATGGCAAGCTCCGCAAAAATCTCAAAACAAACTACCGGATCCGGTCCGACGACGCAGATCAACGGACGCCCCGAGGGTACGGAAGCAGCAAGCGGGCTTCGTGAAGGATCATTATCACCGCAAGACCAGGCGGCTGACGTGACCGAGAGCCCGGCCTCCGCTTTTGGACGGACAAGGCGAGCCATCCGGGAACTGATGTGCGCCCTCCGTCATGATGTCCGGGCGTTCTTGCGACGCGGTGTGTTCCAGATCCGAAATGGCATCCGAATTGTTCAGGAAAGACACGCAAAGGCTCGCGGCAAAATATTAAACGAGAGGCTTCGGGGGATACCCGCTAGTTTTGCTTCGATTTCGCGTAGTGCACTGTCTGGCATGACGACCATTCGCACAAAAATGGTGGGCAGAAAGCAGGTCAATCCACTGAAACTGCGATCGTGGAAAGTCCTGTTCGCGCTGGTCCCGTTCTGCTGCTTCCTGGTCGTAGCCGGTGTTCTGACTTGGGCCTTGAAGGATGTGCCGTGGCAGGAGATCGCCGACGGCTCATTGAAGCCGATTATCGTGCTGGAAACTGCGGACGGCGGCCCCCTTGTCCGGCAAGGGCCGTATCAAGAACCCTATGCGGGGTACGAACAGTTCCCTCCGCACCTCACCGACGCCGTGCTTTCAATCGAGGACCGCAGATTCGTGAATCACTACGGCGTCGACCTGAAAGGGATTACACGCGCGCTGCTCCGGAACTTCGAGGCAGGATCGGTCGTCCAGGGTGGAAGCACCATCACGCAGCAATTGATCAAGCTGCAATATCTCGAAAGCGACAGGACGCTGAAGCGCAAGATCCAGGAGGTGGTGATCGCGTTCTGGCTGGAATGGAAGCTCGGGAAGCAGGAGATCCTGACGCGATACCTCAACGCGGTCTACCTTGGTTCCGGCGCGACGGGCATGCCGGCAGCGGCACGTATCTATTTCAATAAGGATGTCGGTGCGCTCGACATCCCAGAATCGGCGATGCTGGCAGGCCTGCTGAAGGCCCCTAGCCAATTGAACCCGATCGACAATTTCGAGGGCGCTCGGCAACGCACGTCAACCGTGCTCGACGCCATGGTCGCCAATGGCAAGCTTACGCCGGAAGAAGCGGGTGTCGCCAAGGGTGAATTCGCTGAACTGCACCCGACGACACCAACATCGCGCTCGGGCAGTTGGTTCGCCGATTGGGTGTCGGCACAAGCGGGCGAGATTGCTGGCTCTTCTCCGGGGTCGACGACAGTGCGCACGACCTTGGTGCCGCGCCTGCAGCGAATTGCCGAAGAAGTCGTCAAGCAGGCCCTTGATGAAGAGGGAAAGGCTCTCGGGGCTTCACAGGCGGCGCTGGTCGCCATCACGCCCGATGGTGCAGTTGTCGCAATGGTAGGCGGATATGACTATAAGACCAGTCAGTTCAACCGAGCCGTCACGGCGATGCGTCAGCCGGGCTCCACATTCAAGTTGTTCGTATATTACGCAGCGTTGAAGAAAGGGCTGAGCCTGTCGGATCAAGTCCTCGATGCCCCGATCGAAATCGACGGATGGTCCCCTCAAAATTCCAGCGGTAGCTATCGCGGTTGGGTTACGCTGGCTGAGGCTTTTGCTCGCTCGCTGAATGCAGCCACCGCTGCGCTGGCGCAGGAGGTCGGATTGGAAAATGTCGCCGCTGCAGCGAAGGAACTGGGCATTAACGCGGCCCTGACGACGACGCCTGCGTTGGCACTTGGTGCATCCGAGGTTAGTCTGCTCGACTTGACGGGCGCCTACGCGTCGGTTCGCCTTGGAAAGGCGCCCGTCGAGCCATGGGGGATTATAGATTTTCAAGCCTCGGACCAGCCCAAAGGCTTCCGAGTGGGGCCGCAGGTAGCGACGTCGGTTGACCTCTCGCCGTATCAGCCGGATCTCCTAACCTTGCTACAGCTGGTTGTCGAGCGTGGGACTGGTCGTCAGGCTGATCCCGGCACGTTTGCGGCCGGCAAGACAGGCACCAGTCAGGACAATCGTGACGCCTGGTTCGTCGGCTTTACGGAACCCTTGGTCGCCGGCGTCTGGGTTGGCAACGACGATAACACACCGATGAAAGGCATCACGGGTGGCGCGCTTCCGGCTCGCATCTGGCGGAAATTCATGGAGGCCGCAAGGGCCGAGCCTGGTCCGCATAACGATCCGGACACGGGGATGGTGACAAGCGAAAAACCCGCTCCATCCTGCAATGTCAGGGCATGCTCGCGCAGTTATCGTTCCTTCCGCGCCTCAGACTGCACCTACCAACCTTATCGTGGCGATCGACGGCTGTGCGAGAAATAGCTGGGCGGCCGCGAGAGTCTACAAACTGAGTATCGATAGACGCTGCATCAAAAATCAGGGCGTCTGCGACAAGCGAAAGTCTCGCAGCCAGGAAGCCAAGCGTCCGCACGCACCGCCACCGCGGTGCTCGGACCGGGATCTCCTCATCTAACTGACGACTGGCTGGGCCGATCGCACATTGGTCCTGTGCAGCCCGAGACCGGCCGATTGCTCACATTATCTGTCATTCGGCATCCAAAATTGCATGCCGGAACACACGATATCTTCTGGTGTCAGCCCGCGCCGAAAGGATTGACGTTTTAAATACTGGCATGCATTTCGTGCAATCCAGCATACACGCCGCCGGCCGCGATCAGCGCCTGATGTGTGCCTTCCTCGACAATGCCATCTCGCGTAAGTACAAGAATTCTATCCGCATGCCGGACGGTGGAAAGGCGATGGGCGATGACTATGGTCGTGCGGCCCCTGACCAATCCCAGCAACGCCTCCTGCACCGTCCGCTCGCTCTCATTGTCGAGTGCGCTGGTGGCTTCGTCAAAGATCAATACCGGCGGGTTCTTGAGGAAAGCACGGGCGATGGTCAGCCTCTGCTTCTGACCGCCCGAGAGCTTCACCCCGCGCTGCCCGATGTCGGTGTTATAACCTTGCGGCAGTGCCACGATGAAATCATGCGCATTGGCCGCCTTCGCCGCCGCGATGATGTCCTCGTCCGTCGCCTCGGGGCGGCCGTAGCGCAGATTGTCGATCACGGTGCCACTGAACAGATACACATCCTGCTGGACCACACCGACATTGAGCCGCAAAGAGGCCAGGCTGACATCGCGGACATCCTGCCCGTCAATGGTCACGCTGCCGGACTGCACGTCGTAGAAGCGCGGGACGAGGCTGCAGAGCGTGCTTTTGCCTACCCCTGATGGCCCGACCAACGCCACAAACTCTCCCGGCTCGACGGCGAATGACACCTCGTGGAGCACAAGTGGGCCTTCTTCCTCGTAGCCGAAGCTGACAGAGTTGAAGCCGATGGCGCCGATAACCTGGCCAAGTGGCTTGGCGGCGGGGCGGTCCGCAATGTCGGGCTCTTCTTCAAGCAATTCCATGGCTCGGACGAAGCCCGTGTAGCCTTCCTGCCAAAGCCGGATGAAATTGTCGAGCCGCCGCACCGGATCGACCAGCACGCCGACGCAAAGCAGCAGTGTCAGCATATCGGCAGCGGAAAGGTCGGCGGTGAGAATGCGGATGGCTCCGAACACGATCACCACAATGGTGACGACCTGGGAGAATCCATCCATGCCGACCCAGAGCAACGCTTCGCTGCGGTAGCCCGCTTTGCGGCTGTCGAGAAACCGCTGGTTTTCCACTTGGAAGCGGCGCAGTTCGTCGCCTTCATTGGCGAAGGATTGCACTACGCGGATACCGCCTAGCGCGTCCTCCACCCGTTCATTGATGTCACCGATCCTCTCCTTGCTTGTGCGAAGGGCGACATTCATATGGCCGTTGAAATGCATCGCGTAAGCAACTGCGAACGGGATCAGAAGCGCAATCAGCAAAGCAATAACGGGATCAATCAGGGCGAGTACTGCCATTGCTCCCCCGAATTTAAGGATGCTGATGGCAATGTCCTCGGGGCCGTGGTGGAAAAGCTCGCCCAGCCAGAGCGAGTCATTGCTTATGCGGCTCATCAGTTGCCCGGTGCGCTGCCGGTCATAGAAGCTGAAAGACAGCTTTTGGCAGTGCTCGAACAATTCCTTGCGAACCTGCGCCTCGATCTTGGCTCCCATTACATGGCCCTGATAGTCCACGAAGTAGGTTGCGAAGGCCTGCACAAGGAAAACGCCGAGCATGACGCCGCCCAAGGCCAGAATCTGATGAAGGGCATCTGGCGCTTCGGCCAGGTCCGGCAGGCGGCTAACGATGTGGTTGGCGATAAGCGGCATGGCCACTGCCGTGGCGGCTACCAGGACCGCGCACAACAAGTCTGCAAACAGAAGCGGTAGATGTGGCCTATAGTAGGAGATAAAGCACTGCGCACGAACGCGAGCTTTTTGACGCTCCGCCGAGCCACCGCGGGAAGAGAAGAGGCGGGGGAAAAAGCTTCTACGGCGTTTTTGCGCGCGCTTCTCCCTGTTGAGATGATTGGAATGCATCAACGGTCATGTCCTGTTGTACACGAATGGTTTTGAGGCTGGACATGATCGTTTTCATTTCAATCTCCTCTTGGGCCAAGAATGATGGAAATATGCAGGTTTCGCTGTGGTCTGGCAATGCCTGACGGCTTTGCGGAATTTCGTACCGCCGTATTGGGGCTGTCTTCAGCTCCTTCTGCCAAGTCGCAAAGCGCCAGCAATGCATGCCCCCCAATTAAAGTTAGGCTTGGACGACAGATTATTGCAACAACCTTTCGCACCCTCCCGTCTTACGTGGCGGCCCTTTCGAAAGCGATGCGGTTGTTCGAATCGAGATCGAAGCGGCCATAAGGGTTGACGTGGCCATAAATCAACGGCGTGAGGCCACGGTGTCAATGGACAAATCCCGTCAGGAACGACGTGAGATTGGCGCTCAACGCGTCGCAGAGATAACCGCCTTCCTGAACGATAACCGTCGGCAAGCCGAGCCCGCTGATCGCCTCGGCGATCCGTGCAAAGCCTGGCGTCGAAACGGACAGCCCGCCGAAAGGGTCGCCTTCGAAGGCATCGAGGCCGAGTGCCACGACCAACGCGTCCGGTCCATAGGCTTCGATGCGGCGGTTGGCGACATCAAGCGCGTCCAAAAATCCCACATCGGACGTCTTACGCGGCAGCGGCAGGTTGAAATTATAACCGAGACCGGGGCCCTCGCCGCGTTCGTCGGCATTGCCCCAGTAAAAGGGATAGAAGCGGACGGGATCGGCATGCAGTGAGACCGTCAGCACGTCGTTGCGGGCGTAAAAGATTCCCTGCGTGCCGTTGCCGTGATGCAGGTCGACATCGAGAATGGCGACGCGTTTTGACGACCTTAACAGGTGCTGTGCGGCGATCGCGGAATTGTTGAGGAAACAGAAGCCGCCGGCGACATCGGCAAAGGCGTGGTGGCCCGGTGGGCGGCAAAGCGCATAGGCCGAGCGCTCGCCGGCAAGCACGACTTCCGCCGCCTCGACCGCACTCCAAGCGCTCCAGCAAGCGCTGCCCCAGGTATCGGCGGAAATCGGGCAGGCGGTATCGGCCATATGATAGCCGGCCTGACCGACAGCGGAGGCGGGATAGCGGTCGGTGCGGGCCAGCGGATGGATGTTCGGGATCACCTCTTCCGAAGCGCCCTCGATCCGCTGCCAGCGCAGGAAGATGTTTTGCAGGAACTCGATATATTCGGGCGTATGGATGGCGGCGATCGGCTTTACGCCGTGATCACGGGGCCGGACGATCTCGCAGCCGGCCGCCCTAGCGCCGGCAAGCAGTCGCTCGACGCGCTCCGGCTTTTCCGGATTGGGCTGCGCTGCGCCGCTGGACAGGAACATCTTCGGATCATGCTGCTTCTGTTCGTTCGCATAGAAGGTCTTCATGTTTTTCTCTCAAACCCCGCTCTCATGCAGCCCGGCAAGCGTTTCGAAGGCATCGCCATAGACGGCATGAATGCGCTCTTCTTCTGACCAGGCAAGCCCCATCCGCTCGTAGAAATGCCGCGCCGAAACGTTTCTTGCGTCGACGGACAGCCGCAGATAGGCGCCGCCGCTCGCGCGGACATGCGCTGCCGTATGGCGTAGAAGCGCTACCCCGATGCCTGCACCGCGAAATTGCTCCTCGACGACGATATCCTGAATATAGGCACCCTTCTGCCCGCGCCATGTAGAAAAACTCTGGAAGAAGAGGCACATGCCCGCGAAGGCTCCGTCGATTTCCGCAATCAGTCCGGTGAAGGCCGGTTGCGCACCAAATCCGTGCCTGCGGATATCGTCCGGCGTCGACGTTACCCTTTCTTCCGAACCAAGATGCTTGGCGATTGTCAGCAAACCGGTATGGATCAGCTTCGCGTCCTCGGCCACGGCCAGGCGGACGTTCGGTAACGGGGTTGAAAGCTCCACCATCAGAACGCCACCCGATCGCCGCCCTTGAGCGAAAGCATCGCCCGTGCATCGTCCGGTGTGGCGATCTCCAGCGAGAGGGCTTCGAGGATCGTCCGGATGCGGCTCACCTGCTCGGCATTGGATTTCGCAAGTTCGCCGCGCCCCAGATAGAGGTTGTCTTCCAGCCCGACCCGGACATTGCCGCCCATCGCCGCGCCCATGGTAATCAGCGGCATCTGCTGGCGCCCGGCGGCCAACACCGAGAAGCGGTAGTCGTCGCCGAACAGCTTGTCGGCGATCCGCTTCATGTGGCTGATATTGTCCGGATCAGCGCCGATGCCGCCGAGAATGCCGAGGACGAACTGGATGAACAGCGGTCCCCTGACCAGTCCGCGATCGTAAAAATGCTTCAGCGAATAGAGGTGGCCGACATCGTAGCATTCGAACTCGAATCGCGTGCCACACCCCTCGCCCAGCCGTTTGAGGATGTCCTCGATATCGGCAAAGGTGTTCTTGAAGATTGTGCCGCGCGTCGCCTCCAGGAGGTGCGGCTCCCAGTCGTGCTGCCATTCCATTCCGGGCTTGGCGAGCGGAAAGATGCCGAAATTCATCGATCCCATGTTGAGCGAACACATTTCCGGCTCTGCCTTCAGCGCCGCCGCCAACCGGTCGTCGAGCAACATCAGCGAACTACCGCCGGTCGAAATATTGATGACGGCGTCCGTCGTCTGCTTGATGAGCGGCAGGAATTGCATGAAAACCGTGGGATCTGCGGTCGGCCGTCCGTCGGAGGGATTGCGCGCATGCAGATGCAGGATCGAGGCGCCCGCTTCCGCCGCGGCAATCGCCTGTTCGGCGATCTCATCCGGCGTCACCGGCAGATATCGGCTCATCGATGGCGTGTGCACCGACCCGGTCACAGCGCAGGTGATGATGACTTTCTTCGTTGCCATGCCGCGTCCTCAGCCGTTAACCGGGAGTTCGAGATCGCGCGCCAAAATCTCGAAGCTGTCGCTGAGGATCGACACCATATCGCCGATCTGTTTCGCCGTAATGATCAGTGGCGGCGCAAGGATGATGTTGTCGAGTTCGGCGCCGTCGCCGCGAATGCGCCGGGAATAGAGGATGAGGCCCTTGTCATAGGCGATGTCGAGCAGGCGCTGGTTCGCTGCCTTTGCTTTAGGCAGGGGCTTGAATGTCAGGGGATCGGCAACCAAATCGGCGCCGATCAGCAGTCCTTTGCCGCGCACCCCGGCGACAAAGGGAAAGCGCTTCGAAAGCCCTTCAAGCTCGGACTTCAGGAGATCGCCCATCGCGGTCGCGTTTGCCTCGCAGCCGAGCTTTTCCATTTCCTCGAGCACCGCAAGCCCGGCCGCACAGGCGAGCGGGTTGCCGGCATAAGTATGGCCATGTTGGAAGCCACCCATGTCGAGCACCGGCTTCACCAGTTTGGCGGAGGCTGCCATCGCGCCAAGCGCGGCATAGCCAGAGCCGATGCCTTTCGACAGCGTGATGATATCCGGCTTGCAGTTCCAGTGATCGCCGCCGAGATAACGCCCGGTGCGGGCAGCCCCGCTCATTACCTCGTCATGGATGAGCAGGATGCCGTACTTGTCGCAGATCTCGCGGATGCGCAGGAAATAGCTGTCTGGCGGCACAAGGGCCGCCGTCGCCGCTCCACCGATCGGCTCCATGATGAAGGCGACGACGCTTTCGGGGCCTTCGCCAAGGATTTTCTCCTCGAGCATGTCGGCATAGCGTAAGCCCCGCTGTTCCATCGTGAGATTGTCACGATCGCGATAGGCGGTTGGCGCGGTAATCGCCGGCATTGGCTGGATCTGCGGTGCGAATGTTTCCGTCAGCGCCAGGTCGCCCGTCACGCCGAGCGCGCCCATCGTGCCTCCGTGATAGGAGGGAAAGCGGCAGATCACCTTCCAGCGGCTAGGTTGGCCGGTCGCGACCGCCCATTGCCGCGCCAGCTTGATCGCCGATTCCACCGCCTCCGAGCCGCCGGAAACAAAGAAGATGCGGTCGAGGTCACCCGGCATCTTTGCCGCCAGCCGCCGGGCCAGTTCTTCCGCCGGCTCGTTCTCGAAATGCAGGCGATAGGCGAAGGTTGTCTTTTCCATCTGCCGCTTCATCGCCTCGATGACGTGACGGTTGCCATGGCCGATATTGCTGACCATCGGCCCGCTCGATCCATCGATGAACCGGCGGCCGTCCTTCGTCCAGAAATAGATGCCCTCGGCCCGCTCGACCAGCGGCCGACGCAGCCGCGTCATGTAGAAAAGATGGGATGCGGACCGTTCGCTGGCTTGGATGTTCATGGATTGCTTCGCTCTGGTTCCGTCGCTTGAGTTATGGTTGAGGGCGTTGGCAATGAGGCGCTCGACGGATCGGAGCGCAGCAGCCTTGCCATCCATTCGCGGGTTCCGGCGCTGAAAACCTCGCCCATGCCGCGGTTGAAATTGACGAGCATGCCGTTGCTGTGGCGAACCTTTCCGAAGTTACGAAACGGCTGGCCTCTGTCCGTCACGTCAACGCCGCGTTGGGTCTGCCGATCGAGACGATCAAACCACAATGGACTTCAGTGGACAAATACATTAGGCGAAGGTGTAACATTCACGAAATGAATGAGGTAGCCATGCTCCGGCCGAGACGCCGCTTCGTCTGGGAGATCGACTGGAACCTGCTGCGTACCTTCACGGTGATCGTCGAGGAGAAGAGCCTGACGGCGGCAGGCAATAGGCTGCTGTTGAAACAGCCGACCATTAGCAACGCGCTTCGCCGTCTCGAAGATCACATGGCCTGCCGCCTGATCGATCGCTCCTCCAATCATTTCCGTATGACACCAGCGGGCGAGCGACTCTACGCTGAATGCCGGACCATGTTCCGTATCGTCACCGGCCTTCCCGACCTAATCGAGGACGATCCCGATCTGGTCAGCGGCCATGTCGAGATGGCCTTCGCCAGCCATATCGAGTGTCCGTTTCTCGATCGTTTCCTGGCGGATTTCCACAAGGCCTTCCCGCGCGTCACCTTTTCGACAACGGTCTTGGCCAGCCAGGCCGTGATCGACGCAGTTCTTACCAGCGAAGCGGGCCTCGGCATCTGCCTGGCGCAGGAAAAACACCCGGAGCTCGATTATGCGGTGCTTTACCGCGAGCATTTCGGCTTCTTCTGCGCGCCCGGCCATCCGCTGTTCGGCAAGCGCGGCGTCGATATCACCGAACTTGCCGGTCTGGACTACGTCTCGTTCAAGACAGATCACCTAAACGGCGCGCTGGCACCGGTCGCCCGGCTGAGGCAGCGGGAGAATTTCAACGGCCCGGTGCTCGGCCTCTTCACCAATCTCGAAGAAGTCAAACGGCTGATCAAGGTCGGTTTTGGCTTCGGCCCGCTGCCGATTCACGTGGTCGCGGTCGACATCGAAGCGCGCCAGCTCTGGCAATTGCCGCCTTATCAGAATCCGCCCGCCGCCGACGTCTATATCGTCACCCGACGTTTCGCACGCGGCAATCGGGCCGAGACGCTGCTGGTCGATCGCCTGCTCGCTGCGATCGAGGCGGTGCCGCTTTCCGAGCGGACCTATCCGCGGGGGCTCGCAAGCGTGACGCCCGAGACAATCTGACTGCCGCATTCACCCCGTGAATGTTGGCAGTGTTCTTGGACCAGATTGCGCTACGTGGACCCGCGCCGAGCCGCTTCCTCCAGCACGGCAATGACTTCCGCGTCGCTCACTTGCTGAAATTCACGATAAAAATGCCCGACGGAGAGAAATAGAAACGGCACTTCAAGGCAAATAAGGTTGTCGACGTCACTGCGCAACGCTTCGAGCGATTCCGTCGGCCCAACCGGAACGGCCAACACCAGTTCCCGCGGCCCCTGCCTTCGGATCGCCCTTAGCGCCGCCTTGACGGTTGAGCCGGTTGCAACTCCGTCATCAACGACGATGACCACGCACCCACCGAGAGGAATGGTGTCGCGATCGCCGAGATAGCACTGCCGCCGCCGCTCGATTTCCCTCTGCTCCCTCTCGCAGACCGCGGAAAATTCCTTCTCGCGAATTCCGGCGTGCCGGATCACGCTTTCATTGCGAACGATCGTTGGCTGTGGCCCGTCGACGATCGCCCCCATGGCCAACTCGGGCTGGAACGGTACACCGATCTTCTGAACGAAGAGAAGATCCAGGGGGGCATCGAGGGCACGGGCAACTTCGGCAGCGACAATAACGCCGCCGCGCGGCAAGGCGATGATGACCGGGCTTTTCTCGCGATAGCCGGCGAGTGCTGCAGCAAGTCTAAGGCCTGCGTCCTGGCGGTTTGCGAATGACATCTCGCACCTGTCCGTTTGAAGACATGACGATCGTCCTTGAGGGGACTGCGTCTATCCAGCATACATCGTCCGCCGGGACATCGCCATTTTTGCAAGCAGCCGGCCCGCCATGGCGATCAGTTATTCCTGCGTCGGACCCGGTTTGAACGGCAATCCAATGGTGCCCTGCCGGACGCCGGACCTCGCGCGCAACGTCCCCCGCATGAATCATCTTTACACCCTTGACGCACCCCGTCCGATTTGCATTATTGCTCAGATGTCAGACCAATTTTGGTTTCGGCGAAAGGCAGACGATGAAGCACAAGGATGCCAGAGCGGCGCTTGCCCCCCTGCCCCCGGTCGATCGGGCCCGGCAGGTGACGGCCGCTCTCGCCGACTATATTCAGCGCTCCAATCTCGTCCCCGGCGACCGGCTCCCGGCCGAGCGCGAGCTGATGGCGGCGCTTGCCGTCGGCCGTTCGACCATCCGCGAAGTCATCCGCCATTTTCAGGCTCTCGGCGTGGTCGAGGCGCGCAAGGGCAGTGGCACCTATCTCCTGAAACCGATCTCCGGCGCCACCATCCACATGCCGCTTTCGCTGGAGACGACGCATCTGCGCGACGTGTTGTTGAAGACCCTGGAAGTCCGCCGCGGCATCGAGGCCGAGGCCGGGATGGTCGCCGCCCGCATGCGCACAGTCGAAGACGTGACGATGATCGAGGAAAAGCTGAACGAGATGGAGCGGGTGCATCTTTCCAAGGGCACATCCGGCCCGGAAGACCTTGCCTTCCACCTCGCCATCTACGACGCCACCCACAATCCGCTGTTCAAGCAGCTCCTCGAACAGATGCGCGAAGCCTTCGAACGCTTTTGGGAAAAGCCTTTCGATCGGCCGGATTTCGCCCGCCGGTCATTCCCGTTCCACCGCACACTCTTCAACGCCATTGCCGCGCAGGACCCTGAGGGCGCGCGCGCCGAAACACTGAAAATCCTCGCCATCGTAGAGGAAGACATCAAGGAAATGTCCAAATGAGCAACGGGTTCGATCCGTTCGAAGATGCCTCCCTCATCGTCGCCCATGACGAGAGCAATGCCTATGACGCGGTCGTACCGCCGATCGTGCAGACCTCGCTCTTCACCTTCACCGATTATGACGACATGGTCGCCTCCTATCGCGGTGAAAAGGTCCGTCCTATCTATACACGCGGTCTCAATCCGACCGTGCGGATGTTCGAGGAAATGCTGGCCAAGCTCGAAGGTGCGCAGGACGCGATCGGCTTTGCCAGCGGCATGTCCGCCATTTCCTCCACGGTTCTTTCCTTCGTCGAACCTGGCGACCGCATCGTCGCCGTCAGGCACCTCTATCCGGATGCCTTTCGCCTGTTCGGCACCCTGTTTAAGCGCATGCGCATCGAGGTGACCTATGTCGACGGTCGCGACGAGGAAGAGGTCGCCAAGGCCCTGCCCGGCGCCAAACTCCTCTATCTGGAGAGCCCAACGAGCTGGGTGATGGAAACCCATGACGTCTCCGCACTCGCAGCGCTTGCCAAACGCCACGGCGTCATCACCACGATCGACAACAGCTGGGCAAGCCCGATCTTCCAGCAGCCGATCTCGCTCGGCGTCGATCTGGTCATCCATTCGGCCTCGAAATATCTCGGCGGCCACAGCGATGTCGTTGCCGGCGTCGTCGCCGGCTCGAAGGAACTGATCGGCCGCATCCGCGGGGAAGCTTATCCCTATCTCGGCGGCAAGCTCTCTCCCTTCGATGCCTGGCTTTTGATCCGCGGCATGCGCACACTGCCGATCCGCATGAAGGCGCATGAACAGTCCGCCCTCTCCATTGCCAGGCGCCTGCAGGCCCACGAGGCGGTCGAGACCGTCTGCTATCCCGGCCTTGCCAACCAGCTGGCGCCCGGTCTCACCGGCACATCCGGCCTTTTCTCGTTCATTTTCCGCGACGGTATCGATGTCCGCACGTTTTCCGATCACCTCAAGCTGTTCAAGCTGGGCGTCAGCTGGGGCGGGCACGAAAGCCTGATCGTGCCGGGCGACGTCGTTCTGGCGCAAAAAGCACAACCCAATTCCGCGGTCGCCTTCGGCATCAGTCCGCGGTCGGTACGGCTCCATGTCGGCCTGGAGGGAACGGAGGCCCTCTGGAGCGATCTCGAGGCGGCGATCACTGCCGCCTCATCAGGCTGACACGACTGCAAGCAACCACCCAAACAAAAAAGGGGATATGAAAATGAGGAAACTGATTGCGGCGACGTTGTTCGCCTCCCTGATGGCAGGCACCGCCCTTGCCGATACGAAGCTGAAGCTGGTGGAAGTCATCACCAGCCCCGAGCGCACCGAGACGCTGAAATCGATCGTCGCCAAGTTCGAAGCGGCGAATCCTGGCACCACGGTCGAGGTCATCTCGCTCCCCTGGGGCGAAGCCTTCCAGAAGTTCGCCACCATGGTCTCGGCCGGCGAAATTCCGGACGTGATGGAAATGCCCGACACCTGGCTGTCGCTCTATGCCAACAACGGCATGCTCGAAAGCCTCGAGCCCTATCTCAAGGAATGGGAGCACACCTCTGGCCTGACGGACCGGGCGCTCGAACTTGGCCGCGACGTTAAGGACACGGCCTATATGCTGCCCTACGGCTTCTATCTGCGCGCCATGTTCTACAACAAGAAGATCTTCGCCGAGGCCGGCGTCGAAGGCCCACCGAAGACGATGGACGACTTCGTTGCCGCCGCCGAAAAGATCAAGAAGCTGCCGGGCAAATATGCCTATTGCATGCGCGGCGGCCCGGGCGGCCTCAACGGCTGGATGATGTTCGGCGCGACGATGGCTGGCGACAATACCTACTTCAACGAAGACGGCACCTCGAAGTTCAGCGAAGAAGGCTGGGTCAAGGGTTTCACTTGGTTGACCGATCTCTACAAGAACGGCTATGCGCCGAAGGACAGCGTCAACTGGGGCTTTAACGAGATCGTCGCGGGCTTCTACACCGGAACCTGCGCCATGCTCGACCAGGACCCGGACGCCTTGATCGCCATCAGCGAACGCATGGAGGCGGCAGACTACGGCGTCACCACCATGCCGAAGGGCCCGTCCGGCAAGACCTTCCCGACCATCGGCTATGCCGGCTGGTCGATGCTGTCGGCAAGCGCCAACAAGGACCTCGCTTGGAAGCTGATCGCAACGCTCGAGGGCCCGGAAGGCAATATCGAGTGGAACAAGCGCATCGGTGCCCTTCCCGCGCTGAAAGCGGCCGAGAAGGACCCCTTCTATGCCAGCGAGCAGTTCAAGGGCTGGTTCGAGGAACTGGCCGACAAGGACGCCATTCCGACCGTGATGCCGACCTATCTGGAAGAATTCGCCTTCTTCAAGGATTCGATGGCGATCAAGACCAGCCAGGAAGCCATGCTCGGCGATATCACGCCCGAAGAGATGGCCAAGCAATGGGCTGAATATATGACCAAGGCTCAGCAGAAGTTCCTCGCGAGCAAATAGTCATAAGCCCTGAGCTGCAGGCAGCAGCCTCCCGTTCGCTGCCTGCGGCTTCATTCCTGACTGGAAACACGGCTTGCCCGAAAGACACGCCGCGAAACGGAAATATTTGACGATGGATTCACTCGCAGCCCTCAGCAGCGGTTCACGCAGGGACCAGCGGCCGCTGAAAAAGCGTCTGGCCGATGCTTCCGCGCCCTATCTCTACAGCGCGCCGGCGCTGATCCTGATCGTCACCGTCATGCTGGTGCCGCTGGTGCTCGGCATCTCCTATGCCTTCCGCGACATCCAGCTGCTCAACCCCTTCTCCGGCGGCTTTATCGGGCTCGACCATTTCAAGACCCTGTCGCAGGACCAGAATTTCTATCGCGCGCTGCGGAACACGCTGTGGTGGACCGGCTGGTCCGTCCTCCTGCAGTTTGTCTTCGGCCTCATCCTCGCCTTGCTACTGGACAAGCCCTTCCATGGTCGCGCCATCGTGCAGGCGCTGGTCTTCCTGCCCTGGGCCGTTCCGAGCTTCCTCGCCGGCCTCAACTGGTCGTGGCTGTTCAATCCCGTCGTCGGCCCCCTACCCCACTGGTTCTATGCCCTCGGCCTGATGAGCGAGCCGGCCAATATCCTCTCCGATCCGCAGCTTTCCATGTGGGGACCGATCATCGCCAACGTCTGGTGGGGCATCCCCTTTTTCGCGATCACCCTGCTCGCCGCCCTGCAAGCGATCCCACGCGATCTCTACGAGGCCGCCAGCATCGACGGCGCCGGCCCCCTCCAGCGTTTCATCTCCATCACCCTGCCCTTCCTCGCCCCGACCATCGCCATCACCGTTCTGCTGCGCACCGTCTGGATTTCCAACTTCGCCGACCTGATCATCGTCATGACCAATGGCGGACCGGCCGACCGCAGCCAGATCGTCGCAAGCTACATCTTCACGCAAGCCTTCAAGCGGCTCGATTTCGGCTATGCCTCGGCCATCGCGCTGGTGCTGCTCGTGCTCCTGATCACCTATTCGATGCTGATCGTCGTCCTGCGGCAATGGCTCCTGAGCAAGGATTGAGATCATGACTGCCAAACGCATCCTCTCCGTCGTCGCGCATCGTCTGGCCATCTTCGCCTACATCGCCTTTGCGCTCTTCCCGCTCTACTGGCTCTTGAAGGTGTCGGTGACACCGAACAAGCTGCTCTATTCCGAAGGCATCAAGATGTGGCCGTCGCGCACGAGCTTCGAGCATTTCGAGTTCGTGCTGAAGCACAGCGATTTCCCGGTCTTCTTCAAGAACAGCCTGATCGTCTCGGGCTCGACCGCAATCATCGTCACGGTGCTTGCCTCGCTCGCCGGCTATGCCATGTCGCGCTTCAATTTCCGCGGCAAATACTGGATCGTGACGCTGATGCTGCTCACCCAGATGTTCCCGCTGGTCATGCTGGTCGCGCCGATCTTCAAGATCCTCTCGCCGCTTGGCCTCACCAACAGTTTGACCGGCCTCGTCATCGTCTACACTGCTTTCAACGTGCCCTTCGCCACCTTCCTGATGCAGTCCTTCTTCGACGGCATCCCGAAGGACCTGGAGGAAGCCGCCATGATCGACGGCGCAACCCAGTTTGTCGCCTTTCGCCAGATCATCCTGCCGCTGACGCTGCCCGGCATCGCCGCGACACTCGGCTTCGTCTTCACCGCCGCCTGGAGCGAGCTTCTGTTTTCGCTGATGCTGATCTCCGGCAACGACGCGGCGACCTTTCCGGTCGGGCTCCTGTCCTTCGTGTCGAAATTCTCGGTCGACTTCGGACAGATGATGGCGGCGGGCGTGCTGGCGCTCATCCCCGCCTGCCTGTTCTTCCTGTTGATCCAACGCTACCTCGTGCAGGGCCTGACGGCCGGCGCCGTGAAAGGCTGATCCCATGGCATCCATCGATATCGCCCACGTACAGAAATCCTACGGCATCCATCCGGTGCTGCACGGCGTCGATCTGGAAATCAAGGACGGCGAATTCGTCGTGCTGGTCGGCCCCTCGGGCTGCGGCAAGTCCACGCTGCTTCGCATGATCGCCGGTCTTGAGGCCGTTACCGACGGCGAGATCCGCATCGCCGGCAAGCGGGTCAACGACCTCGCGCCGAAGGACCGCGACATCGCCATGGTGTTCCAGTCCTACGCGCTCTATCCGCATATGAGTGTGGCGAAGAACATGAGCTACAGCCTGCGTTTGAGGAGGACCGCCAAGGACAAGATCGCCTCCGTCGTCGCGAGCGCGGCCAACAAACTCGGGCTCGATCCCTTGATGGAGCGCCGTCCCAAGGCGCTCTCCGGCGGCCAGCGCCAGCGCGTCGCCATGGGCCGCGCCATCGTGCGTCAGCCAAAGGCCTTCCTGTTCGACGAGCCGCTCTCCAACCTCGACGCCCGCCTGCGCGAACAGATGCGCGCCGAAATCAAGAAACTGCACCAGGACCTCGGCGCGACCTCGATCTACGTCACCCACGATCAGATCGAGGCGATGACGCTCGCCGACCGGATCGTTGCCATGCATGGCGGCATTATCCAGCAGGTCGGCAGCCCGCTCGAACTCTACGACAATCCCGCCAACCTGTTCGTCGCCGGCTTCATCGGCTCGCCGGGCATGAACTTCTTCGAAGGTCGCTACATGCAGGCGGGCGACATGGCAAAGTTCGCCCTCACCGGCGGCGTCGTCCTGCCGCTCGGCGGCACTGCCAATCTCGCCGACGGCAACCGCGCCACGCTCGGCATCCGGCCTGAGCATGTGGTGCTCGGCGCCGAAGGCCCGGATGTGCTGAAGGCGACCGTCGATCTCGTCGAACCCACCGGCTTCGGCATCATCGTCCACCTGAAGCTCGGCCCCGTCGCCTTCAAGGCCTTCACGCTGGACCGCCGCTTCCTCGGCATGCACGGGGAGGTCGCCGTCCGGCTGCCCGTGGAAAACCTGCATTTCTTCAACGAGGAGGGTCGGAAAGTCTGACCGGATCGGCCGTTACTCCTCAACCTTCTCCAGCGGCATCAGTGTGAACAGTTCCTGCGCCCGCTTGACGCCGCGCAGCGCATAGCGGCCGATCGAGACCACCTCGGCATTGCGCGGCGGCGGGGCCGCGGCCACGAACTGCGAGGACATGATGACGCTGCGATCGACGAAGCGGCACATCGAAGCGATGCGGCTGACTTCGTTGACGGCCGGGCCGATGACGGTGAAATCGAGGCGATCGCTGGAGCCGATGTTTCCATAAAAGACGTCACCGATGTGAAGCCCGAGATAGACCTCCGTCACGGGCCGGTTTTCCGAACGTCGGCGCTCGTTCAAGCCTCTCAGTTTTTCCCGCAAAAGTTGCTCGGCCAGCAAGGCCCGGGCGCAGGCGTCCTCCCGCTCCCCCGCCTTGAAGATCGCCAGCGTGCCGTCGCCGATCAGCTTCAAGACATTACCGCCCGCCTCGTGGATCGAGGAAATGACGGCGTCGGCATAATCGTTAAGGAATGGAATGATCTCGTCCGGCGGCAGGTTGTCGGAGATGCGGGTGTAGTTTTGCAGGTCGGAGAACCACAGCACCGCCGAAATCCGCTCCGCCTTGCCGCGCGAGATGCGGCCTTCCAGCACCTGCTTTGCTGCGTCCTCGCCGAGATAGACCTCGGCGATGGTGCGCGAGATACGGGTCAGCGATCCAGATTTGATCGCCAGCGCGAGCACCGGCACCAATTGCCGCAGTGCCGCTAAGTCCTCGTCACGAAAACCGCCGTCATCCATCGTCGTCCAATGCGAGTAGAAACAGTCCATGTCGCCGATATGGCTGTCCTTGGCGAACCGGTGGATCATCGCGATATAGTCCTTGTGGCCGGCAGCCAGGAGCGTGTCGAGCGTGAAGAAATCGAGGGGATCGCCGAAGCCGAGGCGGCGGCGGACCTCGTTCTTGTTGTTTTCGCGCATATAGTGAAAGGCCGAGCGCTCCCAGTTTTCCGCCGAAACGCCCTCATTGGTCGGCCCATATTCGAATGCCGTCTTCACTGGCTCCTGGCTGTCCCACTGGAAGGCGCGCCCCTCATAGACGGGGTGCAGCGTGTCGATCAGCGCCAGCGCGCGATCGAGCCGCATGCCGGCGGCGCGGGCACGCTGGCAGAAGCCGTTGACGATATCCATCTCGTCGGTGCCCTTGATGCCTTGGGTTGTCAACCAGGCGGAGATTTCGCTGATATCATGTGCGTTCATGTCGATAATCCTGAATCCCGGGCATTTGCACATCTAACGCACCACCCCGCAACCCGAAACGGATTTAAGCGAGCGGCGCGGTTCGAAATCTGTGCGGCGAGTGCGTCCATGAAGCTGGACGATGCGGCTGGAGGCGCGGATGTGGGTAACACCAGCTCGAAAGGCAAGCCTCGAGGCAAGATTTCTTTTTACCGGCCTACCTGCCGCGCGGCAAATTCGCGTGAAAGCCAGTCGATGAAGACGCGCACGCGTGGCGAGAGCTGGCGGCTGCGCGGATAGAGAAGCGATACCGGCGTCGGCGTCGGCGGATTGTCCGGCAGGATTTCGACCAACCTGCCGTCCCTCAAGTCTTCCTCCAGCGCATAGCGCGGCGCCTGCATGATGCCGAGCCCCAACCGCGCCGAGGCCGCCAAGGTATCGGCGCCATTGACCGAAACGACCGCCGGCAGGGAGATATTGCGGATCGTTCCCGCCACCGTGAACTCGAGCGGCAATAATGCGCCGATTGCCGTCGACCAGAAGCCGATCATCTGGTGCCCGCCGAGATCGTCGAGGGTCTTTGGCATGCCGAATCGGGCGATGTATTCGGGCGAGGCGCAAGTGACTTCCTCCAGCAGCCCGACGCGGCGCGCGATCATGTCGCTGTCCTGCAGGTCGCCGACACGCAGCACGCAGTCAATCCCTTCGCGGATCAGATCGACCAGCCGGTCGCCCTCGCTCATATAGAGCTGGATGCCCGGATATTCCCTGAGGAACTCCGGCAATCCCGGCAGGACGAAGTGCCGTGCCAGCCTGCCATGTACATCGACGCGCAACAACCCCTTCGGTTTGGCGCCGGCAAAGGCGCCCTCCGCATCCTCGATATCGGACAGGATCGTCAGGCACCGCCGGTAATAGGCTTCACCATCGAGCGTCGGGCTGACGTGCCGCGTCGTGCGCTGCAGAAGCCTGACCCCGAGCCGAGCCTCCAGCTGTTTTACCGCATCGGTCACAGTCGACCGCGGAAGCCCCGTGTCCTCGGCGGCAAGCGTGAAGCTGCGCCGCTCCACCACGCGGGTAAACACCCGCATTGCCTCAAATCTGTCCATGATGATTGTTCGCCGCTGCCGAATAGTAATGCCGAAGAATGACTGATTATCCGCCGCAAGGAAAGGACCATCTTCTCCTCATCGAAACCGCGCTGCGGCGCAGAACACTTAAGGAAGACGGAAATGTCAGAGAACAACAAAGTCGCTATCGTCACCGGCGCCTCCCGCGGCATCGGTGCAGCCATTGCGGAACGCCTCGCCAAGGACGGCTTTACCGTCGTCATCAACTACTCCGGCGATGCCGCTCCGGCCGAGGCATTGGCCCGCAAGATCGAAGACAGGGGCGGCCGCGCGCTCACCGCCAAAGCCGACGTCAGCGACACTGACGCTGTCCGCCGCATGTTCGACGCGGCTGAAGCTGCCTTCGGCGGTGTCGATGTCCTCGTCAACAATGCCGGCATCATGACGCTCTCATCGCTCGCCGAAAGCTCGGATGCCCTGTTCGCCCGCCAGATCAACATCAACCTGAAGGGCACTTTCAACACATTGCGGGAAGCGGCAAAGCGCCTGCGTGACGGTGGCCGGATCGTCAACTTCTCGACCAGCGTCGTCGGCCTGAAGCTCGAAAACTACGGCGTCTATGCCGCTACCAAGGCCGCCGTCGAAACGCTGACCGCCATCCTGTCGAAAGAACTGCGCGGCCGCTCGATCACCGTCAACGCGGTCGCCCCCGGCCCGACGGCCACCGACCTCTTCCTCAACGGCAAGTCGGACGAACTGATCGCCCGCATGTCGAAGATGAACCCGCTGGAACGCCTCGGCACCCCGGAAGACATCGCCGCCGCCGTTGCCTTCCTGACCGGACCGGACGGCTCCTGGATCAACGGCCAGGTCCTGCGCGCCAATGGCGGCATGATCTGAACCGAAAAATCGCCACAGCGGCGCACAACCTGCGCCGCGGCACGGATCAATGAATGTCAGCAGCCTCATCCCCCAATCGTTCAGAAGGAACAGGACAATGACCAAGCACATCATCGTCGTCACCGGTGCTTCCAGCGGCTTCGGCGCCATGACGGCCCGTGCGCTGGCAACCGCCGGCCACACCGTCTATGCCGGCATGCGCGCCACTGAAGGCCGCAACGCCAAGGCGGTTGCGGACGCCGTAGCTTTTGCCAAGGAGCACAATGTCGACCTGCGCTCCGTCGAGCTCGATGTCGCCAACGATGCCTCCGTCGAAGCCGGGATCGCAAGGATCATCACCGAAGCCGGCCGCCTCGATGTCATCATGCACAATGCCGGCCACATGTCTTTTGGCCCGGCCGAGGCCTTCACACCGGAGCAGTTCGCCGAGCTTTACGACATCAACGTGTTGTCCACACAGCGTGTCAACCGGGCGGCACTCCCCCATATGCGCCGCCAAGGCAAGGGCCTGGTCCTCTGGATCTCCTCGTCCTCGACCCGTGGCGGTACCCCGCCCTACCTGTCGCCCTATTTCGCCGCCAAGGCTGCGATGGACTCGCTCGCCGTCTCCTATGCCGCCGAACTCTCCCGCTGGGGCATCGAGACCTCAATTGTCGTGCCCGGCGCCTTTACCAGGGGCACTAACCATTTCGCCCATTCGGGCTCGCCGTCCGATCATGCCCGCACCGCCGAATACAATGACGGCCCCTACAAGGGCGTGCCGGAGAAGGCGCTGCGAGGTCTCGCCGCACTGGAGCCCGCCGACGCCGACCCAGCCTCCGTTGCCGCCGCCGTCGTCGATATCGTCAACAGGCCCTTTGGCACCCGGCCTTTCCGCGTCCACATCGACCCGTCGCAGGATGGCGCCGAGATCGTCAACGCTGTCGCCGACCGCGTCCGCGCGGAAATGTTCCGCAATATCGGTTTGGCTGACCTGTTGAAGCCCGTCGATAACGCCTGAGCCAAGATTACCGCCGGCAATTGCGCCGGCGAAAAGCAACTTAGCTTATATAAACAAGCGCGTCCGAACCTGATTTTTTCGGGGTGACACGATAACCGAATGCTGTAAGCTGCCCTTACAAAAGACGTCGCTGGTTGGCTAGGCCAACTGGCGACACGGGTAACAATTTGAAATAATTGCAGCTTTCAGACTATCGCAGCTTGGCCAACCCTGTGTCCCGACTTCCTATAACAATTGACGTCTGGCAAGGCTCGACCACCTGCGCTCTCCACGAACTGATCCGTGCGCCCGCACGGAAATGATCAGCTTTATACGCTTCAGGGGGCTTACACATGCTACGAAACTGGCTGGTTCCGGCGATACTGCTTTTCTCCACGGCTATGTCCGCAACCCCGTCTTCGGCTCAGGAACAACAGAAGCCCGCTGTGACGGTGGCCAAGCCGGTTGTTCGCGATGTCGTCGACGTCGATGAGTTCATCGGCCGCTTCGAAGCCGTCGATGAAGTGACGGTGCGATCGCGGATCGGCGGTTATCTCGATCAGGTGGATTTCACCGACGGCGCCATGGTGAAGAAGGGCGATCAGCTGTTCGTCATCGACCAGCGGCCGTTTCAGACGGCGCTCGACGTCGCCACCTCATCCCTTGAAGTTGCGAAATCCACGCTCGTCTTCGCCGAAGCGGAATTCACACGCACGGAATCGCTCGTGCAAAAGGGAACGCTTCCGGTCTCCACCCTTGACGACCGCCGTCGTGAGCTCCGGTCGGCGCAGGCCAATCTGCGCGGCGCGGAAGCAAGCCTCGCCAGGGCTCAACTCGACCTCGAATATACCAAGATCATTGCGCCGCTGGCCGGTCGTATCGACCGCCGGCTGGTTTCGGTCGGCAATCTCGTGCAGGCCGACCAAACCGCACTGACGACGATCGTCTCGCTCGATCCCATCGACTTCTATTTCGACGTCGACGAACGCCGCTTGCTTAACTATGCCCGCCAGGCGCGCGAGCACGGCAGCAACCTGCAGGAGGGCGGCGGATCGCTCGACGTCTATGTGACGATCGCCGATTCCACGGAAAAACCCTTCAAGGGCAAACTCGATTTCGCCGAAAACCGCGTCGACCAGGAAACCGGCACCATGCGGGTGCGTGCCCGCTTCGACAATCCGAATTTCGTCCTGCAGCCAGGTCTTTTCGGCCGCGTCGAGGTCAGCGCTTCCAATACCTACAAAGGCATCCTCATTCCCGACGAAGCCATCGGATCCGACCAGGACCAGCGCGTCGTCTATGTCGTTGCCGAGGACGGCAGCTTTTCGACGAAACCTGTGCGGCTTGGACCGAGGCTCTACGGTTACCGCGTCATTCGCGAAGGCATGACCGGTGACGAGACCATCGTCGTCAACGGACTGACGCGGCTCAGGCCCGGCGTGGTTGTCGATCCGAAAATGATCACACTGCCGCCCGAAGCTGCCGCTGCGGAGAATGGCCAATGAGATTTGCCCATTTCTTCGTGGACAGGCCGATTTTCGCGTCGGTTCTGTCGATCGTCCTTCTGATCGTCGGCGGTATTGCCTATTTCCAACTTCCGGTCGCCCAATACCCGGAAATCGCACCGCCGACCATCGTCATCCGAACGGCCTATCCGGGTGCCGATGCCGAGACGATCGCCAACACGGTCTCGACCCCACTCGAGCAGGAAATCAACGGCGTCGAGGACATGCTCTACATGTCCTCCTATTCGACCGCCGACGGCTCGATGGCGCTGACGGTCACCTTCAAGCTCGGCACGGACCTCGACAAGGCGCAGGTTCTGGTCCAAAACCGCGTCTCGATCGCTGAACCAAGGCTGCCGGAAGAAGTTCGCCGCATCGGCGTCACCACAGCGAAAAGCTCGCCCGACTTGATGATGGTCGTGCACCTGCTATCGCCAAACGACCGCTACGACCAGCTCTATGTCTCCAACTATGCTCGCACCCGCGCCCGCGACCTGTTGGTGCGTCTCGACGGCGTCGGCGATGTGATCCTATTCGGCGAGCGCGAATTTGCGCTGCGCATCTGGCTCGATCCGGAAAAGCTCGCCTCCTACGGCATGACCTCCGGCGACGTCGTACAGGCGCTGCGCGACCAGAACGTCCAAGTCTCCGGCGGCTCGATCGGCGGACCGCCGACTGCCGGGACCAATGCTTTCCAATATACGGTGACGACCGAGGGCCGCTTCAGCGACGCCCGCCAGTTCCGCTATGTCATCGTCAAGGCAACGGAAAGCGGCCGTCTCGTGCAGCTGCAGGACGTTGCCCGGATCGAACTCGGCGCGAAGGATTACGTCACCAACAGCTACCTGAACGGCAAGGCGGCCGTTGCCATGGGCATCTTCTCGCGCCCCGGCACCAACGCGCTCGACGCGGCCGATCAGATCAAGGCGACGATGGAAAAACTGTCCAAGGATTTCCCGCCGGGCCTGGAATACACCATCGTCTACAACCCGACGGAATTCATCTCGGAGTCGATCAACGAGGTCTACAAGACCATCCTCGAGGCCGCCATTCTCGTTGCCATCGTGGTGCTGGTCTTCCTGCAGTCCTGGCGCACGGCACTAATCCCGATCATCGCCATCCCGGTCTCGCTGATCGGCACCTTCGCGCTGCTGCTTGCGTTCGGGTTCTCGCTCAACATGTTGACGCTGTTCGGCCTGGTGCTGGCGATCGGCATCGTCGTCGACGATGCGATCGTCGTCGTCGAAAACGTCGAGCGCAATCTGGCCAAAGGCATGACGCCCAAACTGGCAGCCCATGTGACGATGGATGAGGTCGGCACAGCCGTCATCGCCATTTCGCTTGTGCTGATCGCGGTCTTTGTGCCGACGGCCTTCATCCCCGGCATTTCCGGGCAGTTCTACCTGCAGTTCGCCGTCACCATCTCGGTGGCAACGGCAATCTCGGCACTCAACTCGCTGACCCTTTCGCCGGCACTTGCGGCACTTGTCCTGCGTCCGCATCGGGAACACCACGAAACGCGCAACCCGTTCACGCGCATCGGCCGGGGCCTTGCCAACGGTTTCAATAATGGTTTCGACCGGATGACCCGCGGATACTCCTGGGTCGTCCGCCATCTCGTCTCGACGAAGATTGCACTCGGCGCCAGCCTGATCGTCTTTTTCGGATTGCTGGCGGGCACCTGGTACATGGCGCAGATCGTGCCGCGCGGCTTCGTGCCGACCATGGACCAGGGCTATGCGATCGTCGTCGTGCAACTGCCCGACGGCGCCTCGCTTGCCCGCACGGACGCAGTGGTAAAGAAGGCGACCGAGATGATCCGCAAGGTGCCGGGCATCAAGGACGCGGTTTCGTTCGCCGGTTTCAACGGCGCAACCTTTACCAATGCCTCGAATTCCGGCGTCATTTTCACCCCCTTCGCATCCTTCGAGGAACGCCTGAAGCATGGGCAGAGCGCCAATCAGATCATCGGCCAGCTCTACGGCACGATGCAGGCCATCCAGGAAGCCTTCATCATTGCCGTGCCGCCACCGTCGATCCGCGGCATCGGCAATTCCGGCGGCTTCAAGATGCAGATCGTCGATCGCGAAAGCTCCGACATGCGCCGCGCGCTCGGGCTTGCCTATCAGATGATGGGCGCCGCCAACCAGACGGAAGGGCTAACGGGCGTCTTCACCACCTTCTCCGCCTCCAGCCCGCAATATTTCCTGGCCGTCGACCGCGACAAGGCGCGGGCGCTGAACGTGCCCATCCCCAACATCTTCGAGACGCTGTCGATCAACCTCGGCACCTCCTACGTCAACGACTTCAATGCCTTCGGCCGCGTCTATCAGGTGCGGGCGCAGGCTGACCAGCAGTACCGGCTGGAGCGTGAGGACATCCTCAACCTCAAGGTCCGCTCGGCCACGGGCGCCCTCGTGCCGCTTGGAACGCTTGTCGACATTCGGGATACGACGGGCCCGGCACTTGTCCAACGCTACAATATGTATGTGTCCGTACCCCTCCAGGGCAATCCTGCGCCCGGCGTCTCGACGGGTACCGCGCTCGACAAGATGGAGGCGCTGGCCGCACAAATACTGCCGCCGGGGACGGGCTTCGAATGGACGGATCTCGCCTTCCAGGAGCGCAACACCGGCAACACGGCGATCTTCATTTTCGCGCTGTCGGTCATCTTCGTCTTCCTGGCGTTGTCGGCCCAGTATGAAAGCTGGGTCCTGCCGCTGGCGATCATCCTCGTCGTGCCGATGGCGGTCCTCGCCGCCCTGGTCGGCGTGCATCTCAGGGGCCTGGACAACAACATCCTGACGCAGATCGGCCTAATCGTTCTGATCGGCCTTGCGGCGAAGAACGCGATCCTGATCGTCGAATTCGCCCGCCAGGCGCAGGATGACGGAATGAACCCCGTCAATGCCGCGATCGAGGCGAGCCGGCTGCGGCTACGGCCGATCCTGATGACCGCCTTTGCCTTCATTCTCGGCGTCGTGCCGCTGATGATCGCCACCGGCCCGGGTGCGGAAATGCGCCAGTCGCTCGGCACCGCGGTCTTCTCCGGCATGCTTGGCGTCACCATCCTCGGCCTGTTCCTGACACCGGTCTTCTACGTCGCGCTGCGGTCTTTCGGCTACAAGCCGAAAGAGAAGCCCGTAGCACCGGAAGCCGGGATGATCTGATCGACAGCGACCGGGCAGCTCTGCCCGGTCATCGCCACCCAATCGATTTACCAGGACAGGCGTGTCGACGAGCGTCACTCGTCACCGCGCGTCAGCGCCATGATGGCGTCGGTGCTCAGTCCCTTGCCGGCATGGCCGCACAGCTTTCTGAAGCGGCTTGCCGGCCGTTTTTCGTCGGCCCGCGTCCACGTTGCCATCCGCAGTCCGCTGAAATTCGACCCGAGTGCCCGGCACGATGCCGAGGAAGTCCCGTACTGGTTTGGGAATGGTCACCTGACCCTTCGCCGTCACTCTCGCGCTCATCATGCACCCAGGTAAGGACTGTTCGAATTAAGGTACGCTGGCCGCTCGTCTTCAAAAAGTATGGCTGATTACTCCCTCGGGGCTCTGCCCAGCCTAGAGCTGACCCAGCGTTACCTTCCATCTGCCTTCAAAGCCCGCACCATTCGCGTCGAATCTCCCCAGGTTGACAGCCAGATCAAGCTGTCCGTCACGAGCGAAATTGCTTGCCCTAATATGCGAAAAGCAATGTTTGGGGCGACCAGCCGCTCTTCGGCGTGACGCAAATGGGCAATCTCCTCATCTCGAATAGAAAGGATGATGCTACTCAATGCAGGATCGCGGTCCTTCAGGAAATACAGCTGATCATCGAGATGCCGATGTACCGCAACCTCCACGGCAGCCGTACACACCCATATGGCCTGCCGGCCGAGCAGCGCCGTCAGAAACCCGAGTAACCAGCCGCCGCAGCTCCAGAACTGCATGACCCGGCATGGCCGTGACTTCCGGTCCGGCATAGCGTCGCGAAACAACACACAATGGCGCCGTTCGTCGTCAAGCATTTCCGCGAGAGCCGGAATGCAATCCGGCCAGAGCCATCCGGATACCAGCATCTGCGCTGAATAAATCCGGATCGCACCAAATTCGCCGGCATGATTCACCCTGACGATTCGAGCGACCGTCAACGCGTCGCGCGCACGGAGGGGTCTCTCTTCCTCGATTTCAACTTGTAGCATCGATGCTCCGGAATTCTCGGCGGTCCGACCTCGCCCTGGGATTCTTCCGCCTAGAAGCCCTGTGCTATCGATTCCGTCAATATCCGCCCCAGCGCCCGTTGCGGCGACCATTTCCGCTCGCCGCGAAAGGAAGAGAGGCCGCTCTCATTCCCCGCCGTTTGCGAAGAGAGTGGCGGAGCGAGGGCTTTCGAACCCACGCCCATAGGCGCTAAAGTCCGAGCGAATCGAGGAGCAACCCCCGCCATGACCAATCTGCACAGGCGCTTTCCCTGCGTTGCCGACATGGAGGCTGCCGTGACGCGTCGCATGCCGCGTTTCGTGCATGAAGCGAGACCGAAACCATGACCGTCATCGAAGATCTCATTGCAGCACTCGGCGCAGACAGCGTACTCACCGGCGAAAGCACCGGCGAACGCTACCGCAGCGATGCCAGCACCACCGGCAGGTTCCTTCCGCTGGCCGTCCTTCGGCCCTCGAGCGTCGATGAGGTCTCGCTGGCCCTGAAAATCTGTGACCGCCACCGCCAGCCCGTCGTGCCGCAAGGTGGCCTCACCGGCCTTGCCGGTGGTGCCAACGCACGCAGCGGCGACATCGCCCTGTCGCTGGAACGCCTGTCGGGCATCGAGGAAATCGACACCGCCGCAGCGACCATGACGGTGCTTGCCGGCACGCCGCTGGAAGTCGCCCAGCGTGCCGCTGAAGACAGAGGCTTCCTGCTGCCCATCGATCTCGGTGCCCGCGGCAGCTGTCAGATCGGCGGCAACCTCGCCACCAATGCTGGCGGCATCCGTGTCATCCGCCATGGCGTCACCCGCGACAATGTTCTGGGCCTCGAAGCCGTCCTCGCCGATGGCACCGTGCTCTCCTCGCTCAACCGGATGGTCAAGAACAACACAGGCTATGACCTGCGCCAGCTCTTCATTGGCTCGGAGGGTACGCTCGGCATCATTACACGCGCCGTCCTGCGCCTGCGCCCCCTTCCTAGCGCCCGTCTGACCGCGCTCTGCGCGCTCGAAACCTATGGCGATGTCGTTTCCCTGCTCAAATCCGCCCAGCGCTATCTTCCCGGCCTTTCCGCTTTCGAAGCCATGTGGGAAAGTTACTTCCGCTTCAACGCCGAGGCCCTGAAGCTCGCTTTCTTCGAAAGAACGCCTCACTTCACGGTCATCATCGAGCAGGACGTCACCGGCAGCGACGAGGACAGGGAACGCTTCGAAGCCTTCCTCGGCACGGCGTTCGAGGACGGCTTGCTTACCGACGCGCTGATTGCCCAGTCGGAGAAGGAGGCGCGTGCCTTCTGGTCGGTACGCGAAGGCCATCTGATGGACCAGTTGCTGCCGGGCCTCGTCAATCTCGACGTGAGCACGCCGATCGGCCAACTCGGTGACTTCGCCGCCGACTGCGAGACCACTCTACGCGCCCGTTTTCCCGCCGCCCATGTTTCCTTCTTCGGCCATGTCGGCGACAGCAACCTGCACGTGGCCGTCTGGATCGACGCGCCGAGCGAACATGATCTGCACGAGATCGATGCGCTCGCCTATGCCCTCGTTCGAAAATACCAGGGTTCGATCTCCGCCGAACACGGCATTGGCACCTTGAAACGCGATTTCCTTGATCATTCACGCAGCGAAGCCGAAATCAACGTCATGCGCCGCATCAAAGCGGCCCTCGATCCGAACGCCATCCTCAATCCCGCAAAGGTCATTCCGGTATGTAGCACTTGCCACAAACATTCTGGTTGACACATACAGCCCGGGGAGCAAGGTCTCGGACAAGCGACGGCAGTTTACCGTCAGCAATGGACAGCGCTCGGCTTTGCACAATGCCTTCCTGGTCTGAATGTCCCTACAGATAGCATTCAGGAAAAATCGCGACATCCACATCATGCCGGTCCGCCCAAAGGAGATCGTCATGAATGGATCGGAGAGTTTCTGAAGCCTGGTCAAAACGGGCAGTCCGTTGAAAGGCCGCGACTCTCAAGGCCGTAGTTCCGCTCTTGATGTCGCGATCAACGATCTTGGCTGGCGCTCTGATTATCGCGCTCAGAACGTGGTCGAGGATCATACCCATCCGTTCATGGGAGATTCCCTGATCGACCTTGGCTGCCCTATGAACAATCACGATGTCCAATTCCGGGATGACGACTACATACTGTCCTCCGGCTCCGCTTGCGTAGCTCGCGCTCCTCTAGATTTGGTCCCAAAATGCTGTACGAAAAGGCCCGCTTTGGCGGCTTCTTCGTGCCCGTTTTTTGATGTGGAGAGCTGACATACCTGAAGGGGCGTCCTGACCAAATCAAAAAATGCGATGCGGGAAAACATAATAAAATCAATGATACTTCGGTCCGCGGGACACTCCTAACGCGCCTTGCCAGAAGAAGCCAACCCGCTTGAGACGACATGAATGCGCGGAACATTCCATGAATTGCACGGCTGAACCGTGCAAAAGCCGTGCACTTTGTTCTCATCTGTTCTCGTAGCGAGTCTGGCAAACAGTTGAACCTGATGGACACGATCTCAATTTTTAATGTGTCTCACGGTAGAGATTGCCCACAATGCCCCTGATTGAGGAAACCTGCCGTGAAATTGTTCGACTGGCTGATAGGATATAAACCGGCGCCGAAGGGCGTGGACCGCCAATCGACCGCAGCGCTTCGCAATAATCTTCTCGCCATCAATAGAAAGACTGCGCCGTTCATCATTCGTGACGGCAAGCCGGAAGGCGTCGATCTCGTCGCGGAATGGAAGATCGTTGATGCCCGCTGGTACGAACTTTTTGCCAAAGCCGGGCTGCAAAGGGTGTTCAAGGTGTTGATGAAATTCGATGCTGCCGATTGCGAAGTCCGCGCCGTCGATCAGGAATGGTCTGTCGAATGGCGCGCCGGCATGCCAACGCTTGCGTTGAGCGCTGATACGTTTCGCGGTCGAAAGTGGGAAAAAAGCTTCGGCATGGCCTTCGCCTTCAAGGAAGATTTGTCCTACGGCAAGGTTTACGAATATCGCTTCAATACTGCCGAAATAAAGACGCCCCTAATTGACGCGGCTCATCGGGCCGGCTGGGGTTGGAGAAGCGTGGCGTTCGGGAAGTTGTGAGCCAGCGTCTAAGCCGCGCCATCCCGGCCGTCCTCGATTCCGGCGAGGTCAGCTACAATGGCCGTGTCTCGAAGCGAGGCGACAAGATGACAAGAACCTATCGGTATGAACGCAACAAGCTTTGCGCAACTGGTAAAACTACCAGTCGATCGTCGTCACGGCGCGGCAACGGGGATGCCCGAAGGTCAGCTTGGGAAGCTAGGCTTAAATCGCTCCACGACCCCGCCCCGGAGCTTCGCTCCGACCCTCCCCTCAAGGGGAGGGTGAAAGCTCACGCCGTCTCCAGCTCCCGCCTGGCGGCAACCACCTTCCGCCCCTTCATCGCCTTGCCGGCCACATAGACCTCAGCCACGCAGCGATCATCCCCCATGGTCTGCAGGATGAACAATTCCTCGACCAGCGATTGCGCCGTCCTCATCCGAAGCTCCATCGCCGACTTGCCGCGCGAGTCGAGGATGACGATATCGGCATCGGCCCCGGCATGCAGCGAGCCGATCCGGTCTTGAAGACGCAGCGCTCGGGCGTTGCCAAGCGTCATGCGGTAGAAGGAATTGAGCGGCGACAGCCGCTGACCCTGCAAATGCAGCACCTTGTAGGCCTCGTCCATCGTCTCCAGCATCGAGAAGCTGGTGCCCGCCCCGACATCGGTCGCCACCGACCAACGTGCGCCGAGCCTGTCGAAGCGGTCGCGGTCGAACAGGCCGGAACCGAGAAAGAGATTGGAGGTCGGGCAGAAGACGCCGACCGCGCCGGTCTCGGCCAGCACCGAAATCTCCCGGTCGCTGAGATAAATGCAATGACCGAGCAGCGTCCTGTTTGTCAAAAGATCGTAGCGGGCATAGATGTCGGTATAGTCCTTCGCATCCGGATAGAGCGAGGTGGCAAAGGCGATCTCGTCCCTGTTTTCCGACAGATGCGTCTGCACGTAGCAATCGCGGTGTTCGGCCACCAGCGCCCGGCTCATCTCCATCTGTTCCGGCGTCGAGGTGATGGCGAAACGCGGGCTGATCGCATAGTGCGCCCTGCCCCGTCCATGCCATTTGCCGATCAGCCGCTTCGTCTCGTCATAGCCCTGCTGCGGCGTGTCCTTAAGCGCGTCGGGCGCATTGCGGTCCATCATCACCTTGCCGCCGATCATCAGCATGCCGCGCTGTTCGGCCGCGGTGAAATAGGCGTCGACGCTTTGCGGGTGAACCGAGCAATAGGCGGCGGCCGTCGTCGTGCCGTTCGACAGAAGCTCGTCCATGAACCGCCCGGCGATGAAGGCGGCATGTTCGGCTTGCGCGAATTTCTGCTCTTCGACGAAGATGTAGGTGTTCAGCCATTCCAGCAGTTGCGCCCCATAGGAGGCGATCGCCTGCGTCTGTGGGAAATGCAGATGCGTGTCGATCAGCCCGGGAAGCACAAGGTGCGGCCGGTGGTCGGCGACAGTGACGCTAGGCGCGGCCATGCGGCTCACTTCGGCATGTTCCCCCGCCATTGCCACCTTGCCATTGCGCATCAGCACCGCCCCGTCCTCCACGTAGCGATAGGATGCGGCATCATCGATACCCTGCGGCTCATTGACGAAAGTGAGGACGCGTCCGCGGATCAGGAGTTCGGTCATTGGGTTTTTCCTCCGTTTACAACCGCTTCGTACCAGGCGACCAGCAGCTTGCGCTCGTCGTCGGAAATGGCGGTGACATTGGCCGGCGGCATCGCATGCGAGCGCCCCGCCTGCAGATAGATTTCACGGGCATGGGCGGCGATCTGGGCGTCGTTCTCCAGCATCACGCCTTTGGGCGGCACGATCATGCCCTCCCAGCCGGGCTCCTTGGCATGGCACATGGAACAGCGTCCGAGGATCGTGTCGCGCACCTTCGGAAACGCCTCCGCCGTGATGAACGGCTGCTGCGCCGCCGAGACCTTTTCCGGCTCGCCGCTCAGGATCTTCGGAACGGTCGACAGCCACATGATCGCGATGAAGAGGAGCGCTGTCGCCAGCCAGGTCCAGGTCGGGTTGCCGGCATTGGCGTGGCGCGTGTTGAAATAGTGTCGGATAGTAACGCCCATCAGGAAGACGAGCGAGGCAATGATCCAGTTGTACGTGGTGCCGAACGCCAGTGGATAATGGTTCGACAGCATCAGGAACAGGACCGGAAGCGTCAGATAGTTGTTGTGCGTCGAGCGCTGCTTGGCGATCTTGCCGTATTTCGCATCCGGTATGCGGCCAGCAATCAGCTCCGCCACCACGATCTTCTGGTTCGGAATGATGATGAAGAACACGTTCGCCGACATAATGGTCGCGGTAAACGCACCGAGATGCAGGAAGGCGGCGCGGCCGGTGAAGAGCTGGGTATAGCCCCAGGCCATCCCGACAAGGATGAAGTAGAGCAGCACCATCAGCCGCGTATTGTCGTTACCGAAGGGCGACTTGCAGATCAGGTCGTAGATGATCCAACCGAAGGCGATCGACGCAAGCGAGATGCCGATCGCAATCGGCTTGGAGACGTCGAGCACGTTCGGATCGATCAGATAGAGGTCGGCACCGGCATAGTAGACCAGACACAGCATGCCGAAGCCCGACAGCCAGGTGACGTAACTTTCCCATTTGAACCAGATCAGGTGCTCCGGCATGTTGGCTGGCGCCACCAGATATTTCTGGATGTGATAAAACCCGCCGCCATGGACCTGCCATTCCTCGCCATGGGCGCCGGCCGGAAGATCCGGGCGCTTGCGCAGACCGAGGTCCAGCGCGACGAAGTAGAACGACGAACCGATCCACGCGATGCCGGTGATGACGTGAAGCCAACGGACGGCGAAGGTCAGCCAGTCCCAGGCAATGGCATATTCATACATATGGGTTCTCCCCCTGTTTGGGAGAGTTTTGCCATTGCGCGATCTTCGCCGAAATGCCGGTTAATCCCCAACACTTTCAAAAAAATCTATAAGATCACCCCCGCTGTGGTTCGGTTGGCAATATGGTAGAAAAGCGTCATGTCTTATCTCGATAATGTGCGCGTCTTCGTCCGGGTCGTCGAACTCGGCACCCTTTCCTCCGCCGGCCGCGACCAGCGGGTGACCCCTGCCGTCGCCAGCAACCGTATCAAGGAACTGGAACGGCATCTCGGTGTGCGCCTGTTCAACCGCACGACACGCAAGCTCTCGCCGACCGAACACGGCCGCGTCTTCTACCAGGGCGCCGTGAAAATCATCGAGGCGGTGAACGAGGCCGAAAGCGCGATCGCCGACCTCTCGCACAATCCGAAGGGCTCGCTCCGGATCACCGCACCGCTCGGCATTGGCCGGCGCCTGATCGCGTCGGGCATTCCGGAGTTCCACGATAAATATCCGGATATCGAGGTGCGCCTGCGTCTCTCCGACCACAATGTCGATATTTTGAGCGAGGGCGTCGACGTCGCCTTCAAGCTCGGCGTGCTCGAGGATTCGAACCTGCGCATGCGCGGCATTTTGAACTGTCAGCGCGTCGTCTGCGCCGCGCCCGGCTATCTGGAAAAGCGCGGCACGCCGGAAACGCCGGATGCTCTGATCGCTGACAAGCACGACTGCCTGCTGCTGCGCTATCCCGGTTCCAAAGAGTATTACTGGAACCTGCAGATGCCGGACGGTATCCGCAAGTTCGAGATCGGCGGCCCCTATGATTCCGACGACGGCGACGTCCTGACGCAATGGGCACTGGAAGGCCGCGGCATCATCAACAAGCCGCTCTTCGAGGTAAAAAGCTATCTGAACGACGGCACACTGGTCGAGATCCTGAAGGATACACCGCCGGCCAGCGTTCAGCTCGCAGCAATCTATCCGCACAAGCGCTTTCAGGATCCGAAGGTCCGGCTGATGATTGATTTCATGGCCGAGCGCTGTCAGCGGCTGATCGGCAAGATGCTGGAATAGAGGCTGTGAGGAATGGCAATGAAATTGTCTTCGATGACCAGCGCCGCGTTCAACCAGAATCCGAACCGGGCAAAAAAGGAAGCGGACAAGCAGCCACTCGTGATCACGGAGCACGGCGAGGCGAGCTATGTCCTCGTCACCTATGCGGATTTCACCACGAACTAGAGGAAGCCGAAGACCCTGCTGGACGCGCTGGCCGACCGTTCACCGGATTCAGGCAACGATTTTTAGCCGGAAAGGCTCTATATATCGGGACGTGACTTCGCGTTCTGATGGCCTTTCTTCTCGATACCAACGTCGTTTCGGCCGCGCGCCGGCCTGAAACTCAGAGCGCCGAGTTCCGCAATTTCCTCGCCAGTTTCGATGCCGACACCGCTTACCTCTCGACCGTAACGATCATGGAGATCGGATTCGGCATCATGCGCGAACGAAGCCATGATCCCGAATTTGCCGATGAACTGGCGCGCTGGTTGACGGATGTCGTTCTCGCAGGGTTCGAAGGCCGCATCCTGCCCTTCGATCTCGAAATCGCCTCCGTCACGGGCAGGCTGCCGACGGCCGACAAACGGCCCTCGGCGGATGCGATGATCGCAGCGACAGCGATCGTGCATCAACTCGAAATCGTTACCTGCAACACGGCGCATTTTGAACCGCTCCGCCTGAGCTGCCTCAATCCTTGGATGTAATCGCGAATTGCCCTCAGTGCGGCAATGTGGTCTTCGAACTCTCGCCCAGCCCGGCTTTTGTTGGAGAATGCCTCTGCACGTCATAATTCAGCGCCGCCGTCATGATCTCGGCGGCCGCGAGGGCTGCGATGACCGCGGGACGCTTGTCTTTGACCGCCGTGCCGCCGATCGGGCAGATCAGCCGGCCGAAAAGTTCCGGCCGCCCGATTTCGCGCGACAGCCAGTTCTTGAAGGTGGCGCGTTTGGTCTTCGAGCCGATCATGCCGACGTAAGCGGCATCGTCGCGGCGCAATGCTTCGGCGGCAATCAGGAAATCCAGCGCATGGTCGTGGGTGAGAATGACAAACGAACTGCCGGGCGGGGCATCGCGCACGACCGCTTCCGGCATCGCTGTCAGGCAGGTTTCAATACCCTCCACATTCGACGCCGACAGCTCCTCCTCGCGGGTATCCACAAGCACGGTGCGCACCGGCGCCAGGGACAAAGCCATAGCCAAGGCGTCACCGACATGGCCGGCACCGAAGACGTAGACATGCGGGCGTTCTGCCATTTCGCGGTCGCTCCTTGCAATCAGGAAGGCGGCGACATCCGGGGTCAGCGCCGTGAAGGACAAGCCCACACGGCCGCCGCAGCACTGACCGATTTCCGGGCCGAGCGGGACGTTCATAGCCTCGGCAGGAACACCCTGCCGCAAGGCCCGCCGGGCGTGATCGATCGCCATATATTCAAGCTGACCACCCCCGACCGTCCCGAAGAGACTGTCAGCTGCCACCAGCATCCAGGCATCGGTGTCGCGCGGCGTCGAACCGGCAGCTCCGGTCACCTCGACGAGCACGCAGTCCGGTTCGCGGTACAGAAAATCCCTGATGTCTTCGCGTCTGGCAGCCATGCCAATCACCCGTTCTTCGCGGCCCGCCGCAAGCGTTCGACGGCGAGCAGGACACGCTCCGGCGTCGCCGGCGCATCGATGCGCGGCGCTATACGATACCCTGCAACGCTCGCCGCCGCCATCGAGATCGCTTCGAGCACCGAGATCGGCAGCATGAAGGGTGGTTCGCCGACCGCCTTGGAGCGGCGGATCGTTTCCTCGCGGTTCACCGACCATTCGGCAAGTTTGACGTTGAAGATGCGCGGCCGGTCTGAGGCAAGCGGGATCTTGTAGGTCGACGGCGCATGGGTGCGCAGACGCCCCTTGGCATCCCACCAGAGTTCTTCCGTCGTCAGCCAGCCCATGCCCTGCACGAAAGCACCCTCCACCTGGCCGATATCCAGCGCTGGGTTCAGCGACTTGCCGACATCATGCAGCACATCGGTGCGATCAACCTGATACTCGCCGGTCAGCGTATCGACGCTGACCTGCGAGCAGGAGGCGCCATAAGCATAGTAGAAGAAGGGACGGCCACGGCCTTCCGAACGGTTCCAGTGGATTTTTGGCGTCTTGTAGAAACCGGCCGCCGAAAGCTGGATGCGCGAGCCATAGGCAAGCTTGATGAACTCGGAAAAAGCAATGCGCTCGATACCAACGCGAACGGTGTTCGGCTCGAAAGCAACGTCGTTCTCGCTGACGCCCCAACGTTCCGCAGCGAACTTTACAAGCCGCGCCTTGATCTGCTGCGCGGCGTTGGCGGCGGCCATGCCGTTCAAGTCCGATCCGGAGGAGGCGGCGGTGGCCGAGGTGTTCGGCACCTTGCCCGTCGTTGTTGCTGTCACCTTGATCCGGTCGAGATCGACCTGGAACTCGTCGGCAACGACCTGGGCCACCTTGGTGTAGAGGCCCTGCCCCATTTCCGTGCCGCCGTGGTTCAGATGGATTGAGCCATCCGAATAGACATGGACCAGCGCGCCGGCCTGGTTGTATTCCGTCTTGGTGAAGGAGATCCCGAATTTCACCGGGGTAAGCGCAATGCCGCGCTTGATGACGGTGCTACCTCGGTTGAAGGCAAGAACCTCGTCGCGGCGAGCGGCGTAATCGCAGGAGGTTTCCAACTCCTCGATGATGCGACCGATGATGTTGTCCTCGACGGTCTGGTGATAGGGCGTCAGGTTGCGCCCGTCGCCGCCATAGAAGTTCAGTTTGCGGATTTCGAGCGGGTCCTTGCCGAGCGCATAGGCGACATCCTCGATCATCCGCTCCCCGCCGACCATGCCCTGTGGACCGCCGAAGCCGCGGAAGGCCGTGTTGGAAACGGTATTGGTCTTCAGCGGCCGCGACCGCAACCGGACGTTCGGGTAGAAATAGCAGTTGTCGGCGTGGAACAGCGCGCGGTCGGTGACCGGGCCGGAGAGATCGGCCGAAAAACCGCAGCGTGCCGAGAATACGGCGTCCACCGCCTCGATACGGCCATCGTCGTCGAAGCCGACCTTGTAGCCGACGTGGAAATCGTGCCGTTTGCCCGTCGCGGTCATGTCGTCGTCGCGGTCCGGACGGATTTTCACCGCACAGCGATATCTTTTCGCGGCCAACGCGGCGACGCAGGCAAACAGGTTTGCCTGCGTTTCCTTGCCCCCGAAGGCGCCGCCCATGCGCCGCACGTTGATCGTCACGGCATTGGAGGGAACGCCAAGCACCTGGCCGACCATATGCTGCGTTTCGCTCGGATGCTGGGTCGAGGAATAGACGGTGATCTCGTCATCCTCTCCGGGGATGGCGAAGGAGATATGGCCTTCGAGATAGAAGTGATCCTGGCCGCCGATACGCATTTCACCTTCGACAACATTCTTCGCCTTGGCAAAACCGGCGGCGATATCGCCACGCTCCAGCTTCAGGGGATCGATGACCAGCGGATAATTGGCAGCCGCTGCTTCCATGACGTCGGTGACATGCGGCAGATCGCGGTATTCGATCTTGACCCTGGCCGCAGCCCGCCGGGCTGCATCGCGTGTTTCTGCAATGACGGCGAAGATCGGCTGACCGTGGAATTCCACCTTTTCGGTGGCGAAGACCGGATCGTCGTGCTTGTGCGCCGGGCTGACATCGTTCTCGCCGGGAATATCCGCCGCCGCCAGGATACCGATGACGCCGGGAGCAGTTTTCACGGCGTCGAAATTGATCGACAGGATCTGAGCATGGGCGCGCTCAGACAGGCCGAGATAGGCATGCAGGGTGCCGGCGGGCTCCGGCATGTCGTCGATATATTCGGCCGTTCCCGTCACATGCTTGTGGCCGGATTCGTGGCGTTCCTTTTCATGCACGCCGCCGCGGATGCGGTCGATGGGCTGCATCACGTTCATGATCTCGTCTCCTCACACGGCCAGCTTGATCTTGCGGTCGAGCCGCACGGGCTCGGCGCCCTGCGTCTCCAGATAGAAGCGACGCAAGAGGTTCTTTGCGACCAGCAGGCGGTAGTCCGCCGAGGCCCGCCAGTCGGTCAGCGGCGTGTAGTCCGCCCCCAGCGCGTCCATGGCGGCTTCGATCGTGGCTTCGTTCCAATGGGCGCCTTTCAGCGCCGCTTCGGCTTTCTCCGCCCGCTTCGGCGTACCGGCCATACCGCCATAGGCGATCACGGCATCGCCGACCTTGCCGTTGGCATCGAAGGTCAGACGGAAGGCGCCGCAGACGGCGGAGATGTCCTCGTCCAGCCGCTTGGTGATCTTGTAGACGGCGTAACGCGCATTCTCGTTCAGGAAGGGGATGCGCACGGCTTCGACGAATTCGCCAGGCAAACGGTCTTGCTTGCCATATCCGATGAAGAAGCTCTCGAGCGGCACAGTGCGCTGCTCTGTGCCCTTGCGCAGGACCACCGAAGCTGCAAGCGCGATCAGTGCCGGCGGCGTGTCGCCGATCGGCGAGCCGTTGGCGATATTGCCGCCGATGGTGCCCATGTTGCGCACCTGCTGGCCGCCGATGCGATCCCAGAGTTCGGTGAGTTGCGGGAAGTGCTCGGTGAGCACCGGATAGGATTCGCTGTAGCTGACACCCGCTCCCAGCGTGATGCCGCTCTCGTCGACGGCGATTCGGCGAAGTTCATCGAGGTGGGAAAGGTGTACCACCGGCGAGATGTCGCGCATGAATTTCGTCACCCACAGCCCGACATCGGTCGAGCCGGCGACGATGCGGGCTTCCGGTTCAGCCTGGTAGATCTCGGCGAGATCATCCACCGACGCGGGCAGCACGAAGTGCGCGGCGCCCTCGCCGATCACAACACGCTTGCCGTCTTTGAGGCCCACCAACTGCTGGCTGATCTTTTCCCGTTCGAGCACGAGCGGATCCTTGTTCAGATCGCCGATTCCCTGGACCGCTTCGGCGGCACGGATGATCGCGGCATAGCCGGTGCAGCGACAGAGATTGCCCTGCAGCGCCTTCTCGATTTCCTCGACAGACGGCTTCGGATTTTCCATCCAGAGGCCATAAAGTGACATGACGAAGCCTGGCGTGCAGAAGCCGCATTGCGACGCGTGCGTATCGACCATTGCCTGCTGCACCGGATGCAGCGGCCCGCCGGGCTTGGCGAGCGAATCCACGGTGACGACATGACAGCCGTCGAGCGAGCCGACGAAGCGGATGCAGGCATTGACGGTCTCATATTTCAGCCGCCCGTCGAGCAGCCGGCCGACGAGTACCGTGCAGGCGCCACAGTCGCCCTCGGCGCAGCCTTCCTTGGTGCCGCGCAGATTGCGGTCAAGCCTGAGGAAATCGAGCAGCGTCTGGACCGGCGAGACCGAGGAAAGCTCGACCAGGCGGTGATTGAGCAGGAAACGGATGGTGTTGCGGATGTCGACGGTCATCACTCAGCTCCCGCGATAGGTCGAATAGCTGTACGGCGAAAGAAGCAGCGGCACGTGGTAGTGCGCCGTCTCGTCGGCGATGCCGAAGCGGATCGGGATGATGTCGAGGAAGGAGACCTCACCGGCCTTGCATCCGAGATAGTCGCCGGCATGGAAACGCAGCTCGTAGGTTCCGACCTTCATGTGCTCGCCGGAGAGAAGCGGCGCGTCGCAGCGACCATCGCTATTGGTCTGGATCGAGCCGATCTGCTCGGCCTTGTCGCCCTCGACGCGGAAAAGGTCGATGCGCAGGCCTTCGGCCGGTTTGCCGAGCGCCGTGTCGAGCACATGGGTCGTCAGCCGACCAGTGTGAGATTGCATGCGTTTCACCTCCGAAAACTGCATTCGTTCGGCCACTATCCTTCAACCCACTTCGCTGCGGTAGCGGGCTTATCCTTCGAGACTTTCAAATTTTTCGAGGGAAATAGCGCGCGCGTTTTCCGGTAAAAAAATCGGCCAATCGAAAGCTGAGGAGGAATGGCTTCATGAGATACCCCCGTGACTTGCATGGATATGGCGGGACGCCGCAGGACGCCGTCTGGCCGGGTGGCGCCCGCATTGCCGTGCAATTCGTCGTCAACTACGAGGAGGGCGGCGAGAACTGCGTGCTGCATGGCGACCCCGGATCCGAGGCCTTCCTGTCGGAAATCGTCGGCGCCCAGGCTTGGCCCGGACAGCGCCACTGGAACATGGAATCGATCTATGAATACGGCGCCCGCGCCGGTTTTTGGCGGCTGCATCGGCTGCTGACCGAGCGACAGGTCCCGGCAACGGTCTATGGCGTTGCAACCGCGCTGAAGCGCTCGCCGGCGCAGGTCGCGGCAATGCAGGAAGCGGGCTGGGAGATTGCTTCGCACGGGTTGAAATGGGTCGAGTGCAAGGACATGGATTCCAGCGAGGAGCGCCAGCAAATCGCCGAGGCGATCCGAATACACACGATCGTGACCGGTGAGCGGCCGCTTGGCTGGTACACCGGCCGCTGCTCGGCTAACACCGTCGATCTCGTCACCGAGGAAGGCGGATTTGCCTATGTTTCCGACAGCTATGCCGACGACCTGCCCTACTGGCACGAGCATGACGGCAGGCACCAGCTCGTCATTCCCTATACGCTCGACACCAACGACATGCGTTTTGCCACCGCGCAAGGGTTCAACAGCGGCGACCAGTTCTTCAGCTATCTGAAGGATACGTTCGATGTTCTTTATGCCGAAGGGGCGGCCGGCGCCCCGAAGATGATGAACATCGGCCTGCACTGCCGCCTCGCCGGCCGGCCGGGGCGGGCTGCGGCGCTTACCCGGTTCATCGACTACCTGAAGAGCCACGACAAGATCTGGCTTGCCCGCCGCATCGATATTGCCGACCATTGGGCAAAAGCGCATCCCTATCAACCCAACGAGAGCCGTCCATCGCGCCTGACGGAGGATGAATTCGTCGCGCGCTTCGGCGGCGTGTTCGAGCATTCTGACTGGATCGCCCGACGCACCTTCGCCGAAGAACTCGGGCCTGCCAATGATACGGCGATCGGGCTTCACGCCGCGCTGGCGGCGGTTTTTCGCGAAGCGAGCGACGCGAAACGTCTTGGCGTGCTCAATGCGCACCCGGATCTCGCCGGCAAGCTTGCGCAGGCGAAACGGCTGACTGAAAGCTCGACCAGTGAGCAGGCGTCCGCCGGGCTCGATGCGCTGACGGATGCCGAACGCGTGCGTTTCACCGACCTCAACAGCCGCTACGTCAAGACCTTCGGCTTTCCCTTTATCATCGCCGTCAGAGGTCTCACGAAGGACGATATTCTCACCGCCTTCGAGCGGCGCATCGTCAATGATCGGCAGACCGAGTTTGATACGGCCTGCCGCCAGGTGGAGCGGATTGCCCTGCTTCGCCTCACCGACATGCTGGCTGGCTGAGCGGCCGGCCGCAAATCCCGGCAACATTTCTGAGGAGGAGGACATATGAAAACGATCGATATCAGAGCGCTCACCCGCGAGGCCTTCGCGCCGTTCGGCGAGGTTCTCGAAACCGAGGGTGCGCCAAGCTTCCCGATCAATGCGGGCAAATGCGTGCGCTACCACGACCTCGCCAAGATCGAGACGACGGGCGAGAAGGCCCGTCCGATGATCAGCCTGTTGCGCGGCGAACCTTATCCGCTGCCGCTGGAACTGACCATGGTCGAGCGCCATCCGCTCGGCACCCAGGCGTTCATTCCCTTAAGCGAGCATCCGTTCCTCGTCGTCGTGGCAGAGGAAACAGCTGATGGTCCCGGCGAACCGATCGCCTTCAAGACTGCACCCGGCCAGGGCGTCAATATCGGCCGCAATGTCTGGCACGGCATTCTGACACCCCTGGACGGCATCTCCGAATTCGCCGTGGTGGATCGCGGCGGCGAAGGCGTCAATCTCGAAGAGCATTTCTACGAACAGCCGTTCCTGATCTGCTGATCGACCGTCTGGCCTGTATTCAAGGCCGGTCCGTCGCGACCAGTTGCTTTTTGTTTGTGTTTCGTCCTTCGGGTCTGACCATGTTGGCCGGGGGAACAGCGCACTGACCACCCTTCAATGCAAAAAAAGCAGCACCATAAGCAAATGTCACAAGGCCCGCTAAAATCGGGCTTCGCGACAACGCGATGAGTGTTCGGCAGTCATCATCGCATCGAAGGACGAAGAAAGCTCTGCAGCGCCTCGAGTAGTGCGGTCGGCTGCTCTTCGGCGGGATAGTGACCGCAATCGGGTATCACTGCGGACTCGACGTTGGTCGCCACCGAACGCAATTCGTTCGCGACCATGTCTCCGCAGGCCAAGGCACCGGAGAACGCCAGAATGGGGATCGTGATCTTGTTCTCCGTGCGCCGTCGATATTGCGGAATCGAATCATCGATTGCCCTGTAGTAGTCGAAGCTGGCCTTCAACGCGCCGGGAACGCGACGCATGGTTTCGATGTAGAACTCCTTGCCATAGGCGGGGAAGTTGGCGATCGATCCGGCCTTGGTGTCGAACTGGTAGCCGAAGTACAGGTCTTCCCGCCCCTCGACCAAGCGTTCGTTGACGCCCAACGCGCGATTGAAATTGAAGTGCCAAAGGAAGTCGCTCGTCCAACGGTCGTCGCTGAGCAACGGAGGGGATGGCGACAAACCTGGAACGATGGCTTCGCCAAGGGCGATGCGCTCGATACGATCCGGGCGGTCAGCTGCCATCGCATAGCCGACCCACAGGCCGACATCGTGACCCACCATCGAGAACTTGGCATGACCAAGCGAGTCCATGAGCGCGAACATGTCGGCAGCAAGGGTGTCGGCGTCGTAGCCGTCGGCCGGTTTGTCGGACAGACCGACGCCGCGCGCATCGACTGCGATCACCGTGAAATCGCGGCTGAGTGGCAACATCAGATACCGCCACGCAAACCAGTTCTGCGGCCAGCCGCCAAGCAGCAGAAGTGGCGGTCCCTCCCCGCCGATGACCGCGTGCAAGCCGATCCCGTTCGCCTCTACCCGATAGCTGCTGAAGACCTCGGAAAAGCCCTTTGGGAGCTTGGGTACGCCCGCCACCGAGCCAAATCCGTCTATATTCCTCATCGCGTTTGTCATGGCTGTCGCTCTTTCTATTCTGGTCGCACTGTGAACCCCACGACCGCGCGGTCGCGCCAAGGTTGCAATGCTGGTGTGGAGAGGTGACCCGAGTATACGGGCGACCCTGTATCAGGTGTGCTGGAGGAACTCGGTTCGGTACTTGGGAGCCAGAGTTTTCATAAGTTCTGCTTTCTTCGCCTGCTTCGCTGCGTCGGGCTTCGGCGCTGGAGACTGGCGATCGGGAATCCGATCGGCCACCGAAAGGAAGAATTCTTCCTGTCCGGCCGGCGTGCACATGCACAGCATATGCGCCATCTTTCCCGACCGATTGGCGAATTGGTGCGGCGCGTTGGCGGGGATGTTCACGGATGCGGGCGCACGGATGGTCTGCGTCTCACCGCGAAACGAGAACTCCAGCTCGCCCTCGAGCAGTGTGAACATTTCTTCGAACTGGTGTCGGTGCGGCGGCGGGCCTCCGCCGTCCGGCACCAGCATGTCTATGAGGCAATAGCGCCCCTCCGTCTGCTCTCCCGAGATCAAGATCGTGTAGACGTTCCCCGCCTGCGAGATGTGCGGTACCGCCGGATCGTCCGGCATGGCAACCGCAAGAGTTCGGCTCAGATCGTCGGCAGGTAGCGGCTGATCGGATGGGATTGTCGCAATCGAATGATCGGTCATGAATTCAGCACCTTTGTTTCGCCTCTGAATCTATCTTTGAAACGCCCGACCTCAAGACTCGAAAGATGCTACCGTCATGTTCCAAGAATGGAACACGCTAGTCTGCAGCGTCGAGGTTCAGAAAGACGACACGTGTGAGTGACAACCCGGCTGAGCCGCAGATGCGGGTTTTCTCTTCAATCCTATTTTGTCATTCCCTTTTTCCGCAGCTCCTCGACGGCTTCGGGGCTTTTGTCGAGCGCCAGTCCCATCGACTTCAGCACTTCATCGGTCTTTGAAAACTGGAGGGCCCTGTACTCCACGACCTCTATGCGGTTGCCCCATGGATCAGGGAAATCGACAAACTTGCCGTCGATGAATTTCGCACCGGCGTCCGTCACCAGCGTTTTCACGGCGCTGCGGTCGTCCGGCAGGTCTATGCTGAAAGAGGCCCCTTCGGAGCTTTGGTCACGAAAGCGAGGATAACGAGACCGCCCACGGCGCAGAAGAACGTCAGCCAGAAGGCGTCGATGAACGAAAGGACGTTCGCCTGCTTCTGGACCTGCTGCGCGAGTACGGCCGTCGCTCGGCTCTGGGACATCGCCTGTCCCGCACCCGCCATCTTGTGGGCGAGCGCCGAAAGCGCTGAGACAGACGCCTCCGAGCCGCGCTCCAGGTTGAGACCGGTCAAATACGAGTGGAACTGTTCGCCCTTGCGGAGATAGGTGGTTATCAACGCCTGCGCCGTCTGGGTGCCGAGCAGCCGGATGACCTGAATATAAGCCGCGACCGCAATAGCCTTTTTCGGGTCTCCGTTCGCCACGGTCAGGATGATGATCGGCAGGAAGGTCAGGATGTGGCCCGCCCCCTGGAGGGCGCACATCGTGCGGAAACTGTCACCGTTCCAGTCTGGCGACAGTCCAGTGCCGATGAGAGCGGCGGCCGCAAAGCAGCAGAGACCCGTGAACAAGACGAACCGTCCGTCGGTCCGGTGCATCGCCCAGACCGCGATCGGTGTCATCAGGATCAAGGGAACACAAACCCAATTCAGCAAGGTGGCACCGATCTGCTCTGGGCGGAGCTGGGCTACCGTCGTCAGGTAGTTCGGGATCAACGTGGAGTTCGAAAGGCTGCTCATCAGGTAGAGCAGCGCTATCGACAAAAGAAGGATGACGTTGCGCGCGCCGATGGCCCCGAAGCTGGCCCACGGATGCGCGACCACCATCTCGTTCACCAGGAAGGCGACGACCAGCACCAGCCCGCCGACGAACGCCGAGACGATAAGCCCGCTCTCGAACCAGTCCAGGCGATTTCCCTGATCGATGGCGACGAAGAGGAGGGCCATGCCCGTGCCAAGAAAAAGCATGCCGCCCCAGTCCGCACGGCGCACGAGGTCCAAGTTTACGTTCTCGCGCGGCGCGCCATTGTATGCGAGGAAAGCCAAGAGCGGTGCCAGGGCTACGTCCTGCCAATAGAGATATTGCCAACCGAAATGCTGCACGTAGAAGTCCAGGAGCGCCGTTCCCGAGTTCGCCGTGAACGCGCCGCGAAAAGCATAGATTGCGATTGCCGTTGTCCACCACTTCACGGGCAGGTTCCGGAAGATGATCATCAGGGTCGCCGGGACAAAGATGCCGAGGAGCGTCCCGTGGAGGACATGGAGGATCGCGAGTTCACTGAAGTCCCGAGTAAACGGGATCAAAAGCGAGACGATGGCATAGATCAGAGCCGGCACGACCATGACGCGTCGGATGCCGAAGGCAGCAGCAAGCCATGCTACGGCGGGGGCGAGCACGATCTGGGGCGCGGTCGCGAGCGTGCTGAGCCAAGCCCCCTCGTCTACGCTCAGACCGAAAGCGCCGCGGAGGTCGACCAGGCCGATCCCGAACAGGCGGCTGTGGAAGCCCACCATGAACGGTCCGAGGAGTACGGCGCAGACGGCGAGTATTGGATGATGGGTTTCCCTTCCGGTGCTTCGGAACGGGAGCGCCAATCGCAAGAATTCGGCCATTGCCTTATCGACCTTCAGAGGCGACCGTTACCGAGACCACCGCCGACATTCCGGAGCGCAGGCGTTCCAACGCAGGAGAGGCGTCGACGTCGATCCTGACGGGCACTCGTTGGACGACCTTGGTAAAGTTGCCCGTGGCATTGTCGGCGGGAAGCAGTGCGAACTGCGAACCCGACGCCGGAGAGAGTCGGCTCACGTGACCCTTGAACGTCTCTCCCGGGATCGCGTCTACGGTGACGTCGGCGATCTGCCCTTCCTGCATGCGGCCGAGCTGGGTCTCCTTGAAGTTGGCGATGATGTAAACATCAGGCAGAGGCACAATGGAAATCGAATTCGTGCCCACCGTCACGTAGTCTCCGACGTGGACCTGCCGCTCGCTGACGACACCGTCAAAAGGAGCGGTTATCTTCGTATATGAGACGGCGAGATCGGCGGCCTTCAGGCTAGCTCTGGCCGCCTCCACATTTGCGGTCAGTTGGTCCGCCTGTCCTTCAACATATTCGAGCTGAGCCTCCTGCGAGGCGACCGAGGCCTCCGCCGCCAAGGCGGTCGCGGCCGTGGACTGCACCGCAGCTTGGGCCTGCTCGTTCTTCTGCTGGGTACCCACGCCTTTTTCCGTCAACGCGACCTGCCGATCCGCCTCCGTCTTCGCCAAGGCCGCATTGGCTTTCGCGACTGCCGACTGGGCCTCCGCCTGACGTATGGCCGCCTTCTGAAGGGTCTTCTGGTTATCGAGGTTGCTAAGCTGGGCGAGCGCGGAATCTAGCGCGGCTTTCGCCTGGGCTTGCTTGGCCAAGTAGTCCGACGCGTCGATCTCGACCAACACTTCTCCCGCCTTGACCCGGTCGAAATCGCCGACGTGGATGATGCTGACGTTCCCCGGGACCCGCGCACTGAGGCGGCTGAGTTCGGCGCGGACATAGGCGTTGTCCGTCGTCTGGGTGTCCGCCCCCGCCATCCACCTGTCCCAGCGCTGGGAGCTCACGCCGACGAGAACGCAGACCGCCGCGACAACCATCAGCGGGACGAGGAGTTTCGTGTAGTCGCGGGAAGGCTTCGCGGCGGCAGCCTCGGCGGGCTGTGCGACGACAAGCGATGGACCTTTGGGCGGAGTCTGCTGGAGCATGTTTCTATCCTTTTCATAGTGACAGAAAGCACATTCCAACCTATCATTTCCAATAGGTTTTCGATCATCATTAATCATCAGGAGTGATTACTGTTGGAAAGGCCAGACCATCGTCTGTCGGGTATCGAACTCCGGCACTTCAGGTACTTCGTCGCGGTCGCCGAGGAACTCCACTTCGGACGCGCCGCCGCCCGCCTGAACATCGTGCAGCCTGCGCTGACCGCGCAGATCAAGTCCCTCGAGCGCATGTTCGGTGTCGAACTGCTTGAACGGTCGAAACGACGCGTCGAGTTGACCGAGGCGGGACGGGAATTTCTTCGCGAGAGCTACGCCGCGCTGGCGCTGGTCGGATCGGCGATCGACACCGTCAGGGATTTCGCGCGCGGAGCGACCGGAACACTGCGCCTGGGATACGGAGCGAACGCCGCCATCGCGGGATTGATCTCCACCTCCATCAGGCGTTTTCGGTCCGAATGGCCGAGCGTTAACGTGACGCTGAAAGAGATGCCGAGCAGCGAGGTATCCGACGCCCTTCTCAGAAACGAGATCGACGTCGGATATGCCGCGACGACGGGCATAGAGCCCAACGGCGTGACGTCCAGCAATGTCGGAGCGTGGCCATGGCTCCTGGCTGTCGCGGACACCCACCGGCTGGCGGGTCGCGAGGCAGCTGCGGTATCCGAGGTGTCCGGTGAAAGTCTTGCCGTCTATGCAGAGCCAGATGGTCGCTCGAACATCGCGGGCGTGATGACATCCCTGCCGGACCTGTCGCCTCGACACGTCTACAGGACAAGCCACATCATGAGCCTCATGACGTACGTATCCTCTGGGCTTGGAGTGGCGTTCGTCCCGTCGCCGATGAAGTCTTTGAATTTCCCCGGCGTGGCCTACATCGAGGTGAGCGACCCGATGCCTCAGATGGAAATGAGGCTTCTGTGGCGGACCGACGGCGACAGCGCCTCAGTACGGAATTATATTCAGTGCGTTGAACCAGAAGCACCCAGCGGCCTCTAGTTTCCTGCTCGGAATTCACAGATAGAATCTGCGTCAAATCCCTAGGCGAAGTAAAGCGGCTTCAGAGGGGGAGATGGCTGTAGTGTAGAATAGCGTGCACATAGGCGGATCTGCTTTGCGCTCAGTTCCAATAGTAGGTGCCCATATCCCAATTGAACGGGGCGATTGGGTCCGCTGGCCCCGATTGATGCCGGTCATCCGATCTAGCAGAGATATCGATCGCGCCGGTGCCTGGTCATTGACGTCGGGTTTTCGCGTGTTTGCACCCGAAAGCTGCCAGCCAGAAACCGTGCCCAAAATCGGATCATGCCCAACCCTGTTCGCTGATAGAAGCGAAGGGGCTGCAGTGTATGATCAGCGGTTGTACCGGGAGGGTCAATTGCCTTGGCGGCCAGTGGCTTCCCAACGAGTCGGTAGCCGGCCGAAGTTTTGCTAGGCGGCCCTTGTCGAATTCAGTAATCAGTCATATATGATGTGATATTGATTTTTAATTGTCGTATCTGGACTATTGCTATGGGATCGCCGAAATCAAAGTCTGCGCTCGAAAGGCTCGGACACGACGTCCGCGGCGCTCGTTTGCGGCGCGGCATCGCCGTGGCCGATCTGGCGGTGCGCGCGGGCACGTCGCCGAGCACCGTCGCGCGCTTGGAAAAGGGAGATCCCGGTGTCGGGATCGGCACGCTCGCGGATATCCTGGTCGTGCTTGGTCTTGTCGACCGGCTGGCCGACCTGATCGACATCCGCAAGGATGATCTGGGTCTAGCGCTGACCGCCGAACGCCAGCCGCGTCGCGGACGATCTTTTGCGACCACACTGCGCAGGCAGAAGGCCAAGGGTAAGACGGCACAGGATGATTCGGATGTCGTCGATCCGGACGGTGCGTCATTCTGATGCCTGAATTCAACGCCCATGTCGTTCTCGGCGAGAGCCTGACACAGGTTGGCCAGCTTCGTTTCACGCAGGCCGGGCCGCGGCAGTTCTCGACCTTCGCCTATGATCCCGCCTGGATCGAGAATCCTCGCGCCTTTGCCGTGCAGCCGACCTTTCCCCTTGAAGCTGGGCCATTTCACACATCTGGTCAGCCCGGAAACATGCGCGACGCCTTGGCGGGCGTCTTCGCCGACGCCACGCCGGATAGTTGGGGCCGCAGACTTCTCGCGCGCGCCTATGGCAACGGCCTTTCCGAATTCGAATATCTGACCCTGTCCGATGACACTTGCCGGCAGGGGGCCTTGCGGTTTCTCGACGATGCAGGGCAAATTATCCGGGGTGGGGCGGCCGATGCTGTGCCACGCCTAGTCGATCTGCAAGCGATCACCGCCATCGCCCGGGCCTATGAGCAAGGCAAGGAGATATCCCCCGAGGACATGCAGGCGCTCGCCGGTGCGGGCGGTTCGGGCGGTGCGCGTCCCAAGGCCAATGTCCGCGATGGCGACGCGCTCTGGCTCGCCAAGTTCACCTCGGTTCATGACCAGCAGCCGATCGAGTGCATCGAGGTCGCCACGCTCCGCCTCGCCCGGGCCTGCGGCATCCGCACGCCGGAAGTCAGGCTGGAACTCGCCGACACGCCATTCCCGGTCGCTCTGATTCGGCGGTTCGACCGGCGCGGGACCGCACGTATTCCCTACATCTCGGCCCGCACAGCCCTTGGCAAGACCGGGACAGAGATCGGTTCCTATACGGAGATCATCGACTTCATGCGGGCAAATGCCGCTGATCCGCAGGCCGATTTCCGCGAACTTTTTCTGCGCCTGATCTTCACCATCCTTGTGTCGAACAAGGATGACCATCTGAAGAATCACGGCTTCCTCTATGTGGGAGCCGGCCGCTGGCGATTGTCTCCGGTTTTCGATGTGAACCCCGCGCCTGACCGCAATCCGCATCTCGAAACGGCGATACTGGAAGGTGGCGTGCATGACCGATCGATCCGTCTGGCGCTGGAAGCCTGCGAGTTTTTCGAGATCGCCGAAGCAGACGCTCGTAGGATGGTCCGTGCTGCGGTGCGGTGTATTTTTGATGAATGGCGTGAGGCGCTTCGACAGGTGGGCGTCTCCGGCTCCTTGGCGCGCCAGTATGAACCCGCCTTCATAAACGATCAGACTGAGATAGCGCTCGCTACCTAAATTCCAAATATGAACGATATCTTGCGATAACTCGTTATATATGACGTATTTCGTCTGCAGCACGGCGAGAACATTCTGATTATCACGCATCTCACATGCGCAATAATTCTCCTTTTCCGCCTGATCTTTCTCAACCAGCAACCCTACGGCGCTTGCCCATTCCAGTGGCGAGCACGCTGTGGCCAACTCTCAAGATCGATCTCGAGCCAAAGCTTCTTGCTCCCTGGTCTTGAAAGGATACGAACTTATGCGAATTCAGGTGCATCCTGGGATTTCCAAATAGTTGGCCGCTGAAACTCTCCCATTTAGCCGGACACGTCAGCCACTGAAAAAATGCTTTGATGAACGCCCGAGGAGAAGCCATCTTCAGCGCTGAATGCGGATGGTTGATTGGCATCCGTCCGGCCGCAGCCCCCCAAAAGTGGCACCAGACGTTACCGAATGGGCCTTGCCGGAGCAATTCCTGGCCGACCGCCAGGTCCGGCCGCCACAAGGTCGCGACCGGAGCGATTGGATTCGAAATGAAATTGACCGCGGCCGAGCCTCCCTTGTGGCAGGCGCGGCGCAAGCAGCAGAACGGCGTCAGGGATGGAAGCCCATCGGGGGAAGACAGCCTGCGGGCTTCCGCTTGCCGACAGCGCGCACCTGCTAGGGGACGCCAACCGAACTTGATCGCGCCAAAGACGGCAGGGCACCCACACGGGGTTTTCGACGGCAAACCTGTCCATGCTGGGCGAAAAGCAAGACGGCGCCCCCTTGGAAGCGCCGTCATGCGAACCGGAAAGAGGCAGCTTGCTAGCGGCAGAGGTTGCGTTGGTGACGAAGATAGGCCGTCCGTGCGTGAAGCGCCTGCCAGTCGAAGCCGATCAGCAATTCTTCACCAAACCAGTACATCCAGGTCGCCGTGCGTTCCGCATGGAAGTGATGAAGATCGCCTTCCCGCGTCTCCTCTTGCGAGAAGATGTACGGGCCAACTTCGCCAGTGCTTTTCACATGCGAACCTGAACACGGGTTCGCATCGATACCGGCGATATCGACGACGCGGATCTTGCCGGTAAGACCGAGCGATGAGTCGACACGCCAGCGCGAATAGCGGCTTGCCCCGTCTTCAAGGGACTTGACTGTGGCGAAGGTCACGGGCGCGTCCTTGGCGATGAGGTGCCTGACGACAGCATCCATCATGTTGATCGCAATCTCGTCGAAGACCGAAGTGGTGCGGAAGCTGATCCTGACCTACCTGCCTGTCTCGTCGATCGCCGCACCCTTGCTGTCGAAGTCCTCAAGGCACGCCTTGCCTGCCGCCATCATGAGGTGGCACAGGGTGTGGCTGCGCGACAGCTCGCGTCGCCGCTCAGCGTTGACGGAGACCGCCGCGAGGTCGCCCACGCGCGGCGGGTTGGCGGCGGCACCCTTAAGCGTGAGCCAGGTATCACCTTCTACTTTGTAGACACGGCCGATCGGGAATTCGTGCTCGCCGATCGCGACCACGCCGTGGTCCTGCGGTTGTCCGCCCCCTTCGGGGCGGACAACGTCCTGGTCGGGGGTAACTATCGGCGGGCGCGGCGAGCTGCCCCGCCCTATCCATCAATCCGCGAAGAAGGCGAAGCGGATGATGAAGAGTGCCGCGACAATCATCGTTGCCGGATGCAGCACACGCCATTTGCCAGTGAACACCTTCAGGACGACGTAGCTGATAAAGCCGAAGGCGAGGCCGTTGGCGATCGAGTAGGTGAAGGGCATTGCAAGCGCCGTCAGCGCGGCCGGTGCGGCTTCCGTCAGGTCTTCCCATTCGACTTCCGTCAGTTCGCGCATCATCAGGCCTGCCACGTAAAGCAGCGCCGGCGCCGTCGCATAGGTCGGGACCGAGCCGGCGAGAGGCGAGATGAACAGCGAGGCGAGGAACAGGATGGCAATGACGAGAGCAGTCAGACCCGTGCGCCCGCCGGCCTGCACGCCAGAGGCGCTTTCGACATAGGCGGTGGTGCTGCTGGTGCCGATCAGCGAACCGGCGACGATTGCGGTACTATCCGCAAGAAGCGCCCGGCCGAGGCGGCTCCGCTTGCCTTCCTGGATGAGATTGGCGCGTTTGGCGACACCGATCAGCGTTCCAGTGGCGTCGAAGACTTCGACCAGAACAAAGACGAGGATGACATGGAACAGGCCGCCATGCAGGGCACCGACGATGTCGAGCTGCAGGAAGGTCGGCGCGATGCTCGGCGGCATCGAGACAATGCCGCGGAACTCGCTGACGCCGGTAATCCATGACAGCACGGTCACGGCCAGAATGCCGATCAGGATGGCCCCGCGGACACGCAGCGCGTCGAGCACGGCGATGACGAAGAAGCCGAAGATCGCCAGCAGCGGCCCGGTTGCCTTGAGGCTGCCGAGACCGACCAGCGTTGCCGGATTGTCGACGACGATGCCAGCATTCTTCAGCGCTATGATGCCGAGGAAAAGTCCGATACCGGTGGCGATTGCGCTGCGCAGTGAATGCGGGATGCCGGCGATCAGCCAACTGCGAATGCCAGTGACCGTCAGGAAGACGAAAATCAGGCCCGAGATGAAGACCGCGCCCAGAGCCTGCTGCCAGGTGAAGCCGAGTGCGGCAACCACCGTGAAGGCGAAGAAGGCGTTAAGGCCCATGCCCGGTGCCATGCCGATCGGCCAGTTGGCGACGAGCGCCATAACCGCCGAGCCGAGCGCTGCGGCGATACAGGTCGCGACGAAGATCGCGTCGCGATCCATTCCGGTGGTCGACAAGATGTCCGGGTTGACGAAGATGATGTACGACATTGTGAGAAATGTCGTCAGGCCGGCGACCAGCTCGGTGCGGACCGTCGTGTTGTGCTCACTCAGCTTGAAGAGCCGTTCAAACATATTTCCTCCCTTAGCCGGAATAATCCAATCCCGGCAAATATCATTGGCGGACCGCCTTCTCCTCCGGCGACCACCTATTTGTACCGATCTTCAAATCGTCACGACTTGTCGGGGCTCCTGCCCGATCAGGGTCCCGCGTCCCGCCAAGGGATGCCGGAGGCCTCATTTACGGCGTCATGATTGTGCGTTTTCGCAAGCCGGATCGCTAGCCGTCCATTTCGACGGCGAAAGCGAAAGACTTTCAAATTTTTCGAGGACAGTAACGCGGGATCTCCATGCGCCCTGCGAGCGAGTCCGCCACCCGTGGCAGCGTCATAAGATTAGCCGATCCCGTAAGGAGGAAACGTCCAGGCCGTTGGTCGGGATCAACACTTTCCCGCAATTCCTAAGAAACATTCAGCCGGATGTTGGCGCGGGCTGTAGGGTATACCCGAACGACTTTGCTCTTCGCTCGAGATTGGTGAGGACGCGTCGACGGTAATTCTCCTCGTAGTGGGAGGCTCCCGGATCGCTGTATTCCATACCGTGCCGCAGGGTATTGTAGAACAAGACGGCGCTTTTGCGGGCCGTGGCAGTGACCGCCTTGGCCGTCTTCTTGGCAAGCGTTGTCTTCCCGGATTGACGGGGGCCAACGATCAATACGACACGAGTGTCTGACAGAGCGTCGTTGACGCGGTGCTCAACGAGTCTTGAATAAATCGCCACAGCTTCGCTCCTTGGTGACCGTTTGAAAGTACGGCTATGACCAATTGAAAGTCACGTGGTGACCATTTGAAATCTTCTGGGTGACTAATTGAAAGCAATCTTCGAGAACTTGCCGCTTTGTGGCACTTGCTGCCAATTCCGGGGTAACGGGAGAAAGGAGGCCTGCTTGCGAGGACGCAAGCGATCCATTTGATTGCGCCGACGGCGCGATCTCGTCGAGCGCGGGTTTCCCTGCATTCCGGCTGACGACGCTCTTGTGAGCCATGGCAAGTCAAGGGCAGGCGGCTTTTGTCTTCCAAGACCACAAACGAAAAAGCCTGCCGCGGGAGGAGGTGCGGCAGGCTTTCAAATAGAACCGAACGGCGACTGGGAGGAGGAGTGTCGCCATTCCGCAAGTGCCCTCTGGGAGGAGGAGTAAGGACACTCGCAATCGCAGCTTTGCGGGAGGAGGTGCATCGCTTCGATAATTTGACTATACATGATTCTCGCTTAAATCGTAGGCAGAATTTTGCAGAGCAGCCATGCGCTATGCGCGTAGCGGATGGCTCGCCGGACCATAAATCGATTGAACACCGCTAAAAGCGAATAGCGACTTTCAGCGGTGTTCTCTGCAGGTCACAGCGCGTTACTCGGCGGCCAAGGATGCCGGATACATCGCTTCCGGCTCCGGTTCCTCGTTCACTTGCTCGGGTTCGGCAACACTTTTCTTTGGCTCTTTCCCGAAGAATAGGGCATAGCCGGCTGGAAGCACGAGGATCGTCAGCACGGTGGCGACGAGGATGCCGCCCATCATGGCGAAGGCGAGTGGGCCCCAGAAAACGCCGCGCGAGATTGGGATCAGCGCCAGCACAGCCGTCATTGCCGTCAGCACGATCGGCCGGAAACGGCGCACGGCCGAACCGATGATCGCTTCCGATCGTTCCATGCCGGCAGCAATATCCTGGTCGATCTGATCGACGAGGATGATCGAGTTGCGCATGATGATGCCGAGCAGAGCGATGACGCCGAGGATGGCGACGAAGCCGAAAGGCGCGCCGCTGATCAGGAGGGCCGCGGCCGCACCGATAATGCCCAGCGGGCCGGTCGCCAAGACCAGCATCGCCTTGCCGAAATGCTGCAGCTGGATCATCAAGAGCACGACGATGACGGCAAGCATGACCGGCGCCTTGTCGGCGATCGACTGCTGGCTTTTGGCGGAATCTTCGGCACCGCCCTGGATCTCGACCGTATAGCCCGGCGCAAGTCCGTCGCGCAGTGGCTTCAGGTCGGCATACATCTTCATCGCCACGTCGTTCGGCTGCACGCCGTCCGGCAAGGTGCCGCGCACCGTAATCGTCGGCAGGCGGTTGCGGCGCCATTCGATACCCTGTTCCAGAACCGGGACGACCTTGGCGACCTGTGACAGGGGTACGAAACTGCCGAAATCCGTCGGGATGTAGACCGAATCCACCGCCGACAGCAGGTGACGGCTTGTTTCCGGTTCTCGGGCGACGATGGATACGGTTTCCTCGCCGTCGCGGAAATCATCGATCGGCGCGCCGGTCATCGATGCCTGCAGCATCTGGCGAATGCGCTGCGACGTCACACCCAGAACGCGGGCACGATCCTGGTCGATCACCAGCTTCATGGCAGGAACTGGCTCCAGCCAGTCGTCGTGGATGGCGCCGAGCTGCGGGTTTTCGGAAAACTTCGCCTTCACTTCGTCGGCGATCCTGCGGACCTCGGCACGATCCGGCCCCATGACGCGCATCTGGACAGGCCAGCCGGTTGGGGGACCGAGGAACAGGCGATCGACCTTGCTGCGGATCGACGGGAAGTCCTGCGCAAGGATGCCCCGCAACTTGACGATCAGCCGCTCGCGGGCCGGTTCATCGTTGGCCATGACGAGAAGCTGGGCGAAGTTCGGATTGCGCAGCTGTTGGTCGAGCGGCAGGAAGAAGCGCGGCGCGCCTTCGCCGATATAGGTGGCGATGAACTTCTTGTCCTCGTCGTCCATCATCTTCGCTTCCAGCGCCTTGGCCTGTGCCTCCACTTCCCTGATGCTGGTGCCTTCCGGCAACCAGAGATCGACGAGGATTTCAGGCCTTGAGGACTGCGGGAAGAAGTTTTTCGGAATGAACTGGAAGGCCCACAGGCTGGTGGCGAAGGTGACCAGCGTCAGCGAAAGTACGATGACGCGGTGGCGCACGGCCCACCCGACAGTGGCGCGCAGGCGGCGGTAGAAGCGCGTATCGAAAACGTCGTGATGCTCCCCGGCATGATGGCGCTGCTTGAGGATCATATAGCCAAGCCAGGGCGTGAAATAGACCGCCACGAACCACGATACGACCAGCGCAATCCCGACGACGTAGAACAACGAGCGCACATATTCGCCGGCGGTCGAGGCCGCGAAACCGACGGGGATGAAGCCGGCCGTGGTGATCAAAGTGCCGGTCAGCATCGGAAAGGCGGTCGAGGAATAGGCGAAACTCGCTGCATCGACCTTGTGCAGCCCCTCCTCGAGTTTGCGTTCCATCATCTCGACCACGATCATCGCGTCATCGACAAGCAGGCCGAGCGCGATGATGAGGGCTCCGAGCGAAATGCGCTGAAGGTCGATGCCGAGTTCGTACATGATGGCAAAGGTGGCGGCGAGCACGAGCGGGATGGCAATGGCGATCACCAGGCCGGAGCGCCAGCCGATCGACAGGAAGGAGACAACGAGCACGATCACCAGCGCTTCGCCGAGAGCATGCATGAATTCGCTGACCGCGTCGGTCACGACCTCCGGCTGGTTGGCAATCTGGTCGACCTTGACGCCATAGGGCAGCGCGGATC